>JAPLWQ010000003.1 GCA_026396515.1 Candidatus Magasanikiibacteriota bacterium | reverse complement strand
AGCGACACCGATACGGACACGGATACCGACACTGACACTGGGTCAGACACGGATACCGATACCGACACGGACGCTGACACGGATACGGACACCGATGGTGATACCGACACCGACAGCGACACCGATACGGACACGGATACCGACACTGACACTGGGTCAGACACGGATACCGATACCGACACGGACGCTGACACAGATACGGACACCGATGGTGATACCGACACCGATACGGACACGGACACCGACAGTGACACTGACGGCGATACGGATACTGGCATGGATGCTGGTCCGGACGCTGGCGACGGTGGCCCTGATGCCGGTGGTGACACCGATACCGATACGGACACCGATGGTGATACCGATACCGATACGGACACCGATGGTGATACCGATACCGACACGGACACCGACACTGACACTGGGTCAGACACGGATACGGATTCCGACACGGACACCGATACCGATACGGATACGGATACTGATTCGGACACGGATACCGACACGGATACCGACACGGATACCGACACGGATACCGACACGGATACCGATACAGACACCGATACAGACACCGATACTGGGGATTGCTTCCCCGGCAGCGAGTGCTGTGATCTGGGTGGCAACTTCGAGTTGCTCGGTGCCCCGTGCGGTGATTCCTCCGAATCCACCTGCGATCACGCGGATACCTGCGACGGCGCTGGGACCTGCGAGATCAATTTCGAACCCGACACAACGCCCTGCGGCTTGGCCGCGGACGACTGTGCTGAGGACAGCTACTGCGACGGGCTCGGTTTGTGCGAGGACGCAGTCAAGCTGCCGTTCGAGGTTTGCCGCACCGATATGGGCGACTGCGATTTGCCGGAGTACTGCGACGGCGTGAATTCGTTCTGCCCCGCGGATACGTTCGAACCGGCCACGCTCGAGTGCCGCATCTCCGCCGGCGATTGCGATCCGGCAGAGCTCTGCACCGGCACCGCCCCCGACTGCCCGGCCGATTCCTATCTGCCGGACACGGCGGTTTGCCGCGACGCGGCCGGACCGTGCGACAACGACGAATACTGCACCGGCGATCTGCCGGTCTGTCCGGCCGACTCCTACAAGGCCGAGTTCACCCTTTGCAGCCAGTGGTACGACTACCGCTGCAACGGTGCGCTCTGCGGAGCCGATGGACAGCGCCGCATCTCGCGGCAGTACTGTGACGGTACCGGCGCTGCCTGCGACGGATCAATCTACCACAACAGCTGGATCACGATCGCGTCGTGCGATACTTCCTCGGTCTGTCTGGCAACCTCTTCGTCCGCCACTTGCGTGGTGTGCGAGTACGAGTGTCAGAATATTCCGGCGGGTGCGTGCGTTGGCGAAGACGGCCAGCCGTGTGCCGAGCCTCCGCTCGAGGAGTGCGACACTGATCTCGTCTGCGATACCGAAGGGTACTGCGGTTCCGTCCCCGATGGTGGCGTGCCGGATGCTGGTGGTGACACCGACACCGACGCGGACACCGACGGCGATACGGACACGGATACCGACACCGACACCGATACAGATACCGACACGGACACGGACACGGACAGCGATGGTGATACCGACACCGACAGCGACACCGATACGGACACGGATACCGATACCGACTCTGACGCGGATACGGACACCGATACCGACACGGACACTGACGCTGACACGGATGCGGACACTGACGGTGATACCGACACCGATACCGACACGGACACTGACGGTGATACGGATACCGATACCGACAGCGATTCTGACTCGGACGGCGATACCGACACGGACGCCGGCGAGTGCGTGATCGATACCGACTGCACGAATCCGGCCCTGCCCGTTTGCCTCGACAGCATCTGCGTGGAGTGCTCCCAAGCCGAGGACTGCTTGGCCGATGAAGCGTGTGGAAAGGATACGCATACCTGCGAACCGATTCCGGTTCCGGGTACGGGCCAGTACCTCTTCTGCTGGGATTTGGATGTCGACGGCAACCCGCTCACGATCAACAGCACCTGCGACGATTTCGATGTCGCCGGTGGCTGCAACTACTGGGGCCCCGTGCCCTGGCAGTACGTGGATGGTAGCCCGATGCCGCATTGCGGTTCATGCAACTGGGTCGTTGACCACTGCGAGCCGTGTGCGGAACAGGATCCCATTCCCGAGTGCTGTCTCAGCAACCAGTCGAACTTCTTTGAGCTGACCCCGGTCGAGAGGATTTGCCTCACCCAGGGCCTGTTCATCGGGTTCGTTCCGTAGTTCCCACCTCAATCATTCTTTCCTTGCCCCATCTTCGGATGGGGCAAATCACCATGAGATTATCATAACTCTCTCTGTGATGATCTCAGTTGATACGCAAAACCCGTCTTTACCGGCGGGTTTTGTGTTTTTTATTGTCTTTTGGCTGATTTTATGTTAGAATTTACCAGTATGAAGTCACTTTTACCCCTGGATACAGACGCGAAACAGCATCTGTTTTGGAGCATACTCGCCGTCTCGTCAATGGCCATTTTTTGCGTTTCGGTAATCAATTTCGGGTTTTCGCCCCTGCTTTATTTTTTTGCATTTTTACTGGTATTTCTTTCAACCATTATGCGCCCGGAAGCGGGCTTGTATGTTGTCATAATTGGCACAATGTGGTTTGAAAGGTATTTCACGCTTTTGCCGATCACGCTTAACGGGGTAGATTTTAAATTTTATCCGCTTGATTTGGTTATACTCTTTATTTTTTTAAGTGTTTGTTCGCGCCTTTTGGAAGGCAGAATAAAGTGGCAATTTAAAAAAATTGATTTTTTTCTCATCGGGTTCGGCGTTGCCTGCACATATGGTTTTATTACTGCGGTATTCCGCCAGCTAAATTTGGCCCTAGCGTTTGGAACATACAAAAATTATATTATTTACGGCATTTTGTATTTTCTGGTCGCGGCGATATTGCGTACAAAAGATGACTGGCTGAAATTTATGAGAGCGCTTACTGTCGGCGGTATCGGGCTTTTCTTTTTTCTTTTTTATGGATTGATTAACGGTAAGGGATTGTGGAGCGAATATACGCCGCTCTCAACCGCCGGTGAGCGCCTTATCGCCGGCACGCATATTTTTTATTTGGTAATTTTTTTCTTTTGGCTGATATCATGGTTCATCTGGCCGCTTGCCAAAGAGTATGGAAAAAAGAAATTAGTATATATTTTAATTTTTATCGCTATGTCGTTTGTCGGCGTGGCTTTGGTTGTATCGTTGGTGCGGCATTTATGGATGGCCGTTGCCGCAGTTCTGTTTTTCTGGGTAATTTTTTTACCGACCTTGCGTCGGCGCTTTAAATACTTTTTAACGATTGTCGCTGTTGCCGCCGCGTCAGCGGTACTAATGCTCGCGTATATCAATGCCGGAAAAATATTTTTCAAAGCCACCGGTGAATCATTTTCCAACACATCCCAAGTGCTTTCCGAGCGAACAGATGTTGGTTATGCGACCAGCGGGCAGGATGCCAGTTTTCGCTGGCGTCTTTCAACCTGGAAGGTGGGCTATTCGGCCTGGATAACGCACCCGTTTTTCGGCGTCGGACTTGGTTATGAAATTTCCGGCCTCGATAATAATTGGCCTTTTCGCATCGCCATGCGTGAGATACATAACGATTATCTGGCCATACTTTACCAGTTGGGAGCGATTGGCTTTCTGGTGCTAATTGAATGGCTGGCGTATCTTTGGTATCAGTTTTTTATGAACAGATCCGCGCTGCTTATGTCTGACGACCCGGATGAAGCCCGCTTGTTTTTTACCTGGTGGAGCGTGGCGCTTGTATTAATGGCCGGGTTTACCATTTCCATATACTGGGATGTTAATTTTTTCAACATTTGGTGGTGGATTTCGCTGGCGGCGATAAGATATTTATGGTTTGTTAAGTATGAAAATATTAGAGATTAATAAATTTTATTATCGCCGCGGCGGCGCTGACCATCATTTTTTGGATTTGTGCGATATTTTACGGACAAAAGGGGATTCGGTCTCGGTTTTCTCAATGAAAGATAAGCGGAACGAGCCGACGCCGTATTCCAAATATTTTGTTTCAAATATTGAGTTTGGTTCGTTTAATTTCCGTTCGCTTCTTCAACCGCTGCGCGTAATATATTCCTGCGAAGCGGCAAGAAAGTTAAAGCGCCTGATTAAAGACGAGCGGCCGGATGTCGCTCACCTGCATTTGATTTATCATCATTTGTCGCCATCGGTTCTATCTGTATTGAAGAAAGAAAAGATTCCGGTGATTATGACAATCCATGACTGGAAACCGCTTTGTCCTAACTATTTGATGTTTACGGAAGGCGCTGTTTGCGAACGATGTCACGGCGGCCACTACCACCAATGCGCCCGCCACTTGTGCATTCACCGGTCTCCGATGCAAAGCGCGCTGGCTTCGATGGAAGCATATATTCATCACGCCAAGAAATATTACGAAGAATATGTGGATTCATATATTGCGCCGAGCGAATTTGTTAAACAGATGTTTATCAAATGGGGTTTTCCGGCCGGTAAAATTGCAGTCATTCCTCATTTTTTACCTTCATCCATAAAGCGGGTAGAAGCGGCGGTATCGGCGCCAAAAGATCCGGCCTTTGCTTATATCGGACGTTTAAATGAAGAGAAAGGCATTGTGATACTAGTCGAAAAATGGGTAAGTGAAAAGTTTCCTTATTCTTTGCATGTATTTGGCGATGGACCGCTTTTGGCGCGTCTGAATAATATTATAAATAGCGCAAATGCAAAAAATATTTTTTTACACGGCGCCATGAAGCGCGAAGATATTTCCAAATATTTGCGCCAAATGACCGCTTTAATTATCCCGAGTCAGTGGCATGAAATCTTCGGGTTGGTGGCGATTGAAGCGTGGTCGCAGAGCGTGCCGATCATAACTTCCAAATTTGGCGCTTTGCCGGAACTGATTAAAAATTCCGGCGCCGGGTTGTCCGTTGATATAAATAACGGTGAATTTACGGATGCGTTGAAAAAAATTACCGATATTTCTTACCGTCAAAATGCGGTGGAATATATGTCGGGTCATCACTTACCGGAACTATATTATCCTGACTTGATAAATGTTTTTCGCAAAGCTCAAGCATCAGTAAAATAGTTAAAGCATATGGCAGCCGCTTTTTCGCGACAATCTAAAAAATTTTTGTCGCTAATACTAATGGTGGTTGTTTTTTTAAGTCTTTTACCGCAAAACGGACCGGTAAAAGCGCAAAGCGCTAATGAATATCCGAGGCTGGCAAGCCTTTATCTCTATTCTCCCATTCGTCAAAGCGACGTGCCGCTCTTGGCAAGATGGGACGTATTAATTCTACACATGCTCGCTCAGCAAAATAGTGCGGAGCAAATTCGCCAAATTAGGCAAATAAATCCGGAAATAAAAATACTCGTATATATTACTTCACAGGAATTTCCGATAAATAAACACGCTGAATGGGATCGCAGTCCAAACGGTTTGTTTAAACGCCTGCTCAGCGGCATTTCTGATGACATGTGGTTGCGCGACGGCGGGGGGGCCCACGTCGTTTTTTGGGATACCGCCTGGATGCTTAATGTCACCGATTATCAGACAAATGGCCGACGATGGAATGACTATTTATCAGATTTTGTGGTAAATGAGCTTCTTTCGTCCGGTTTATGGGACGGCGTATTTTATGATAATACTTGGGCAAATATTTCTTGGCTGAACGGCGGAGCGATTGATTCTAATCGCGACGGCCAAAATGATAGAGCGGCCGACTTGGACAGCGCTTGGCAATCCGGTATGAGCAAACTTTTTAAATTGACGCGTGAAAAATACAAACAGCCGTTAATTATTGTGGGTAATGGCGACAAAGGATATTACGGCGATATCAACGGAATATATTTTGAAAATTTTTCCACCAACGGCTATATTTCCTGGGAGGAAAAAATGAGGCTTTATGGCCTGTCGGCCAATACCAGCCGCGAGCCGAAAGTCGCCATACTTGGCAACACTTCAGCCGACCCGACAAAAGCGCAGACCGATTATACTAAAGTGCGTTTTGGTTTGGCCAGTTCACTTATGGAAAACGGATATTTTAGCTATGACGCCGGTTCACAAAGCCACTCTGAAAAATGGTGGTATGATGAATATAATGTGAACCTTGGAGCCCCCATGGGCGTAGCCACACCCATGAACGGCGGTAGTGGATATTACAAAGATGTTTGGCGGCGAGAATTTACCAATGGCTTGGCTGTTGTTAATTCATTGGCAGAAGAAAAAGAGGTTGACCTGGGCGGAGAGTTTGAAAAACTGATCGGCACACAAGATCCTAAAGTAAATAATGGCGGGATCGTCAGTAAAATTAAAGTGGCGGCAAAAGACGGCCTGCTCATGCTAAAAACCTATCAGACAGTTAAAGATTTGGTTTTTGTGAATGGCGCGTTTGTCAGATTTGTAGATTATCTTGGGCAAAGAGTGCGTAACGGATTTTTTGCCTATGATGCCCGGTACCCGGGTGGAGCGCGAATCCTTTTTTCCGATATCGACAACGCCGGAGATGAGGAAACAATAGTGGCAAGCGGATCAAAGCTTGAAATATTTAACAGTCAGGGAGAGCATTGGTTTAGTGATTATCCGTTCGGCGGAAATTTTAAGGGGGATATCAGAATTTCAGTTAATAAATTATTTGAAAAACAAGCAGAGAACCAAATCGTAATTTCTCCAAGTTTTGGCAATAATATAATGATGTACAATTATCATGGAGCGGTTATGCAGGGCGGTTATACGCCGTTTGACCCGAAAAAATATGTCGGCGGTTTTTCTGTGGCTGCCGCTCAACTGGATGGTCCTGGCAAACCAGGCAGTGTAGTTGTTGGTGTGGGCAAAGGCAAGCCGGCGGAAGTACTAATCTATGACAATCGCATTTCAATATTAAAAAAGCGTTTTTACCCATATGATAAAACCTTCAAAGGTGGAATTTACGTGGCAACCGGCGATATAACCGGGGACGGGAGAGATGAGATTATCGTTAGTGCCATGTCAGTAAAGAAAATGCCGATAAGGGTATTTGACGGTACCGGAAAGAAGTTGTCTGAATTTATACCCAGCGGGCTTTTAGGATCCGCCGGGGCGATGGTTGGCACTGTTGATGTCAATTTTGACGGCAAAATGGATATTGCCGTGATAAATTTATGATGAGGTATTAAAGTCCGGTAATCAGACAGACAACAGGGCCGTCGAATGAATAGCCGTTTTGTACGGCTTTTTTTAATCCGGCCACAGACAAAGCGCTGTTCGGAGAAATATCCAAATTTTCCGTTCTTTTCACCAATGTGATTGCGTCCAGTATCTCTTCGTTAGATATAATCCATCCCCGGCCATTACTTTTTTTCATGAGATCGTTTATGGCATTTTTTCGATGCCCGATTTTATCGACAATCGCGTCGGCCAGTGAAGCAGACCCCGATGAAGGCACTGAAGCGTCCGCTATCGGATGACATTCATCGGTTTGAGCAATATGAATCTGCGGGTGCAAGCCAAGATTCTCAAAGCCCAAATAGAGTCCCTGCGCGGTTGTACCGCTTGAAGTGGGAATAAATATTGCGCATATTTTTTTTATTTCCCCGAGTTCACCGGCCAACTCTTCATATCCTTTTAACGCCATATCATCTGTGGACTGGCGCAAATTTTTTGCTTTGCCGAGTTTATCCTCTAAAAATGCCTCGTGTTTCGGGTGCGTCACCTGTTTAATAGAAATATTTTTTTCGTCTTTTATTGCTATACTAATTCTGTCAAATTTTTCATTATTAATATCCTTCCCCACATAAATGGCCAGTAAAATTTTATTGGACAATTCCAGATTCAATTTTTTTACGACAATCGCCGCCGCGAGAGCGGCGTTGCCGGAAGATGAAATCACAAAACTCTTCCATCCTTCGGCTGCATATTTAGAAAGCATTTTTGGAATTGAACGGCCTTTATGCGAGCCGTAGGGGTGAAGATCTTCGCGCTTTAAATACAGATCTCCTTCCAAACCGATGGCTTGTGCAAGTTCTTCGGCTTTTATTTGCGGCGTAACCATAACGGTTGACAAATTATTATAAATGTAGTATTATGTAATCGTTTTCAAAGCAATTAATAAATATTATGAAACTCATTTGCCCTGAGTGTAAGAATGAAATCGATTTGACTAACTATCCTGATCTGGCTGATGGCCATATCATTGAATGCAACCACTGCGGAATTACTCTTAACGTTAAAGAAGTCGGAGAAAACTACGTTGCCGAAGTGGTTGATGAAGGAAAATAGCTAATCAATCAGGCTCTCAATCATACCCCTGAAACCGTGGCTGCCCAAAAAGACGATTGCGTCTTCAGGACCGGCTGCGGTTTTTAAATATTTCACAAGTTGTGCGTCATCACTAATAAGTTTCACAGTTTTATGCGTTCGCGCAATGATGTCTGCTAGCATTTGGCCGTCCATAACCGTATCATTGGTTTTTTCGTCGATTTTTATTTTTGTCAGACGGGGAATTACGACAATGTCCGCATTTAAAAAACTGCTGTCATAACCCGGCGCGGATGAAACCTGGCGATTGCCGGTATTTGGTTCGAAAACTGCGATAATTTTTCCGCTGTAAATATTTCTTAGCGTTTGCAGAACTGAGCGCGCTTTAATTGGTGAGTGGGCGATGTCGTCAAATATTGTTGCGCCTTCCGCTGTCTTGCCGCGATTTTCCAACCGGCGCTTAATTCCGCCAAAGCTTCCGATGGCGTCAATAATTGTACCTTTGGCAACCCCGATTTCGCTCGCCATGGCGAAAGCTCCGCAGATATTTTCAGCCATATAATCGCCAAGCATTGGCGATTTAATTTCATTTGTCGCTCCGCCGCTGGAAATTTTAAAAGAAATTCCGTCTTTTCCGCATGTCACTTCGCTAAATATGTAGTCTGCGTTATCGGTTCCGTATCTGATTACCTTTGCGTTCGTTTCAGGAAGTACGCGTTCAATGTTTTCGCTGTTGGTGCAAGCGAGCACCAGTCCGTTTTCCGGCAATAATTTCATCAGCTTTTTAAAGGCGCCATAATATGATTCTTCCGTCGGATACATATCGAAGTGATCCCACTCAAGACCGGTAAGAAGCAAATAAGTCGGTTTATATGAAAAGAATTTTGCCATGGGGTTGTCTTTGCCGGTTTTGTATTCATCGCCTTCAAGCACACTCCAATCGCCGCCCAAATCGTCAGCCGCATATGGCAGGCTAAGGGAGAGACCGCCAAACATATAGGCGGGTTTGTAGTCCGCCCGGGTTAAAATGTATGAAAGTAAAGCGGTGGTAGAAGTCTTGCCCCAGGTGCCGGCGCAGACAATTGAATTTTTCCTTACCAAATTTTGTCCGATTAATTCCGGGTATGAAATGTGCTTAATATTATGCTCCTGTACGAATAGCCATTCCGGATTTTCCGACCCGGCGACATTGCCGACCACAACCAAATCCGGCGTGCCAATTTTTTCAGGATGCCAGCCGGCGTAAAAATCGATTTGGTTTTGATCCAAATGGGTGGATATAGGCGGATAAAATCCGGCGTCAGAACCGGTTACTTTCCAACCCATCTTTTTCCAAAGAATCGCGAGGGCGCTCATACCGACGCCGCAGATTCCGATGAAGTGAATATGTCTCATAATATTCCGTGTCATCCTCGCGCAAGCGGGGATCCGGTTAATAGAATCTTTTTTAATTCTTCCGCATCAGAACGCCAGGTTTGCCCGTCGAACCATTCCACGCCGGCAAATTGCAGTTTATAAACTGCGGATGGGTTTTGGGCGCTGCCCAGACAGACATATTTTTTACTGTTTTCTTTAGCCCAAGCGATCGCTTTTGTCATCATACCGATGCCAAGATTATCGATTTTAGAGTTCAAGTCATAAAAAGGATAACCATAATGAAGCCAATTGTTATTCTCAAAACAAATGCAATAACCGACCGGCGCGTTATTAAATTGATAAACGAATAATTTGTTGTAATTGCTTTCGTTGCTTGTTAAAAGCTCTTTGATTTTATTGGCGGAAAAAGTTTTTGGGCCGAATTTTGCGGTATAGAAATCAAAACCGAGCTTGTGTATGCGCCAATCATAATTTGGATGGGGGAGTGTTTCAATATTAAGTTCAATATTATCCACCTTGCGTAAAATACGGCGGTTTTCACTGTTGAGTTCAAATTTGCTCAAATCCACCCGCACGCTTCTTGTTTGCGTCATCTGTCCTTTGCCAAGTCGGGTAAAAACAAAACCGCGTTCATACATTGCGCTCACATTCGCTTCGGAGAAATCAGTAATTGTATTGTCATCCCAGGATAAGTATCCGTCCATGTTTAAAGAAATTATTTTGCATAACGAACCATCTATATACTTAATGCAGGGATAGCCACACTGCCACAACCACGAAAAACAGATGAATCAGCCAAAAGCGCATAACGATTTTTTCTTCGCTCCAGCCGTGGAATTCAAAGTGATGGTGCAGAGGAGCCATTTTGAAAAAGCGGCGGCCGAGCAGACGGCGGTAAAATACTTGGATTATCACGGAAATCGCTTCCACATAAAAAATAAAACCCAGCAGGGGAATGAGAATTGTTTTATTCACGGCAATGGCGTTGATTGCGAAAAGCGCCCCCAGCCCCAGCGTGCCCACGTCGCCCATTTGAAAGCGGGCCGGTTTAATATTGAAATAAGTGTAAGCAATGAGCGCGCCAACCGCCGTAGCATTGAGAAGAGTAAAAGCTACGCGCCCTTCTATCCAGCTTATTGCGGTTAGCCCGGAAAAAGTCATAATCAGCGCGCCGCCGGCCAGGCCGTCCAGGCCGTCAGCGATATTTACAGCATTTGCCGTAAACATTACAAGTAAAATAACCAGTGGGATAATCCACCAGCTTAAAGAAACTTCCCCATCGAACGGCAGCCAGAGCGAACGCCAGTTTTCACCGAGTTTAAAGTATATCCACCAGGCCGTCACGGCGCCTGCAATGAATTGCATTAATAGTTTTTCGTGTACTTGAATGCCACGGCCCGGGTGCGAGCCGAGAGCCGAAGTAAATTGCCGGAATGCCACCCAAGGCAGACTCAAGGCGTGAAGCACGCGCATATACCAAATTCTGTGAACTTTAACCAAAAGCCAGGTATTCTTTAAGCTGCGTTCGCGCCGTTTTGCGCCAAAGATATTCAGAAGATCGTCTGCTGCTCCAAGCAGCGCCGATATTGCCATCACGCCGATTGGCACATAAGTATAACTTCGTTCCCAATTAAATAATAATGTGATTATTGTAACAGTAATTATTACCAAAATGCCGCCCATTATTGGCGTGCCAATTTTTTGCGACCGTTCGGATCCGCGCAAAGTAAAATCATATTCTCCGCGGCGCGTAATATTGAATTTGTATAAAAATTTTGTTAAAAGAGGGGCTAAAACAAAGGCGCCGATTGTCGCGCAAATTAAATATAACAGCGCCTGTTCCAGAAGCTGGGGTGAAAATGGTTCGCACGACATTATCTGCATAGATGAATGTTAAATTTTTATACGTCGGACTTCAAATATTTTCGCCTCACTGGCTTCGCGATAAGTTTCATTTTCATCATTTGTTTTTCCTTGCTCTTCCCAAGTTTGGTCCAGCATATTGCCGGCCAATTTGGTTATTCGTATAACTCCGCGAGCCACGCCGTGCCCGTACTTACCGTCAGACGACCAGGCCCGGGAGTGGGCATATTTAATTATTGAGCCTTCGTTATCTTCAATAATTAAAATATGATTTCGCTTTTTGTTCGGTCCTGTTTCCATCATAAATATAAGGTCGGCTGGCTGCAATTTTGACCAGTCATACGTTTCCCGTCCGTCGGCAATTTTTAACGAATTTTCATCTTTTGCTATCACGCTCACCGACATGTTTTCAACCGGACGGAGCCGTGCAACCAGTCGTCGCCAAAAATTTTTTAAAGGCCAAAAATAAAAATTTTTAGCAATATTAATATTTTTTGTTTCCTTATAATGAGCAATGAGCGCCTGGCTGATAAATCCCGAGCAATCAATGCCGAGGTCGTTGTCAATTAAAAATTTTCTCACGTCATCATTTTTTTCTTCATCGCTGTGAGCGGCGTGAATACAGCAAAAACCGTCCTTATCAAAAATATTATGCCGGTATTGTGTAGAAATTATTTTTGCTTCCTCGACTATTTCTTCAGGCGTACCCTTGCCTATCAACCCCCGCAATTGTCCGCGGGCGCGCCGCCTGGTGTTATTAAAATACGGGCAGCGTATTCCGGACAGGCCTTCAAAAGGAAGGTTAAAATAGTCGTTAATTAATTTTTCAGCTTTAGGCGAAAGCATATTTCCTAAATATTTTTATCAGACCTTTTTTTAATTCCGAAGGTAAAAGATTAATTTTTTTAATATCTGAAATTTTTATCCACTTTAGCGAATAGTGGTTACCGTTAGTGTTGCGCTCTCTTTCAGGGCCGCCTAATCGTACACGGCCTTTTGCTTTTTCGGCCCAAAAATATGTTTCATGACGGGACCCCTCTACTACTATAGGTGTTTTTGTGACATCAATGCCAATTTTTAAACCGGTTTCCTCCAGAATTTCGCGGCGAGCGGTTTCTTGCTCTTTCTCCCTATTTTCCAAAGTGCCGCCCGGTAGGGTGAAGTAGTGGTAGCCGAAACGGTCTCTTTCGATGCAAAGCAATCGTCCATTCTTAATAATTATCATTCCGGCGCGAGGTCCGTTGAAAATCCTTTTTGTTTTTCCGGAACGGATAAAAATTGACAGCTCATTTCCGTGTTCATTCAGATTGTTATGGCTTTCCATTATGCCGAAGCGCGTCTGAACCCTCATTAAATCACTGTCCGGTTTAATGTTCTCATAGCGAATATGTTTGAACTTTGTCGGTTTATATAAATATGGCTCTGTCAGATGCGGTGTTGCGGCAGTCACGCGCTGCACCAGCTGCGCTCCGTTAGAAATTTTTATCAGTTGAAATTTTTTTGGCGGGCAGTTAAGCAGAGCCATCAAGTGCGCCTCCATAATGGTTGCTCCGTTTTTTGTGTGCACATCATTTTGCAGAATGGATTCAAAACTTGTAGAAGCCGGTTGTCTGGCATTAATTTCAATTAAATATACTCGTCCGGTTCGGCTATCCAATGAAATGTCTATACCAAACAGGCCTTGCCAATCATCGGCCCGTAATTTTTTTCCCACCTCGTCAGCAATTTTTTTGATTTCAGTAATTTGCTTTTTTGAAAGCAAAGTTTTTGGCAGAGTCCAATCGTTGCCTATTGTGGCAAATGGGTTGTCGGTAAACGGTTTAAGTCCGGTTATCTGATAACTGATATTTCCGGCTAATACTCGCTTACCCCAAACAAGGCAATTAACCGTGAAGCAGGGCCCGTCAACGAAGCGGGAAACACGGGCTTCGCGACTGGGAAATTGTTGTTTCAATTTGTCCAGTTTTACCCTTGAATCAATGAGTATAGTGCCGCTGCCGGTATGAGCGCGATTGAACTGCAAAATAAACTTGCGGCTTTTCCATTTGATACTCTTTAAGATATCAATTTTTTCCAGCGGCAAATATTTTTTTAACTTTCCCAGCCATTTAACTTGCGAAATTTTTTCTTCCACTTGTCCGGCCAGAGCGGCGGGTGGATTGAGCAGTTTCCATCCGCGTTCCCGGCAGGTTTCTTCAATCTGAGCGGTCGGTTTAAAGACCATGATATTATCGAATCGCCTGATAATCTTTTTAGCCGCGGCGCTTGTCAAAAGTTCGCGCGTGTCCAAAATCCTTTTTTCTTTGATCAATATTATGTGGTGATTCTTTTTTGACAGTTGGCGGCCGTAATAGCTGTCATTGGAAATAATATAGAAGTTATTTAGCCCGAGTAGAAGCGACGCTTCAGCGCGTTCAATATCGCGACAGACATAAAAAAGCCGCTTTGTTCCAAGCTTCTTTTTCAGGGCGTTTTTTGCGCTATTTGCCAGCGTCATAATTTTCCAATATAATGTATAAATCATAGCCCAAAATATCAAAAATGGCAAGTATGAATGAGCTTTACAAAGAGCTGAAAAAATACGGCCGCGTCAGGCTAAACGAGCCGATGCGAAAGCATACCACTATTCAAGTCGGCGGACCGGCTGAATATTTGGTTTCTGTGAACGACAATGATAAGTTAGTCGGTCTTTTAAGTTATTTATCCGGCGAAGGCGTGCCTTTTTTTATTCTCGGCGGCGGATCAAACGTGCTTATGTCGGACAATGGTTTTGAAGGGGTTGTAATTTCCGTTGAGACCAATAAATTGGATTGCCAAGGTGGAAAAATTGTTTGCGATTCGGGAGCAAGTTTTTCATCACTCGTCAGCGCTGCGGCGGCAAATTCACTTACTGGTATGGAGTGGGCGGCCGGGATTCCGGGAACAGTCGGCGGCGCGGTTCGCGGAAATGCCGGAGCCATGGGTAGCGACACGTCGCAGAGTATAGAGGATGTTTATATCTGGAAAGACGGTGAAATAATATCGTTACAAAGAAACGAATGTGATTTTGGCTACCGCAACAGCATTTTTAAGAAAGATGGAGGAGTAATATTACGTATAATATTTAAGTTCTCGCCCGGAGACGCAAAAGAAATCCTTAGGCTAACCAGTGATAATATAGCCGGCCGCCATGGCCGTCACCCCGCGCTTCCTTCGGCAGGCAGTTTTTTTAAGAATATTAAACTTGCGAATTGGCCGGGCGAGCCAGGCCTTCTGCCGGCGCAATATCGCGAGCGGGGGACAATTCCCGCCGGTTATCTGATTGAAGAATTAGGTTTGAAGGGTTTTCAAATTGGCGGAGCCGGTGTTTCTCAAGAACACGGGAATTTCATCGTCAATTACGGAGGCGCGACACAAGCCGACATCATCGCCGTGGTTGAAGCCGTTAAAGAAAAAGTATATAATAGATATGGAGTAGAGTTGGTTCCGGAAGTGGAAATAGTTAAGTAAAAACGCTTTAATATTAATTCATCGTTTATGAATATACAGATTACAGGCAGGGGAATAGAGCTTACCGAGCCCATAAAAAGCTATATAGAAAAAAAGATCGGCGGGCTGGAAAAATTTTATGATCGCATTTTGAAGGCCGATGTAAAGGTGGGTAAAGAAACCGATCATCATTTGAAAGGGGATATATTTATGTGTGAATGCCGGCTGGATGTGCCGGGCGTGGATCTTTTTGCCTCAAAAAATGAAAAAAATTTGTATAAGGCGATAGACAAAGTGCGCGACTATCTGGAAGGTGAGCTGAAAAAGCATAAAATATTACAACGGGAGAAAATAAAAAAAGATAAACGTCTGGTCCGCTCTGAAAAGGAATACAAAATATAATGGCAGCATTACTCAATAAATTTCCCGGCCTGACAAGCGCAGTTAAAAACTTAGCTGCAGCTTTTTTTATTACTGCCGGTTGGCAGTGGTATCATTTTCCTCTCCGTCCTCACACGCGATTTGTAATCGTTTCTATTGGCGTATGGGTCGCCGTATTCGTTGGCCTGCGTCTCATCAGATGGGTTTATAGATATTTAGTGAATCGCTTTGAGCGCCACCCGTTTTGGCGCGATGAATTTTTTATTTTTTTAGACGAGCTTTTTTTGCTTGCCTCTTTGTATTTTTTGGTATTTTTCAGTCGCAATGAACTGATCAGCCTGATATATTTCTCTATCATATCAGTGCTTCTATACTCACGGTTGGATGCGTATTTGGCCCGTCATCCGGCGGAGGGCTGGCGAAAAGCCGGCCGGGCTTTTTTTATTCTTTCCGCATTTATCTTTCTGATAAACGCTGTCCTGCAATATTTTGCTTTTTCTCACTATATCCTTGACTCAAACATTAAATATTACAATATTGTATTGTTTCGGTCGGTAGCCATTGCCGCTTTTTGGCTTTGCGGTTTCGCCTTTGCCAGCTTGCTTTATATGTTTTTTGAGAGTAAAGTGCGTTTCCTATTTTTATATTTTTGGATTGCTTTTTTCTTGTTTTCTATTCTTGTCGGTGCGGCCAATGTGGGAGTTTTATATCATACCGGTTTGTATTTAAACCCGGTTGTGATGGAGCACGCGGGAAACGGCGGTGAAATGGTTTTTTTATCCACCACCATATTTTTGATCGTCCTGTACATGCTCGTCAGCTCGATTTTTCTGCTGATCGTCATCAGGTTCGTAAAGACGCACCGTTTTTCCGGCGTACGCCAATGGTATTATTATGATATCGCTTTAATTGCGTTATCGCTTATCGCTTTTTTTACCATCGCCTCGCTCCGCAACACTCCGGAGGCGCTAATCATAAAATCTTTTTATGATAATTGGCGCGGCGCCGACCCGCGAGCCGAGCTCAACCCGGTGGTCCAGAAAAAATTGGAGCGGTTTGGTATTTTTCACGATACAACTGATTTCTATATAAACAATCATGACGTTGTGTATCAAAGCGATAAGAAGCTGCTGCCCGGGAAGTTTGCCGGCCAGCGGCCAAATATTGTGGTTGTTTTTCTTGAATCATTTTCCGCCCGGCTTACCGGTCCGTACAACCCGGATATGAAAAATGTTACACCGGGGTTAAACGCTATGGCGGAAGACAAGAATACGACAGTGTTCAGAAATGTTTTCAACCCCTCAACTCCAACCGTCACTGGCCTGATATCGGAACTGTGCAGCATATTGCCGCCGACCGGACACAATGAAATTGAACAAGATAAACATTTGCAGAGTGTCTATTTATATTGTTTGCCTGAAGCATTGAAAAAAAACGGTTATCTGTCAAATTTATACATCACCGCTATTGATAAGGATTTTGCCAACAAGGATTCAATTTTGGCCAGTATGGGTGTAGAGGAAACGTGGGGTACGGATGAACTCTCTCATAGGATTTCCGGTGAGCCCTTGTCTTGGGGATATTCCGATCATCAGATGTTTCCGGTTTTGTTTGATGAAATGAAGAACAAGGAAGCGAAAAAAGAAGAACCGTTTTTACTTATGCTTTCTACTGTGGACACCCATCCGCCCTTTGATCTTGTTAAAGATGCCGTGCCATATGGCGATGGTAAAAATTTATTGTTAAATACGTTCCATACCACTGATGATGCTTTTAGAATATTTTGGGAGAAGTTTAAAGCTAGTGAATTCGCCTCTGATACCATAGTAATAGCCATTGCCGATCATGCCGTATTTCCCACGGCCTATGAAAAAAGATTTTTTCCGGACGTGGCGGGCAAAATGACTTTCTATGATGAAATATTGTTTCAAATGTATATCCCGGAAACGATTCTGCCGAAAGAGGTTTCCACAATGAGCTCGGCTATGGATTTCGCGCCGACCGTAATGCAGGTGCTTGGAATAAACGGGCCGAACTCATTTGAAGGCCATTCCATTTTTGACGATCGCGAAAAATATCCGAACATGCTTGGTATGCATGAATTTGGTTTGTGGATAAATCAGGAGACCGGGTCATCTTCGCGCCAAATTGACTACTCGCCGCCGGTTGATATTGACTGCCGCAATATCGCTATTGGAACGAACGTGGATGCTCCGCTCACGCTCTGTGAATATCTAAACTATTTCAGATGGAAGCGCTTGATGTTTGAGCAGGGGAGGCTGTGGTTTTCCGGCAGTTAAGCGGTTGTTTATTTCAGCTTAAAATGCTAAAATATATTCAGCTAGCAAGCTGAATTTTTTTATGTACTATGCCAAAAAACCACTTTTTAGCGGTCAAAAAATTAATATGAAAGATGTAAAAAAATCGGAAGGAGAATATATTGATCTACGGGGTGCTAAACTGGCACCATTCAAAAATATACAAATCGAAAGGTTGGAAAGAATGGCTAAAATAATCCGTGGTTTAATTTTTGTGACCGTGGAAAATGCTCAGTCCGGCCATCCGGGCGGCAGTAGTTCCAAAGTGGAGCAGTTTTTGGCTCTTACCCTGGGCGGATCGCTCGTCTTTGATCCGGCAGAGCCAAAACACCCTGGCCGCGACCGGATGATTTGGAGCGCCGGCCATTGCACCCCGCTTCTTTTCGGTGGGCAGGCTTTGTATTACGAAGCCTTGCGCCGCACCGGGCGACAGTTTTCCGAAGCCGTAATTGGCTGTGTCTTACCCGAGCAGCTTTTGCGTTTCCGCCGTAGTGATGGTTTGCCGGGACACGCTGAAAGCACATACCCGTTTTGCGATTATTCCACCGGTCCGTCCGGCCATGGCTTTAGTGCCGCGCTTGGTATTGCTCTTTCACACCACTCAAGCGCGCTGTCCACAAAAGTGTGGGTAATGATGGGCGACGCTGAAAGCGAAGAGGGTATGACCTATGAAGCTCGCAATGTGGCGGTGGCGAGCGGAATTGATAATATTATCGTCTCTTTAGATTACAATCATTTTGGCATTGATGGACCGATAGAAGAGGCGATGGCTGCGCCATACACGAATCTTTGGCACGGTTTTGGCTGGAATGTGATTGAAGTTGACGGCCATAATATCAATGAGCTCCTCTACGCCTATGACATGGCCCGCAAAGGATTTAAAAATAATCGGCCGACAGTAGTTATCGCGCATACGATAAAAGGTAAAGAGTACGGCAAATTGTCGAATACGCCGGCTTCGCATGGTTCACCGATCGTTCATGATGAGTATATAAAGCTTATGCGCAAACTCGGATTTTCCATAAACGGGGATTCCGACAGGGCGGCTGATGACCTGGAAACTATTCTTGAATCGCTTAAGGAAGAAGATTGCGAATATATTGAAAAAAGATTTGCGGTTATGTCGGAAAAACTTGAGGCAGAACCGGAATTGATTGAACGGATGAAAAAAAATTTAAAAAACAGAAAATTTGTCGACCCGTGTTCAATTGAGCGGCCGAAGGCCTTGCCGCCGGAGTTGGTTTTTAACGCCGGCGATAATATAAGTTTGCGCCATGCGGCCGGTGCATGGTTTGCTTGGCTGATGAAGCAAACGGCATTTTTTTACGCCGGAGCGGGCGATTTGAGCGGTTCAACCGGCACAAAATCGGCGGAACAAGTTTATGGAATAATAAATGCCAAAAATCCGTTTGGCAGGGGAGTCAGATACGGTATCGCCGAACAAAATATGGCCATGATGTCCATGGCTTTAACGCAGGACATTTTGCCGGGCGATTTTAAGCCGGTCTCAGTTTTTGGCACCTATGGCGTATTTACCGCTATGTATGGCCATGCCATGCATTTAGCCCTGATAAACAACGCAATAAATCCGCGCACAGCCGGTTTTTTTATCGCTCTCGCAACGCATGACGGGCCGGAGACCGGGGAAGACGGCCCAACGCATCAGGGTATGTACTGGATGTCTTTGTTCAGCGCCTATCCCGGGATAAAAGTGTTGAAGCCGTCGGACGCCAACGAAACAATTGAAACGCTATTCGGCGCGCTGAAAAATGGCGAACCGGTGGTACTGGCATTGCCGCGCGAAAAAACGCCGGTTCTAAAGCGTTCCACCGCAAATCCCGCGTCCGCCGCGAACGACGGAGCCTATATTTTATCCGCTTACAAAAATAGTGGCGGTAAAAAAATAACTATCGCCGTTTGCGGACCGAAAATGATCGAAAATGTTTTGAACGCTTTACCGCAAATAACAAAGCAGGGGATTGATGTGAAAGTTGTTGCCGTCACATCTCCTCAGTTATTTTCCGATCTGGTTAAAGTAAACCCAAAAAAAGCGGAAAAAATTATTTCCGAAAGCGACAAGAAAGATATAGTAACAGTGCACAATGGCTGGAAAGGATTTTTAGACCCGATATTTTTAACGCACGATTCTGTAGAGAGGCGCATTGGCGTGGATAAATATTTAAAATCCGGTAGCGCTTCGGAGGTAATTGCTTTAGCCGGGTTAGATATGAATTCGCTCGCAAAAAAGATAATCGAAGCCGTATAATTTTTGCCATGAATAATAGTGAAATTTTACTTGCCGTAATTGGCGCAAAACGCAAATACGCCGGATTAAGTTCGGCGGATGCTGATGAAAGGCTGAAAATTTATGGCCCTAATTTTCGCCTGCGTGCTAAAAAACGCACCTGGATAAAACGACTTCGCGATATTCTCGGCGAGCCGATGATGATTTTGATTATAACCACCTCAATCGTCTATTTTTTTATCGGTGAAATGATTGAAGCGGTAATTTTTGCTTTTTCCGTAATACCGATTGGTTTTATCCAATATTTACAACAACAACGCACTGACCGCGCCGTAGCTGAACTGGACAAAATGCTTGAAGAAATGTGCAAGGTTTACCGTGATAAACGCCTTGTCACGCTCGGTGTAAAAAATTTGGTTCCCGGCGATATGGTTCATTTGGTTGCCGGAGACAAAATACCGGCAGACGGATACATTTTATATGGCAACGGATTGATGGTTGACGAGGCCGTATTAACCGGCGAGTCGATGCCTGCCACGAAAAAACAATTGCCTGAGAATTTGAGCGAAATATCCGGTGAGCACAAATTATATCAGGGCACACTTGTGTCTCAAGGTGATGCCGAGTTTTTGGTAATGCTGACTGGAGAGAAAACGGAATATGGACAGCTTGGATCGCTTTTGGAAAAAATTGTCAGTCAGAAAACTCCGCTACAGAAAAAAATAATACGATTAATCAGGGGAGTGGCAACGATGGCGATATCCGCCGCCCTGCTTACGTTCATATTACTTTGGTTTACCAGAGGGCTCAAAGAGGGTCTGCTCGGCGGTCTATCCATGGCAATGTCGCTTATTCCGGAAGAATTCCCAGTGGTTTTTAGTGTTTTTCTTGTAATGGGTGTTTGGCGATTGGCCAAGAAAAATGCGCTTGTCCGTCAGATGGTCACGGTTGAGACTCTTGGTTCCGCCACGGTTATATGTACGGATAAAACCGGAACACTTACGGAAGGAAGAATGTCACTGAGAGAAGTTTTTTATAATGACCGGCAAATAAAGATTAACGGCAAACAGCTGAAAGACCAACAGATCGTGGATCTTGTAAAAATAGCGGTACTGTCGCTTGAACGCGTTGCTACTGACCCGCTGGAGATTGAAATGCAGAGGTATGCGTTAAAAATCGGCATTGATTTAAATGATTACTTTAATCGCTATGAGTTAATACGCGAGACATCGTTTGATGCGGATACAAAGATGGTTCATCATTTGTGGTGTGAAAAATCCGGTCATCAGTGCGCCCAATATTCGGTTGGTGCGCCGGAAACAATAATCAAATCATGCTCGGCAAATGATGCTCTAAAAGAAAAATATTTATCCGTCAACGAACAAATGGCGAAAAAAGGATATCGCGTTATTGCTCTCGCGACAAAAGCATGTTCTGATAATGACAAAATTGAAGCAAGCGGCTTGTTATTTGTCGGCCTTCTCGCAATGGAGGATCCGCCGCGCGAGAAAGTCAGAGAAGCAATAGCCATGTGTCAAGAAGCCGGTGTTAGAGTAATAATGATTACCGGAGATAATAAACTTACAGCTCACACTATAGCCGAAAGCATTGGTTTGCATCATAGCGACGAGATAAAAGACGGTGACGAACTGCAGCAGATGTCGCCGGCCGCTCTTAAGACAGCGGTTATTCGCCATAACATTTTTTCCCGGGTCAGACCGGAACATAAATTTCTTATTATTGAAGCGCTGCAAAAAAACGGCGAGATCGTGGCTATGACCGGAGATGGCGTTAATGACGCTCCGGCACTAAAAAGATCCGATATCGGCGTGGCTATGGGCAGAAAAGGAACGGAAGTGGCGCGTGAGGCGGCTGATATGATATTGCTTGATGATAATTTTTTTACGATCGCCCGAGCGGTAAAGGAAGGCAGAAAAATTTATAGAAATTTGCAGCAGGCTTTTGTTTTTCTCATATCCTTTCATTTGCCGATTGTTGCGCTCGCCGTTGTGCCGCTTTTGTTCGGCCAGCCTCTAATTTTTTTACCGATTCATATAATATTTTTAGAGCTTATTTGTGACCCCGCCTCTGTTTTGGGATTTGAAAACGAAAAAGCCCCGGCAAATATAATGCGCGTACCCCCGCGCCCGGCGAATGAGCCGCTAATTCCAGCATATTTGTGGCGGCAGATCATCATTCAGACGATTGCGATTTTGATCGTCACTTTCGGGTTTTATTGGTATTTTGCGTATCTGGTAGGCGATTTATGGCTGGCTCGCACGGTGACATTTATTTCCTTGGTGATCTCGCAGATAATGCTTGTATTCTCTACGCGAGAATGGCGCCAAATAAAAAATAATCTGACCCTCACCGGCATTGGATTGTTTATGTTAGCTGTATTGCTGGTTATAGTTATCGCTCCACCGCTAATTAAATTGTTTCATTTTACTTCTATTTCGTTTAAATTATTTTCCGCGGTTTTTGCCGCAGCTTTTTCAGTGAGTATTATAGCCGGAGTTCTAATAAAATACCTGAATAAAAGAATTAGTGTATGATCGGTTGGAATGATGTTGCCTTACTTGAGCCAAAATACCGGCGCGAACAAATATATCGCGCCTGGTTTGATGCGGGCGTAAAAGGAATTGGTGATATATCAACCCTGCCGAAAGATTTAAGGGAAAAATTTTATGCGCTTTTATGGATGCCTATTAAGTTGGAAAAATTGTTAGATAGTAAACTGGATGATACGAAAAGGGCCTTGCTGCGCTTATCCGACGGAGAAATGGTGGAGACCGTTCTGATGGGGAGACAGTCAAAAAAAATTTCACCGTCTGCGGAGAAAAGATATACTATTTGTGTTTCCTCGCAGGTCGGCTGTCCGATGAAATGCGTTTTTTGCGCCACCGGCCGGGCCGGCTTCAAAAGGAATTTATCAATGGAAGAAATTGTCGCGCAGTTCAGATTTTGGCAGGAATATTTGCGTGAAAACCGGAAAGGGGAGATTGGCAATGTTGTTTTTATGGGGCAGGGTGAGCCGCTTTTAAATTATGAGGCGGTGAAAAATGCAATGAATATTCTGATTAAATTCGCCAACCTGGGCCATACGAAAATCACACTTTCAACCGCCGGAGTTGTTGCCGGTATGGAAAAAATGATCGACGATCCTGATTTTCCCCCGATCCGATTTGCTCTTTCTCTTCACAGTGCAATTCCCGATGACAGGAAGAAATTAATACCGTCTCAACCGGAAGATTTTTTTGAGTTTTTAATTGGCTGGTCAAAAAAATATCATATAAAATTTGCCAGTCGCACGCATTTTGTTGGGCTTGAATATATGTTTATCGGCGGAATAAACGATTCTGATCGGCACCTGAAAGCGTTGATAAAATTGGCGTCAAAATTGGGGCGTGTCCGCTTGAATCTCATTCCGTATAATTCTATCGATAACGATAAGAGCGTAAAAAGCGCCGATTTTGAAATTATAAAAAGTTGGCAGCAAACACTTATGAAATCCGGGTTTACGACCACGGTGCGGCTTTCGCAAGGTTCCGATATCGCCGCCGCCTGCGGCCAGTTAAAAAATTCCTATGACAACCGCTAAGCGATCCGATCAATTTATTGAACTAAAATTGTTATCATATTTATTTTTGGCTGTCGTAATTATGGTTGTGGTTCAGCTTTTTCGTATTCAGGTTTTACAGCATGAGTATTATTCAACGTTAGCCCTTTCTTCCCACGAAATTTATCAGAAGCTTCATCCGGACCGCGGCAATATCTATTTCCAGGATTCCCGTTCGGGGGAATTATTTCCGGCTGCCATCAATCGCGCTTATTATAAAATATATTCTGTGCCGTCGGAGATCCCATCTGATCAGGTGGAAAGTACGACGAAAAAGTTAGAGGAAATATTGGCTTTGCCTTTGGAAAAATCCGGCGAACTTCGCGCAAAATTATCAAAGGCGGGTGATCCGTACGAACCGATTACAAATAAAATCACAGAAGAAAAATTAAATGAATTAAAAGCGGTAAATCTCACCGGCATTTACGGTTCTCCTGAAACATTTCGTTATTATCCGGAGGAAAAAAGCGGCGCCGCGGTTATTGGTTTTTGTTCGATGGACAAGGATGAAAATTTGGTTGGCAATTACGGAATTGAAGGATATTGGAATAAAATACTTTCGGGAAAACCCGGTTTTTTAATGGGTGAAAAAGCGGCTGCCGGCGGCTGGATATCGCTCGCCGGCCTAACTTCGGTTGAGGCTGAAAATGGTGCGGACATTATTCTTACCATTGATCGGGCGCTTCAATTTAAGGCCTGCACCAGGCTGGCGGAAGCGGCCAAAGCGTTTAGTGCGAAAAGCGCTTCGCTTATTATTATGGACCCGAAAACAGGAGCGATACTTACCATGTGCAGTGCGCCGGATTATGACCCGAATAATTATTCCGATGCTTCAAGCGTGAGTGTTTATAATAACCACACAATCTTCACTCCTTATGAGCCGGGTTCGGTGTTTAAGCCGGTGGTTATGTCTATGGCGATTGATCTGGGCCTGGTCGGACCGGACACGACCTTTAATGATCCTTGTGAGAGAAAATTTGATCAATATACAATTCATAACGCCCTGAACAAATGCTACGGTTCTAATGTTACAATGACTCAAGTACTCGAGAACTCCATTAACACCGGTATGATTTGGGTGTCGGAAAGAGTGAAAAGAGACAGAATGAAAACTTACATGGATAAATTTGGTTTTGGACAAAAGTCCGGCATTCCACTCGACACCGAGACGGGCGGCAATATAACATCGCTTGAAAAAAAATCAGCTATTTTTTCCGCCCAGGCCTCATTTGGCCAGGGCATTACTGTCACGCCGTTGCAGCTCGCGCTTGCCTATTCCGCTCTGGCAAATGAAGGGCGCTTGCCCAAGCCGTATTTGGTAAAAGAAATTCGCTATGGCAACGGAAAAAAGGAAAAATTTGAGCCCGAGGTATCGGCTCAGGTAATTTCTCCGCGCTCCGCTAAATTGATTGACGGCATGCTCACATCAGTGGTAGAAAAGACCTATGTAAATTCGGTCCGGATGGATGATTACTATATCGCCGGTAAAACCGGTACGGCGCAGATTCCGGGGCCCGGCGGTTATTCCGAGGAAACAAATCATACTTTTTGCGGTTTTGCGCCGGCCAGCGATCCGAAATTTGTTGTCGTTGTTCGTTTTGAAGCGCCTCAGCGCCAATGGGCGGAATCCACAGCTGCAGTCGTTTTCAAAGATGTGGCGGATTTTGCGCTTGACTATTATGGCGTGGCAAAAGATAAACACCAATAACTATTTTTTTTATGCTAAAAACAATTCTACTCTGGATTTTAAGAAATCTTTCCAAGAAGATATTAAAAAAATACCGGCCCGATATTGTCGGCATCACCGGGTCAATTGGAAAAACTTCAACCAAAGAAGCGGCCACAGCCGTGCTCAAATCGCGCTTTAACGTGCGGTCAAACGTAAAAAATTACAATAATGAAATCGGCCTGCCTCTCACGATTATCGGCGTTGAAACAACACCGGGTAAATCTATTTTTGGCTGGTTTAAAGTAATCGGGCGCGCCTGTAAAATGTTAGGCAAGCGCAGAACTGATTATCCGGAAATACTGGTGCTTGAAATGGGCGCGGATAAGCCCGGTGATATCGTATATCTCACGGACATCGCGCCGTGCAAAGTCGGCGTGCTCACATATATCGCCCACGCTCACACCGAGTATTTTAAAACAGTCAAAAAAATTGCGCAGGAAAAGAGGGTGATAGTGTCGCATTTAACCGAAGATGGTTTTGCTGTTTTGAATTTCGACAATGATATGGTGATGCAAAACGCAAAAACTCGGGCTGAAGTTTTAACTTACGGCTTTAAAGACGGCGCTGATTTTCAAGCTACTGATGTGAATATAATTACCGATTCTGAAAATGGCTGGCCGACCGGTTTGAATTTTAAGGTGAATCACTCCGGAAATATTGTACCGGTTTTTCTGCCGGGTATTATGGCGGAACATTTAATCCCGTCCGCTTTGGCCGGAATGGCCGTCGGCCATATATTTGGTGTTAATTTGGTTGATGCCGCGAGCGCTTTGCGCGATTTACCGCCGATACCGGGCCATATGTGTCTCATTCCCGGTATTAAAAAAACAATGCTTATTGATGATACCTATAATTCCTCGCCCGAGCCGACTAAATCCGCTCTAAAAACGCTTTCCAGTATCGCTCTTAAATATGGCGCTGAACGATACGCAGTGCTTGGTGATATGCTTGAGCTTGGCCCGGAAACGGAAAATTTGCACCGTGAAATCGGTTTGCGTGCCGCCGAGCTCGGAGTAAACGTACTTATAACAGTAGGGGAGGCGAGCAAGCACACTGCCTCGGCTGCCCGCGAAGCCGGCATGGATGAACATCGGGTGATAACATTTGCCGATAGTGCGTCAGCCGGCAGATTTTTGCAGGATGCGATAAAAGAAGGGGATGTGATTTTGATAAAAGGATCACAAGGAGTGAGAATGGAAAAAATTGTAAAAGAATTAATGGCCGAGCCTTTGCGCGCTCCGGAACTTTTGGTTAGACAAACAGGGGAGTGGGAGAAAAAATAATACAAGATTACAAAATATCCCGACGATAAAGTCGGGATATTTTTTTAAAGTGTCAGCTATTATCATTTTCTCTCAATAGAAGATAGGGAAAATCATAGTAGCCGGCGAGATCGATATGATCTCGCCGAATTTTTTGGTGCTCCGGCTTCGCGTATCTCCTTTTGGAGATAGGAATCACGGGGATAGTCACCGGGCAGGAAAGAATTTCGAAGTTGGGGAGTTAGTCGCCACCTACTTCTTCGGAGCGGATGCGACCGGAGGCTTTGCTTCGGCGGCATTGACCGCCTGGGCCGACTTCCTGGCATCCTCGATGCGCTTGATGAGCTCTGCATCGACGAGCCCTGAAGAGGTGAGCCGGTTGCCGATACCCGGCCGCTGGTTCACGAAGTCGGAGTAGGGTATGAAGCCCCAGTTGTTGGGTCCCGAGGCGGCCTCGCCCAGCACTTTCAGCTGCCACCAGGCGAGATAGCCGTCGCTGATGCTGGCGCCGATGATTTTGTTCGAATCGGCGATCATCGCGGCTCCCACGAGGTCGACCTTGTACTTGAGCTCGGCGATCTTGAGTTGGTTCTCGGCTTGGATGACCCGTTTCTCCTGTTCGGCCTTTTCCGTCTCGATCTCCACGCGTCGCTTGGCCTTTTCTTCCTGGGCCTTGGTGACGAAGTCCGGGTAATCGTCGTTGTTCACCGTGAGCATCTTGATCTTGACCAGCGACGTTGAGAACGCCGTGTTCACCGCGGAGTTTATTTCCTCGATGATGCGAGCTCTGTTGACCACGATCTCCGAGGTTTGATATCGCGAAATCACCTTTCTGGCCTGCTGGTCCACGGCCGGCTTTACGTACATGTCGAAGAGTTGTTTGCCGGTGATCCGCGGAGTCGCCCCTCCCCCCTGTACTGCCGGAGTAATGTTCTGGAAGGAGGCCTTGACCGCCTGCTGGTTGTTCCTGTCGACGGAGAAAAGCACGCCGATGTCGAACCTGAAGTTGACCTGGTCGGCGCAAAGCTGGTTGATGCTGACGGTCATCTGCTGGTCGCTGGCCTCGAGCAGGTACATGGTGTCCCGGCCGAAGCAGGTGTGGTTTCCGGGCGCGAGGATGTCTTCCTCGAAGCCCGACGGGCTCTTGACCATCCCGACGTATCCGCCGGGCACTTCCTCGGTGCAGCCGGTTGACGCCAGAATGGCGATCGCGAAACCGATGATGCCGATGACGCTGAAGTTCCGTTTCATGTTCTTCTCCTTACCTTTCGGTGGGCGTTGTCGCGCCCGGGTTATCTCGGTTGAGCATCTTCGTCCGGAAGTCGGACATTGAGTTGCCGACCTCCCGGTTGGTTCGCAGGTGGTCGTCCACCTTTCCCTCGCGCTTCTCTTCTTCGGCTCGCGCTCTTTCCTCCAGCATCTCCGTCGCGGTCTTGGGGACCAGCGCTGCGGCTTCGCCCTTCTGACTCTCGACGAAATCGGAGCGAATGGTGGTGGGCGGATTGAGCTCCGCGTTCTGCGTCGAAGCCGTCTGACCCTGGCCGATGACGAGCAAGGTGGCGCTGATGATGAAGACCACGGTCAGCAGGAATATTATACGGAAGTGGCGCCAGGCGGCGTCGAAGCCCCGCCCGTCTTTCTTCTTGAAGTCGACGACGAGCCAGGCCCACTGCTTGCCGACGAGGATCGCCAGCAGGATCAGGAGCAAGATGAACCCCGCCCAAAACGCGTAGTCTGTCAGATGATAGTTCGGGAACATGTCTTTTTTCCTCCTGTTTTCTTTCTTTCCTGTGTGTTTTGAAGGTACGGTCCGCTATTTATGCGGAACGCGATATGATAGCACAAAATGGCAATTTGTCAATAGTTGTAGAGGTTGAATTTTTTTTCCGGTAATAAACAAAATTTCTCTCTTTTACAAAGAGAGAGATGGTCGGGGTGGGGTAAAATAGTGTTTCCCCCACTTATAAAGAAGAGGAGGGTTGAGAGGGAGTCGTCTCATTCCTCAAACACCTGCGCCGTAAAAATGTAAAGTTCGGTATTCGGGTCGTTGTAACAACCGGGTTCAAGCCCGGCCTTTTCAACGCATAACGAATCCAAAAAAGTCTTTTTATCCCAGCCGGTTTCTTCCGCCACCTGCGGCAGAAAAACACCGCTTCGCGCTCCGCGCCTTATATTAACGCCGTGCTTCCCCAGTTCAATTTCATCAGCACTGGCGATTTTTTTCATTGGCGAAAGCACCGAAATTTCAATTTTTATTTCGTTTAATTCATCTTTTGTCAGTGGCTCAAAGCGATTGTCTTCAAACGCGGCCGCTAAAGCCATCTCGCGGATAACCTCGGTAAGCGGTCTGTCCGATTCAAATATTCCGATACATCCGCGAAGGTTTCCATTTTTGCGAAGCGTCACAAAAACCCCGCGATGCTCGGACAGTATTTTTATATCGCCAACTTCCGGCACATAGTCGCGGCCGTCAAAATGCGCCTCCAAAGTTTTCCGGGCAATTTCAAGCGCGGTTTTTTGCTTGGTAGAATTAAGTTCCATAAAGTTCGTTTGATTACTATCGTTAGTATTATATCAGAACAGTTTCAAATACAAAAATTTTTGAACCCCGTGTGTTCTAGCAATATTCATGTCAAATTATCCTCTTGACTATTTTTTTAATAAAATGTAGCTTATCAAAACGGTTCTTGAAGAAACCAAACGAGATTCCCTGGGGCACTGCCTCGTAAGCTGCCGCCTAGCTGGAGGGTGGCGAACAGTGAATATCCCAGAACGCGACTGGGATGGGGAACAGCCAAAACGGAGGAGGTGTCAAGCTTGCGCGCGTTGCCTTCGTCCGGGTAATAGGGTGTGCCATCGACTATGCGCAAAATAGTCGCAGAAGAAAAGCCGGCAGATGTCTTCTTCTGGAGCCACATTCCAAAAGTTGGGTGCACCGCATCCGATAAACCGGCTGCACGCATCCGAGGCTAAACGAGAACCGGTCCTTTCTAGGGCGTCCATCCTGTGTTGGTGGACGCCCGTTTTTTTTAGAATGGAAACCTCTGTTTGATTGACATTTAGCTAAAAATTTGTTATAATTTTTTCGCTGATATGGCCCGTTCGTCTATCAGTTAGGACACGGCCCTCTCAAGGCTGAAAGACGGGTGCGATTCCCGTACGGGCTACAAAATATGCTGTCACCGATAAGGTGATTTTTTTGTATTATAAATAAAAAAGCCGGTACGCGAGAGGCGCGTACCGGCTGGGGATTCCGTAAACCGTTCAATCGCTGGCAGCGCGTAGCAGGTCGTCGCCGTCCTTATCCACTCTGTCGGAGAAGAAGGCGCCGAAGTCTTCGCGCGCGTAGTTGCTCTCCGCCTCTTTAAGGTCGGCGAAGATTTTTGCGATGATGCATTGCAAATCCGGAAAAGCTTCCGTTACTTTCATCTCTGCTTCAGCCGCGGGCATGCCCATGCCTTCCACGATCGGCAGCCGGTCCAGCATGAGCTGGCCGAGCCCGATCGCTCTGAACTTGTTTTCCAACTTGCGCTCATGCGCGAATTGAATCAGCAGCATGATTGCCGGCAGGGCGTCACTGAACGGGCCGAAGCGCTCATTGTCGTATGAGATGTGGAAGTGAGGGTTGCCATTGCATTTTCCGCACTCGCAGTTTCGGAGGCGGAATTTACCAATCACGACCTCGTTTGAAATGTCAGTCATGGCATCACCCGACCTTGAAGAAAGTGCGCAGATCCTGCTTGGCGCGCTCCCTCTCCTCGTCCGTGATGCCGGTGATCTTGTCCAGGAAGCTGGCAAGCTCACCGTACGAGACTGAATGGCCACTCTCTTGCTCGCCGACGCACGCTTCGTTCACGACAACCTGCGCATATGGCAGGCCACTGAAAAGCGCGCCTCTTTGGCATTTTTGAATGATGATAATTTTCCCGGGCATCTTGGCCTCCTTTATTCTTTGGCTGTTTTTTGCCTTTGATTTACGGTTTAGAAATGAAATGAGCCGTGTTATGTTTTGCTTTTTTTATCGCCGCTTATTAAGCGGGCAACTGCTTATTTAATCACATTTTTGTCGCTTTGTCAAGGTTGAACCGGTTAAAGCCAATTTTTTTGCCTTATTTTAGCCAAATGTCAAATTCCACCCTTGACTTTTTGACTATTTTATGCTATGATTTTCAGTTAATATTAACGCATCAATAATAAATATAAATTATGACTAATATATTTTCTATGAAGAAGTATCCCAAGTTCATCGCTTTTTTGGCCGCAATTATTGCCGTGCCGACTTTTTTTAGTCCGGCCATGGTTTCGGCGGCCACTCTTTCAGCGCCAACGCTCAAATCGCCGACTAGCGATCAGGTTTTAACAAACTATCCGCGCACAGCCACTTTTACCTGGTCTGCGGTTTCCGGCGCCGATAAATACAAACTGGAAATTGCTTGTGATGTCTGCGTGAGCAAGACCAATAAATGGCTTAACGCTAAAACATATACCGTGAACGGTACTTCATATACCGTGAAGGTCCCGGGCGCCGATAACCAGTTCCGCTGGAGAGTGCGCGCCTACGACGGCAGTACCGCAGGCAGCTGGTCGTCTTATAGATATTTCAAATATGATACAAAAAAGAATTCTTCCACTGTTTCAAAGCCGGTAGTTACTTATCCGGCAACAAACGGCCAGACTATTTATGCTGACTACATAAAGATCAAGTGGAGCGGCAGCGCACAGGAATACAGTTGTGAAGTTGAAAAATACAATACGCAAACCGGATTTTGGCAGCTCAAAGAAACTTGCGGCTATGCTCCTGCAGTAAATTCTTTTGACGGCCATCAATTGCTTACATCCAAATATGGCGAAGGCAAATATCGTGTTCGCGTTAAAGCTAAATATTATAACCAGAATAATAATCAGTGGACGAGCTGGAGTGATTGGCGTGAATTCAACCTTTATCAGGCAACCGTACACACTGCGCCTGTCATTAACCAACCGACTGAAAATCAGGTTGTTACCGGCAGTAATGTGACAATAACCTGGAACGCGGTCCCGGGAATTAGCCAATACGGCGTGTTAATCGCAAAAGATGAATTCACCGTGCAGGGCGGCGGGGCTTTCAAATACTTTACTTCTTATACAAACAGCTATACTTATACTTTTCCTTCAGGCAACGACTCCTATGTAAATGGCAGATACGCGGCACAGGTATGTTTGATGTTCGGCGATAATCAATATGGCGCCTGCTCACCGGTGCGCCACTTTACTTTCACCAGAGATGCGAACGTGGGAGGGATATCGTCTATTACTTCTCCAACCGAGAATCAGATTCTTACCGCAGGAGATATTATGTTTACCTGGTCTGCAGTATCCGGCGCTACATATTATGAGTTGGGCATTCAATCCTGGACCGGCTCGAACTGGACCGACCTGACCGGATATATGAAAAGCCAAACCTTTTCATATTTCGGATTTCATAATAACGGTTTATACCGTCTGCGCATCCGCACAGCGACGGAAAATGGTTCGTCCTCAAACTTAACTTACGGCAGCTGGTCCAACTGGCGCAATTTTTCAGTTGATATTGGCAATAGCGGTATCATTGGTACTCCATCTCTTATTTCTCCTTCAGACGAATCTCATATTTCAAGCAATTATGTAAATCTTGACTGGTCAACCGTAACCGATGCCACTTCGTATGAGTATCAGGTAACCAAATCGGAAGGCTCATCTTGGATTTCAATAGCCAACAGCACTGTCTCCGCTAGCGATGCCACAGTCACTCTTCCTTCCGGCAATTATGGTCAATACAGCTTCCGCGTTCGCTCGATCAGAAGCGGTAACTATGGCAACTGGAGCGATTACAATCATTTTTATTATGATGGCGGCAGTAATAATTATGGCGCCCCGGTGATCAGTACCCCTTATGAGGACCAGGTTTTCACTTACCGTAACATCAGTTTGGGTTGGAGTTCAATTTCAGGCGCTTCAGGTTACGAAGTGAATGTTAATTACAAGGTTGATGGTTACTGGGTCAATCAAGATACTTATACCGCCTATACCAATCCTTACAGCTTAACCTTCAACAATGACAACGATTACCGCATCCGCGTCCGCGCTAAGCTAAGCGGTTCATCCTATGGCAATTGGTCTGACTGGCGCGAGTTTACGGTTGATGGTGATGCTAATAATTACGGTTCGCCCTCAATTTATTCTCCTACCGAAAGTCAGACTCTGACAAACCGCAATGTCTATGCCAGCTGGTCGTCCGTATCAGGCGCGACAAGCTACGACATTAACGTTATGTATGTCTCCGGTAGCAATTGGCTCGACCAAGGCACCTACAACACCAGCCAGAATAATTATAATATCTACTTCTACAGCGACAATAATTATCGCCTGCGCATCCGCGCCAAATTTAGCGATTACTCTTATGGCAACTGGTCTGATTGGCGCGACTTTACGGTAAACGCCGGTTCATATAACGGCACTACCGCTCCGGCGATTTACAGCCCGGCGGAAAACGCTTTGGTTGAAAATTCCAATCACCAAGTAAATTTGAGTTGGCAGGGTTTGTCCGGCGCAACTGAATACACCGTTGAAGTTGTTCGTGACGGATATAGCACGGAAACATTGTACCCGGGCTCAAACACTTCTTACACCTATAACGCCAGTGCCAACGATGCCTGGTACCATTTCCGCGTTCGCGCCCGTTTGAGCGGTTCCAACTATACGGATTGGTCCGGTTACAGATATTTCCATTATCTCTATTCCGGCACTTCAAATGTCGGTGCGCCGACAATTTCCGCTCCGACCGAAGACCAGACGCTTACCAACCGCAGTGTCAACATGAACTGGTCAACTGTTTCAGGCGCCACAAACTATGAAGTAAACGTCATGTACGTTTCCGGAAGCAACTGGGTTGACCAGGGAACTTACACCACCAGCAACAATACTTATAACCTGTATTTCAGCTACGACAATTATTACAGGATCCGCGTCCGCGCGAGATTAAGTGATTCTTCCTATGGCAATTGGTCTGACTGGAGAGAGTTCCGCATGTATGCCGATTTCGGCAATACCAACGGAGCGCCGTATATATCGACTCCCACAGAAAGCCAGGCCATCAACCAGTCCTCGCGCAATATCACCGTGGGATGGAGCAGTGTAAGCAATGTGAACTACTACCAGATTGAAACTTCTTGTGACTGGTGCAGTGGCGGCTCTACCCAGTGGCAGTACACTTCCATATATACCACTTACAATAACTCCTACATCTGGTCCTTGCCGAGTTCCGACAATATGTACCGCGTAAGAGTGCGCGCCTACAAAACAGACAGCACCTACACTTCTTGGTCCGACTGGCGCACGTTCCATTACTTCCAAACTAATTAACAGACAAAGAACTCCGGCCTTGGGCCGGAGTTTTTTGTTTTGACGCTCGGGCGCAAAAGTGGTAAAATTATCACATCTAATAATATTTTTATGGCAAATGGAAAAGCTCGCGATCGGGCCGCTTATCCGCTTCACGAAGCGAAAACGGCGAAACAGCGAATAGAAAAAGAATCGCCTGTTTATGTTCCAGGTGGCGAGAAGGCTTTTAGCGGAGAATTTTTTGACGGGAATATTGAAATTGATAATTCTGCTATGGAGCGGGCGCGAAATTTGTTAACCCGCGCTAATTTGGTCGAAAAATTAGATACAGGCGCTGAATTTAATGAAAAAGAACGGGAACAATTGGGCGGGATGGTTAAAGACCGCAGCTGGTTCGGCCTTTTTAATGAACTTCAAGCAGGGGATAGTCTGGCATATTTTTCCACCCCTGGCGGCGCGTTTTCAGTAAAAAATTTAAATACCTTGTTCGGTGAACAGCTCACTGATGCGATTATCGACGGCCGGAAGAAAATTTTAAATGAGCTGATGGCTGAATCGGGTTTTGAACAGTTAACTCAAGATTATCGCAGTGCCGCTTTTAAATTGCCGCCCAAAGAAAGCGCTGATTTTACAAAAGAACTAAATGATATTTCCTCGGTTTTAAATGAAAGAATGGTGGAAGTAATAAGCAAGGCGATCGACCGCAGAATTGTTGAAGGTATCAGCGAAAATAAATTTGACCGCATGCGGGCCCTTCTTCATTCTACTGATGTGGGTTTCCGCATGAATTTTGGTATCAGCGAAGTGGGTAAGCCGGAGGATGATTCGGACAAGTCAAATGTTGTTCTGGCGTTGGCTGAATGCGCGCAGATGGCCCAATTGTCCCGCCACTTGTCGGACGAAATGTATGGCGAGTCATATGACCGCGACAGTGTAATTCAGGAAATTTCCGGAAGTAGAGAAACCGAAGGGGTGAATGAATTGGGAAATCGTCTGGCTGAAAAAAACGTGGTTGACGAGACCGGAATTGAATACAAAATTTTTACCGTGGAAAACGGCCGGCGCGTTATGAACCGCGACCTTCTGCGCTTGGCGAGGAAAGGCGACTTCAAACCGAAAGCCGGGCACGAAGATGTTTTCGCCCAGGTTAGCCAGTATGTGCGCCGGATAAATATTTTGGATGTGGTTAAGCCGTTTACCGCCATTGAGGCGTCAAGCGGCACAATCGCCAAACGAGTGGAAAAAATGGCTAAATTTGTGGAAAAAAATAGCGCCGGCAAATATGTATTGCGCGCGGATCTGTCTGAACTCGATAAAAAGCGCCTGGCCTACGAATTAAAGAAAGATCAGAAGGATTCCACCTATGACGCCCCGGAGTTTTTTCATAAAGAAGCAATGCAGTTGAAAGATTGCGAATATGTGAATGTGGATGTACTGGACCTCGGCGTGGACTTATTATTAGAATACGAACAATTGATTCAGGATATCGGCGAAGATCCAAGTAAATTGGAGGAGGCCTCGCTTAAGGCCGGTGATAAAATTACTGAAAATATGCGCTCCGTCCGGGCTAAAGCGCTCGCGGTTTTTGAAAAATTTTTCCCGGGCGTGAAGCCGATTGATCGCGTTGGCGGAGATGAAATCGCCATCGCCATTGAAGACCCGCAAGACGCGCAAAAAATGGAGGAGTTCTTATTGGCGCTTCAACATGAAACCGGAACTCGCGTCATTAAAACAGTAGTTGGCGGTTCAGAGCGCCACAGTGAGGCCGAATGGACCGGTGAACGGGCGGCCGGAGCAGATGATGAATATTTACGCGAGCATCTTTCTGCTATGAAACGCGCTGAGCGCGGGAGCGAAATGTGCAAACAAGTGGAAAAAAAGATGCGGATTGCCGAACTCGCACTTCAACAAATGAAAAAAATATCCGCTACTGACGAAAAAATGATGGCCGCTGAATTGTCTCGCATGGAGATCGGCCAATATAAAAACATCGCCGTAAAGGAAGATGCGGAAGGAAATTTCAAGGTATTGTGCCGGCGGGAGAGCGGTAATGAAATAGATGAATTGTCGTTTGAAGATGTGATTGAATGGATCGGACAGAAAATTGCCTCGATTACGAAAACGAACGGCGAATAATTATGGCAAAACGACTTTTGCTTCACACCTGCTGTGCCCCATGCAGCATTGCTATTATTGACGAGTTGAAAAAACAATACGACTTGACCGTATTTTTTTATAATCCGAATATTTATCCTGAAACTGAGTATTTGAAGCGGAAAGTCGAGGTAGTACGGGTATGCGCCAAGTGGGATGTGCCGATGGTGGACGCTGATTATGAAATGGTTGAATGGGACCGGGCGGTTTCCGGACTTGAACATGAGCCGGAGATGGGAGAGAGGTGCTCGGCCTGCTTTGCTATGCGGCTCGCCAAAACAGCGGAATATGCGGCACACAACGGTTTTGATATTTTCTCAACCAGCCTGACAAGCGGAAGAAACAAAAAAGCCGATGTAATTAATCCAATCGGCGAGCGTCTGGCAGAGAAGTATGGAATAAAGTATCTGGCTGAAGACTGGAAGTCCGCCGGAAGGCAGGAAAAATCAAGAAAGATGGTTGAAGAGAAGGGGGTATATCGTCAAAATTATTGCGGGTGTCGTTTTTCGCTGTCTCCCTCTGCCCGAGAGGTAGAATAGTGAATATTCAGTTCCCTCTCCTTTTCAAGGAGAGGGCCAGGGTGAGGTAGTTTTTAAATTCCCTCTCCTTTGCAAGGAGAGGGTTAGGGTGAGGTAATTTTTCTTCCGTTTTTTAAATGCTCAATTTTCACTTTGAGCGTTTTTTTATTTTTCAGAAGTTTGTGCATTTTCTCCGGCCACTCAATCACGCAAATAGTATCCGGCGCTCCTAAATAATCCTCAATTCCGATATCAACCAGCTCCTGCTCGTTTTTCAACCGATAAGTATCAATATGCACCAATTTGTGCAATTTGGCGGAATACATATTCATCAGCGCAAATGTCGGGCTGGTGATATTTTTCTTTATTCCCAAGCCCTTTGCCAACCCTTTCACTAAAGTCGTCTTTCCGGCTCCGAGATCACCATACAAACACAAAATATCGCCGCCCTTAAGTTTGGCGGCAATTTTTTTCCCAATTTCCATTGATTCCCGTTCATTTTTTGCTATATAGTTCATAGGTCATAAAATATCATTTTTTTAGCAAAAAATCAATCCTTCCGTTTTTAAGTTACCAGTTTGACATTTTGGCCATTTAGCCATAAAATATCTCATATAAATTTAACCCGCCACGCGGGATTATTATATTATCTTATGCGTAAAAAATTGGAATTAGCCATTAAAATTTTTATCTACGCTACATTCTTGGTTCCGCTGGTTGTTATTCCCAGTTCATTCATCTTTCCCTTTATCGTGCCGAAAATGGTGTTTCTTAGAACCCTGATTGAAGCGATGCTCGGCGCCTATGTTCTACTCCTAATCATCAATTGGAAGGAATACAAACCACAGGTCACCCCGCTCACTCTGGCGGTTTTTATGTTTTACATCGTCAGCTTCGGGATTTCCACTTTTGTCGGCACTGACCCCTACCATAGTTTTTGGGACAACCACGAACGCATGCTCGGTTTTTTTACTATTCTTCATTATTTTGCCTATTATATTTTGTGTAGTAAGTTTTTCCGCACTTGGACGGAATGGAAATGGGCTTTGCGGTTTTTTCTGTTTGCCGGCACGGCGGTAATGTTTATCGGCATGCTTCAGGTCGGCAACCCGCAACTATTATTGAATCAGGGCAGTAACCGCGTTGCCAGTACACTTGGCAATCCGATATACGTCGGCGGCTACGGCTTGTTTTTATTATTCTCCGCATTTTTACTGGCGATGAAGGAAAAAAATAGAATATGGACATATGTGTACGCGTTTCTCATGATTTTCTCCGTGCTTGGCATATTTTATAGCGGCACGCGCGGTGCAATGCTCGGTCTGCTTGCCGGTGTTGGCACGATGATGCTGGTTTATGCATTGGCGTTAAAAAATTATCCCAAAATTCGCTATACGCTTTTTGCCTTGATGGCGCTGGTTGTTTTGGCTGTTGGCGTATTGTATATAAATCGTCAAACCACTTTTGTAAGTAATATTCCCTCGGTCGGTCGGGCGATTAACACTTCTCTCACCGAAGTGATGGCTTCTCCTCGTTGGATCGCGTGGGAAATCGCATGGAGCAGCTTTCTGGAAAAACCGTTTTTTGGTTGGGGGCCGAACAACTATTTCTACGCCTTCAATCAGCACTATAATCCGCGTTCGCTCAATTTCGGCTACGGTGAAACCTGGTTTGACAACGCGCATAATATTATCATGAACACTTTGGCCGTGCAGGGCGCCTTGGGTATTTTGTCCTATCTGGCTTTGTTCGGAGTTGGCGCATATGTCCTCATATCCGGTTATCGGCGCAAGGGTGCGATTGATTATCATATTATGGCGGTTGGTTGCGGGTTTTTGGCTGCGCATTTTGTGGGCAACATTACCGTGTTTGAGAATATTACGTCATATTTGTATTTTATGTTTTGGCTGGCAATGATTAATTCTCTCGCCACGCGTACTGAAGCATCAAACTTGTCATTGCGAGGATCAGAGCGACGAAGCAATCTGGCTGAAAGCCCTGGTACTCCGGACCGCCAAATCGGGCCAGGCATCATCTCAACAATGGCCTTGATCACATTTATCGTAATCTTTGTCTGCAATATTCAGCCGGCCCGCGCTAATATGAAAACTTTGGACGCTATTAAGGGCTTATCAACCGACCCCGTGCTGGGTCTGGAAAAAATGAAAGATGCGGTCTCCTTTGTTTCACCGCATATTGATGATATACGGAGCGACCTTAGCCGTACTGCCTCTCAGCTATTGTTTTCTGCAGGGCAAAATATCAATAGTGACCTGGCAAAACAAATTAATGATATTTGTTATGCGGAGTTGTTGAAAAATACTGTTCTTCACCCGCTGGATATCAGAAATTTTATTAGTTTAGCGCAGATTGCTCAGCTAAAAGCATATTTAGATAATAGCGGGCAGTATCTTTCCGAAGCAAATATGTATTTGGAAAAAGCTCTTGTCTATTCGCCGAGACGCCAGCAGGTGATGTATTCGCTCGCCATGCTTAAATACCAAATGGGCCAGACGGATCTGGGGGTCAAATTACTTGAACAAGCAATTTCTGATAATTCAAGCATCGGTGAAAGCTATTGGCGCTTGGCATATTTGTACAAATTATCCGGCAAGATGGATAAGGCGAATGAAGTAATGGCTCTGGCTGAAAAAAATGGCGTAATATTCAACGACCAAGATAATGCCGCACTGGCACAAGTATTTCCGCCGGCTACAACAACGCCTACGGCAACAAAAAAATAGTATGAAAAAAGCTCTCATTACCGGTATAACCGGTCAGGACGGCTCATATCTTGCAGAGTTGCTTTTAGAAAAGGGATATGAAGTGCACGGCATTATTCGCCGCTCCAGCAGTTTTAATACCGAAAGAATTGACCAATTGTATAGAGACCCGCACAACAAAGACGTCCGGCTGTTTTTGCATTACGGCGACTTGACTGATTCCAGTAATTTGAACCGAATTTTGGAAAAAGTTCAACCGGATGAAATATATAATCTGGGAGCGCAAAGCCATGTTAAGGTGAGTTTTGAACTGCCAGAATACACCGGAAACGCGGATGGGCTGGGAACACTGCGTTTACTTGACGCCATCAGGGACACTGGCTTAAAAACCAAGTTTTATCAGGCCGGCTCATCGGAAATGTTCGGTAAAGTTCAGGAATCACCGCAGAAAGAAACCACTCCTTTTTATCCGCGCAGTCCGTACGGCTGTGCCAAGGTTTACGCGCATTATATCGCCGTGAATTATCGTGAGTCATACGGCATGTTCATCTGCAACGGCATTTTGTTCAATCATGAATCGCCTCGACGCGGCGGAACATTTGTAACCAAAAAAATAACTCATGCGTTTGCGCAAATCAAAGCTAGTAAACAGGAGAAGTTGTATCTGGGAAATTTGGATGCCAAACGCGACTGGGGTTATGCCAAGGATTATGTAGAAGCAATGTGGTTGATGCTCCAGCAGGACAAGCCGGATGATTTTGTTATCGCTACCGGCGAAACGCACAGCGTACGCGAGTTTGCCGAAGAAGCGGCAAAATATTTTGGCTTTGAGTTGGAATGGCAGGGGAGTGGGGATAAGGAGCAAGGGATTGATAAGAAGACGGGCCATGTTATTATCGAGATTGATCCGGAATATTATCGTCCGGCAGAAGTGGAATTTCTTTTGGGCGACGCCTCTAAAGCGAAAGTGAGGTAATTCCCCCCTCTTAACAAGAGGGGGTCAGAGTAGGCATATACCCCCTCTTATGAAGAGGGGGACAAAGGGGGAGTCGAATTTCTCTCTCCTTTTACAGGAGAGAGATAGGGTGAGGTAATTTCCCCCTCTTATGAAGCGGGGGACTAAGGGGGAGTCATTTTCCTCTCCTTTTCAAGGAGAGGGCTGGGGTGAGGTAATCATTTATGGAAAAAACATCTAAAATCTACATCGCCGGCCACACCGGTCTTGTCGGCTCAGTCTTAGTTCGCAAATTGCAATCTGACGGCTATTCAAATTTAGTTTATCGTACTTTTGAGGAGTTGGATCTAACCAATCAGCGCGCTGTAGCTGATTTTTTTGCATCTGAAAAACCGGAGTACATTTTTTTGGCCGCCGCCAAAGTTGGAGGAATTCTTGCCAACAACACCTATCCGGCGCAGTTCATTTACGAAAATTTGCAGATACAAAATAATATTATCCATCAAGCGTATGTAAGCGGTGTGAAGAAACTTTTATTTCTCGGCTCTTCATGCATTTATCCGCGCGATTGCGCTCAGCCAATAAAGGAAGAGTATCTGCTTACTGGATCGTTGGAATCAACCAATGAACCGTACGCTATTGCCAAAATCGCCGGCATAAAGATGTGCCAGAGTTATAACCGGCAGTATGACACAAATTTTATCGCTGTGATGCCCACAAATTTGTACGGTCCGAATGACAATTTTGACAAGCAAAATTCACATGTTATTCCGGCGCTAATTAGAAAGTTTTACGAAGCGAAAACATCCGGTGTGCCAACCGTTGAAGTATGGGGCACGGGCGCAGCTCGTCGCGAGTTCCTTTTTGTTGATGATATGGCTGACGGCTGTGTTTTTTTAATGAATAATTTTAATCCTACCAAGGAACAAAACGATAGGGGAGAGATATTTGTTAACCTCGGCACCGGAACGGATGTTTCAATAAAGGAATTAGTTGGGTTATTAGTTGATATTTCGGGTTTTAAAGGTGACGTCGTCTGGGATACTTCAAAACCGGACGGCACCCCGCAAAAACTTCTTGATGTGTCGCGTATTAGGAATATGGGCTGGAATAGCAAAATTGATCTTCAAACCGGGCTCCGATTGGCTTACGAGTGGTACTCTCACTCTTTATAGACTTTATGTTTCCCCCTCTTAGATAAGAGGGGGGGGTTGAGGGGGAGTCGTTTCCCTCTCCTTTATAAGGAGAGGGTTAGGGTGAGGTAAAATTGGCGTATCTTTGATACATAACCCTGTGGATAACTCTAAATGACACCCTTTGACACTTACTGACACCTACTGGTATAATACAAGTGTTATATAAATTTTGTCTAAAATCAGCCTAAAATGCAGCATTTCCTTCTCCTTTCCAAGGAGAGGGTTAGGGTGAGGTAGAAATCACTTATATGCCGGAAATCAATCCAAATGAGGTTTATACGACCGCGGAGGCTGAAAAGCTTCTAAAGGTCAGCAATAGTACGATGAAGCGCTTGCTAAAGAGGGGCCTGCTTAAGGCGAATAAGATCGGCAAACAATACCGTATTTTTGGTCACGAATTGTTAAAAATGCTTTCTCCGGTGGTAGATACAAAGGCGACGAACCTGTACCAGAAGATAAAACGGAAAACAGTTGAAGCAACTAAAAATTGGTAATTTTTTATGGAAATAGTCATCAAACCAAAAAATAAGTGGTGGCAGTTTGATTGGAAAGAAATTTGGTTATTTCGAGACCTATTCTATTTTTTAACCTGGCGCGATGTTAAGGTCAGATATAAACAGACCACAGTAGGTGCGTTGTGGGCCATTTTTCAGCCACTGATCACGATGATTGTTTTTACGATTTTTTTCGGCAAATTTGCCAAAATGCCGTCTGATGGGATTCCTTATCCCATATTTGTTTATTCCGGTCTTCTTTTTTGGACATTATTCTCCGCTGGACTTTCGCACGCCAGCAATTCATTCATTGATAATGAAAAAATAGTAACGAAAATATATTTTCCGCGTGTTATTCTTCCTACTTCTGCAATCATCACAAATATTATTGATTTTTTAGTAGCCTCTATAATTTTAGCGGTGATGATGTTCGTTTATCATTTTAGCCCCTCGTTAATTGGGCTGCTATTGTTGCCACTACTAATAGTTATGACAGTTTTTTCAACCCTTGGTATCGGGTTGCTGCTTGCTTCTCTAAACGTAAAATATCGCGACGTGCGATTTATCCTGCCTTTTTTTATTCAATTGCTTCTTTTTATAACTCCGGTTATTTATCCCGTTAGCATCGTATCGGCTCAGTACAGATGGATACTTGGGCTCAACCCAATGTCGGGAATTATTGACGCAGTACGCGCTGGAGTATTGGGAACGCGCGATATAGACTGGCTGCTTCTGGGTGTCTCGGCGATTTCAATGATTGTATATTGTATTGTTGGTTACCTATATTTCAAAAAAGTCGAAAGATATTTTGCTGATGTCATTTAATAATATGCCCATTATTGAAGTAAAAAATGTATCGAAGAAATATCAGATTGGTGAACGACAGCCTTATTTGGCTTTGCGAGATACTTTGTCCGCAATTGTTAAGGCGCCCGTTCGTTGGCTACGCTCGCGCCATTCACCCACAAAAGTATCTGATAGTGAATTTTGGGCGCTTAAAGACATTAATTTTTCTGTTGAGCCGGGCGAAGTACTCGGTATAATTGGCCGCAATGGCGCCGGGAAAAGCACTCTACTAAAACTTTTATCACAAATAACCCCGCCTACTACAGGCGAAATTAAGTTGAATGGCAGAGTAGGGAGTCTACTTGAGATTGGTACTGGTTTTCATCCGGAATTGACCGGACGTGAGAACGTATATTTAAATGGCGCCATTTTAGGAATGAGAAAAAGAGAAATTGAAAAAAAATTTGACGAAATAGTGGATTTTGCTGGAATTGAAAAATTTTTAGATACACCGGTCAAGAGATACTCATCCGGTATGTATGTTCGTTTGGCGTTCGCTGTCGCCGCGCACCTGGAGCCGGAAATTTTGGTAATTGATGAAGTACTGGCGGTTGGAGATGCTGAATTCCAGAAAAAATGTCTCGGTAAAATGGACGAGGTTACCAAAAAAGAGGGTCGAACTATCTTATTTGTTAGTCATAATATGGGGGCCATTCGTTCATTATGTAGGCGAGTCATCACGCTTGAAAAAGGAAGGCTGGTCGGTGATGACTCCGCTTCTGTATCTATTGAAAAATACATAAATAATTTGAGTACTAACGTTTTTGAAAAAGAGTGGGATAATATAAATATTGCACCAAGTAATAGTGATGCCGCTATTCGATCTGTGAGAATCACAGATGAAAATGAAAAAATAGTAGAAAGTTTGAGTATAGATGACCCATTTAATATAGAAATTGAATATGATATAAAAGTGGAAGGAGCATACTTTGGTATGACAGCAATTTTGTATGATATTAATGGTAATTGCATATTAAGTTCGATAAACAATAAGGAACAATCTTGGTATGGGAAGCCGATGCCTCTTGGAAGATATAAAAGTATTTGTAAAATTCCAGGGTGTTTTTTGAATAATGGTTGGTTGAATTTGAATATTAATATTTTTGGCAGGAATTTTTTAGATATTAAAACGATTCCGGATGTGTTGCATTTTGAACTGCAGGATGGCCAAAAAGTCAGAGGTGATTATTTTGGTGGCTACGGTAGTATTCTGAGACCGTCATTTGACTGGGATACTTATCAAATTTAAAAAAATATTTTTCAGTTTTACCGCAACATTATATATTATGAATATTAAAAATTTTATACAAAGATGTTATAGATTTATTTTGCGTAGAATAAACATTTTTAGACCAACTAGAATGAAAATTTATAATTGCATATTAAATAACGGAGAAAGATTTGATCCAAAGTTATTTGGTAAAATTGGCAGCATTGATAACAACCATTTACCACGCTATAGGTTTGCAATTAACTACGTCAATAAAAATGATGATGTATTGGACATCGCTTGTGGAACGGGATATGGGACGGAGCAGTTAGCCACCCATGGTAAATATGCTACGGGTGTAGATATGTCACAGGAAGCCATTAATTATGCTCGAAAAAACTATAGCCACCGAAACAATGTTCAGTTTGTGCTGAATGATTTCTTCAGTAATTCTATTTTGGCAGATATAGTAGTATCCTTTGAGACCGTTGAACATTTGGAGCGACCATTGGTCGAAATTTTTGATAAACTTTTAAATTTTACAAAAAAAATTTTAATAGCCAGTGTTCCTTATAAAGAGAAAGACGGCGACAATCCTCACCATAAGCATTTTAATATTGATGAACAGTCTTTTGCATTTTTAAATGATTTTGGGAAAGTTAAATTTTTTTATCAAGATCGCTTAGGTCATATTTCGGACACAAAACAACAGAATAATGATGGGGAAATACAAAATTTAATACTTTTATTTTTTAAGAATAATTAATTTATGTCTGTAGTGTACGTAAAAAAAGAAAAATTAGAGAGGATCGGAATGTCAAAGGTCATAAAAACAGATGTAGTTTTAGATATCGGGTGCGGCATCCAACCACAACATGTTTTTGTACCAAGGGTTCATATTTGTTTTGAACCATATATAAAATATATTGAAGTTTTAAAGGAAAGGTTAAAAAATAATTTTTGTAGTAATTTTATTATATTAAATGGTGGCTGGGAAGACGCTATAAAAATATTTCCTGAAAAATCAGTAGACACCTTGTTCTTACTTGATATTATTGAGCATTTGGAAAAGGAGACTTCTTTAAAATTGCTCAAACAAACAGAAAAAATTGCCAGGAGACAGGTGGTTATCACTACCACTTATGGTTTTGTTCCGCAGCACCATCCTGATGGTAATGATATCTGGGGCCTAGGCGGAGGTAGATGGCAAGAACATAGATCCGGCTGGTATCCAGAGGACTTTGGAAACGGTTGGGATATTTATATTTCTAAGGATTTTTTCACACATAGCGTTTACGGAGAAAAATTTGAAAAACCGCTGGGATATTTATGGGCCATTAAAACTATAGATAAAACCGGCATAAAATTTTTTCGGTTGAAAAAGATTTATTGCGTCATCAGACGCATTATTAAAAATAATTTTCTAAAAGTTGTTGCATTTTGTAAGGATATACTACGGCCTCTATATAGATTTATTATGAAGAAACTAGTGTAAATATGAAGATTCTTGTACTTGGATCGTATGGCATGCTTGGCCATAAAATATTTCAGGTTTTAAGTAGAAATTTTGATGTTTATGGCACTTGTCGAGAGCCAAGTCATCAATTTATTGATTTGATACCCGCAGAGAAAATTTTTACTAATGTCGATGCTAATAATATTGAGCAGCTTGATGATGTTATTAATAAAATTCGACCGAATTATGTGATTAATTGCATCGGTATCATCAAGCATAGGGATGAATCGAAGGACCCTATTCCCAGTATTAAAATTAATGCTTTATTTCCACATCTGCTTGCCAATCTGTGTAAAAAGTATCACGCCAGAGTAATTCATTTTAGTACCGATTGCGTATTTTCCGGGGAAAAGGGTCACTATAAACACGAAGACAAGTCTGACGCCGAAGATCTTTATGGTCGAACAAAATTTCTCGGAGAGCTACACTATGACCATTGCCTAACATTGAGGAGTTCGATAATTGGCAGAGAGCTTTATAATATGACAGGTCTCTTGGAATGGTTTTTAAGCATGCGCGGCAAAACCGTTAGAGGGTATAAGAACGTTTTTTTTAGTGGTATTTCAACTATTGGTATGGCAAAAATTATTGTCGACATACTAATGAATTTTCCCAGCATGTCCGGGCTGTGGCAGGTTGCGACACATAGAATATCAAAATATGAATTATTATCCAAAATTAGCGATAGAATGAGGTTGGGGATTGATATCATTCCTGAAGAAGAGCCGATCTGTGATAGAAGTTTAGATGGAAGCTTGTTTAATCAATACATAAATTTTTCTCCACCGTCTTGGGATGATATGATTACTGAACTTGAGGAAGACGCGAAACAATACACTTAAATTTAATCAATATATAACTTTATGTTTGCTAACAAACGAGTTCTAATTACAGGGGGGACAGGTTCATTAGGAAAAGTATTGGTCAAGAGGCTATTGTCACTTGAAGGTGAGCTGCCAAAAAAGATAATTGTTTTCTCAAGAGATGAGGCAAAGCAGCATTCGATGAGAGTTGAGTATCAAAAAAAGACTATTGTTACAGATGAAATAATTTATAACAACTTTAAGCAACTTTTAGAATTTCGTATAGGCGATTTACGTGACTATTATTCAGTTTGCTCAGTTCTAAAGGACGTTGATATTGTGATTAATGCAGCCGCCTTGAAACAAGTGCCCTCCTGTGAGTACTTCCCTTATGAAGCCGTTCAAACCAATATTACTGGCGCAGAAAATATCGTTAGGGCGATTGAAATAAATAAATTTAATGTCGAAGTCGTTGTTGGGGTGTCAACCGATAAGGCATGCAAACCAGTGAATGTTATGGGTATGACTAAGGCAATTCAAGAGAGGGTCTTTATTTCCGGCAATTTGAAATGTCCGGCAACGCGCTTCATATGCGTTAGGTATGGAAATGTTCTCGCTTCGCGCGGGTCTGTAATTCCGCTTTTTCATGAGCAAATTAGAAATGGCGGTCCAGTAACTGTGACGACGCGAGATATGACTAGATTTTTATTAAGTCTTGAGGATGCGGTTGATACTATATTTGCGGCAATTTTACATGGAAAAAATGGTGAAACGTATATTCCGATAGTTCCGGCGGCAAAGATTGTTGACGTCGCCAATGTTTTGATCGGCAAAAGAAACATCAGCGTTACTGTCACTGGTATTCGTCCGGGCGAAAAAATTCATGAGATATTAATATCCGATGAAGAGGCTACGCGCTCCTTAAAAAGAGGTTCATATTTTGTTATTCAGCCCATGTTGCCGGAATTGAATATTGAACCCGTTTCTGACCCTGCCCTAGCCAAAGAGTATAGCTCAAGCGCTGACATCATGTCCGTAGAAGGGCTGGAGGACTTATTGTCAAAACATAATTTACTTGTGGATCAGAGTTTAATAATTGAGGGAGAAATGTTGAAATAATATTACTAAATATGAAAATACTTACGATTGTTGGTACTCGCCCGGAATTAATTCGGCTTAGTAGGATAATTCCACTGCTGGACAAACATTGTGAGCATGTATTGTTGCATACAGGTCAAAATTATGATTATCAATTAAATGAAGTTTTTTTAAAAGAGTTAGGCATTCGTAAGCCCAATTACTTGTTGTCTAGTAGGGCAAAAGGCGCGGCTGAGCAAATAGGAAAAATATTATCGGGTTGCGATAAAATAATTAAAAAGGAGAAGCCCGATAAAGTTCTTATTTTGGGTGATACCAATAGTGGGCTATCAGCATTAATTGCAAAACGTCATGGGATCCGTGTGTATCATATGGAGGCCGGCAACCGTTGTTTTGACAATATAGTACCTGAGGAAATTAATAGAAAAATAATTGATAGTCTGAGCGATGTTTTGTTGCCTTATACTGAAAGAAGTCGTACTAATTTGTTGCTAGATGGATATGCACCTGGAAAAATTTTTGTGACAGGCAATCCAATTTATGAAGTTCTAAAATATTATGATAAAAGAATAGATGGTAGTAAAATTCTTCAAAAACTCAAAGTTAAAGATAAGAAGTTTTTTTTAGTAACCCTGCACCGCAGTGAAAATGTCGAATTTAAGGATAAACTTCAGGAGTTTGTTTCTGCCCTGAATGAAATACATTTGAAGTATAATATTCCGATCGTATTTAGCGTCCATCCGCACACGAGAGCTCAACTTGAAAAATGGAAAATTGAAGTTGGCATTGGCATTAAGATGATAAAACCCCTTGGTTTTTTTGATTTTATTAAATTGGAGAAAAAAGCTTTATGTGTTTTGAGCGACAGTGGCACCGTTCCTGAAGAGTGTTCCATTTTTCACGTGCCAAATATGATATTGAGAGACGCAACTGAAAGGCCGGAAATTCTTGAAGCGGGTGCGAGCTATGTTTCTGGGGCAAACTTCGATAGTATTATGCGCGGCGTTGATTATCTATTAAGTTCGAAAGGGCAATGGCGTGCCCCGGCTGAATATTTGGTTGAAAATGTTAGTGAAAAAATTGCACGTTTTTTGCTTCAAAAATAGTCGGTATTTGCTCGTTCAGCTGGTTATCATCTAGTAAAATGATTAATTGGATTTATGCATTACAAAGGAAAAGTTATAAATTTTCAGAGAATTGTGGATAATATTAGAGGGGGGGGCGATTAGTACATCTTATTTGGACTGAGCAGTATTTATTGCAGGCATTCCTCGCATTTAATGATAGTTTTGAGGTCTTATGGGCGGGAAGTTATATGCACATGAAATATCCGGATAAATTAGAAAAAGCGTTTGCGCTATACGCTAAAAATAAAAACTGGCCAGCCAGTTTTTGGATTAGAAAAATTAAGTAGGTTAAAAGAAAATATGAAGGGAAATTAGAAGAATGTCAATATGAATGCAAATTATAATCCGAAAGTTTCCATTATTATTCCAGTCTATAATGGATTAAATTATTTAAATGAGGCTATTGATAGTGCTCTCGCGCAGACCTATGAAAATGTCGAGGTCATTGTCGTTAATGATGGCTCTAACGATGAAGGTAAAACTGAGAAAATTGCACTATCATATGGTGAAAAAATTAAATATTTTTTTAAGGAAAATGGCGGAGTTTCTACCGCCTTGAATCTCGGATTAAAAAAAATGGAGGGCGATTATTTTTCATGGCTTAGTCACGATGACAAATATTTACCAAATAAGACAAAAGAACAAGTTGATTATATAAGAAATAATAGTGATGCGCGGATCGTATTCTCCGACACAGGGTCTATCGACGAGCAAAAAAAGACGATTAACCTGGATGTTAAGCAGCAGGATTGCCCACAAGAACTGTTCGGCGCGGCATACTATTTTAAAGCATATATTTATGCCTGCTCATTATTGGTAGATAAAAAATGCTTTGAATTAATCGGAGATTTTAACGAGAAAAATCACACGACTCAAGATGTCGAGTTTGTCATGAATATATTGGGCAATTATTCCGTACATTACTTGCCCCAGGTATTGGTTTTACGTAGGGACCATATTGCGAGCGGATTCCATACGCGAAAAAAACTTAATAGGTCCGAGACCAATAATTTGTTTCAAAGATTGCTTCGGGGTGATTATATTCATTATTTTTATAAGAATTTAAATGACATTCAGAACAAAAATATTTTTCGCTTATATAATGAACTCGGCTATTATTTACTTACACACACTAGGTCGCCCGCGGTAGTTACATGTTTTCGTGATTCTCTCAAAACATATAAATCAATTTGGAATTCCGCTCTTTATTTTATGATTTTTCTTAATAATCCCCTGAGAAATTTATTATTAGATTTCTTTTTACACTTTGTTAATTTATTGAGGAAAATTAAGGCGTTTTTTTGCCGAGGCGTGATAATTAGCAATTGTTAATAATGCTCCGATTATTATATGTGTGGAATATTTGGCGTCATCGGAAAAATTGATGAAGAACAGGCCAGGAATTGTCTGGACACGCTTTCACATCGCGGTCCGGACGGTTATGGAATTTGGACCGAAAAGGAAGTGTTTCTAGGGCACCGGAGGTTAGCGATACTTGATCTGTCCGAGAGGGGAAAACAGCCCATGTCTTTTGGCAATGGCAGATACTGGATTACGCTAAACGGTGAGATATACAACTTTATTGAAATCCGGGAAGAGCTGAAAGCGAGAGGCCATACATTTATTAGTGATTCAGACACGGAGGTTGTTCTGGCCGCGTATACCGAATGGGGTGAAAAATGCCTTCACAAATTCAATGGCATGTGGGCATTTGCCATTTGGGACAGGCATAAAGAGGAAATGTTTATCAGCCGTGACCGTTTTGGAAAGAAGCCGCTATTTTATGCTTATATTAATGGCAACTTTGTGTTCGCTTCCGAAATGAAAGCGATCACGCCGCTACTTGATACTGTTGAACCAAATTATGAGATATTAAATAATAATGCTCGGATTTTCTATTATGAGAGCACGGATGCTTGTCTTATTAAAAACATCAAGAGATTTCCAGCCGGACATTGCGCGATATATAAAAACGGAAATTTAGAAATCAAACGTTATTGGAATACGTTAGACAATCTTGCGGAGGTTCCTGAAAAATATGAGGATCAAGTCGAGCAGTTCAGAGGCTTATTTTTGGACGCCTGCAAGATCAGAATGAGATCGGATGTGCCCATTGGCACAGCTTTGAGCGGCGGTCTGGATTCGAGTGCGGTGTTTTCAGCGGTCGCTCATATCGGGAAAAATGTGAGTGATGAACGCAAGCCTGCTAACTGGCAAAATGCTTTTAGTGCCGCATTCCCCGGAACGCCGATTGATGAAACGATGTTCGCCAGAAAGGTCGCTCAAAATGTCGGTGTTGAATTGAGCAGCGTTACCATTGATCCGCAGAAATATGTAGATAAATTATTTGATTATCTGTATCTTTTTGAGGATATTTATATCACCAGCCCGATACCTTTTATTGCAGTATATAAAGCAATGAGAGACAACGGCGTAGTCGTGACACTTGATGGTCATGCGGCTGATGAGCTTTTTGGAGGGTATAGTTTCGATTTTTTGCATATACTGCACGATGAAATGTTTTCATTTAGGAATTCAAAGGCAGTAATTGATACATATTATGATAGCTATATAAACGACGGAGTACAGTTCAAGAAATTGCCCCCGAAATTTATCTTTTGGGCGAAGGAATTTTCGAGGAATTTGGTTAAGAAAGCAATTGGATATCACAATCACAATGCGGACGAAAACCATCCGGAGTGGAAAAGAATGGATTATTTTACGCAAAAATTGTATATCTCAAGCCACCAAACGGTTTTACCGACGCTGCTTCGCAATTATGACAGATACAGCATGATCAACGGAGTTGAGATACGAATGCCGTTTATGGACTATCGGATTGTTTCGTTCGCGTTTTCTTTACCGTGGACATCAAAAATACGTAATGGTTATACCAAGTCGGTCATCCGAGACGCAACTGCTGCATTTATGCCGAGAGACATCGCCTATAGAAAAACTAAAGTGGGCTTCAATTCACCCACAGTCGATTGGATGCGCGGGCCTCTGAAGCATTTTTTCATGGAAACAATTCATGATAGGAATTTTTTAAACAGCAAATTCATTGACCCGAAAGACGTCTCATCCAAGATAACCAACGTTATTAACGACCCGCGAACGACATTTAGCGCAGCTGAAGCCGCTTGGCAGTCGATTAATCCGTATTTTTGGGAGCAAAGTTTTTTAAAGAGGGTTGCTTCCCCTAAGAAATAGTGTATGAAGTTTGCGCCAATAGTACTATTTACTTACAATCGCCCCTGGCACACCAAGCAAACGGTTGAAAGTCTGAAAAGAAACGATCTTGCCAAAGATAGTGAACTTTATATTTTTTCAGATGCACCCAGGTCATCTTCTGACGTTCACAAAGTTGAAGAAGTGAGAGGATATCTGGATGCGATTGATGGTTTTAAAAGTATATCTATCGTGAAACGTGATTCGAATTTCGGATTGGCAAAATCGATCGTCAGCGGGGTGACACAGATTGTGAGTGAATTTGAGAAAGTGATTGTCCTAGAAGATGATATCGTCAGTTCTCCGTATTTTTTACAGTATATGAATGACGCGCTTAATATGTATGAAAATGACGAACAAGTTATGCATATTAGCGGTCATTTCTTTCCGGTTGACACCGACAGTTTGCCGGATACATTTTTTTATGGTCAAGCTTCTTGCTGGGGTTGGGCAACATGGAAAAGGGCATGGCAGCATTATAATAACGACGCCCTACATCTATGCCGTGAAATTGAGGGAAGTGGTGAGAGATGGAAGTTCAACATAGACGGAGGAATGAGTTTTTTTAGCACATTGAAGGCAAACGCCAAAGGGCAAATAAACACTTGGGCGGTCAAATGGCAGGCGAGTATTTTTTTGGAAAATGGCCTGTGCCTGCATCCAAAAATGTCATTTACTCGAAATATTGGACTCGATAGCAGTGGTGTTCACTGTAGCAATACTAAAGTTTTTGACGTTAATGTCACCAGTCATGATTTAAAATTAAGTAGGATTAATTTGGAAGAATCAGTCAAAGCTAGAGAAATTATGAAAAATTTCTACAAGAGCATTGAACCGAGCTTTGCCACAAAATTGGTAAACAAAATTCAAATGATTATCGGTAAATAATATGACTATAACTTATAAAAATATTAGAAAGATCATTGCTAACCCGGCATATCTATTTAAATATTGTAAAATCCTGAAGCTTTATAAATTCCCCAGATTTACAGAAACTACCTCAGATCTTCTTGGATTTAAAATTAAAATAGCCGATTCGGCATCTTTTGTATTCATGTACAAGGAAATATTTGAAAAACAGGTTTACAAATTCAACGCCAGTTCAAACGCGCCCGTGATAATTGATTGCGGCGCCAATATCGGCATGAGTGTAGTATATTTTAAGAAATTATTTCCTCTGGCTAAAATCGTTGCTTTTGAACCTGATCCGAACATTTTTAGGATTTTGAAAGAGAATATTGATTCGCAAAATTTTTCTGATATTAAATTGGTTAATTCGGCGCTTTGGTCTGAGGAAGGTGCAATGGATTTCTTTCCGGATAGAGCGGACGGAGGAAGGGTCGCTGAAAAAATAAGCGGAGTAGCTCCCGTTTTAATACCCGCCGTTAAATTGAGCGGTTATTTGAATGAGAAAGTGGATTTTTTGAAGATCGATATTGAGGGTGCCGAACTGGAGGTGTTGCGCGAGTGCAAAGATGCGCTCAAAAACGTGAAAAATATTTTTATCGAATATCATTCATTCGCGGATAAAAGCCAAAAGTTGGATGAACTGCTGCTAATTTTGAAGGAGGACGGCTTTCGTTATTATATTGATAATTTCAGTGCAATTCAGAGGCAGCCATTTTCTATAAGGGGCGTGTATTCAGGTATGGATATGCAGCTGAATATTTATGCTATTAACGAGCGCGCGATATGAATCTGATGCAGATTAATACAACGGATAAGCGCGGCGGTGCAGCGCAGATTGCGTGGGACATAAAGCGCGATTTTGATGCCCGTGGAGAGGGTAATTCTTTTTTTGTTGCCGACAGATTGTCGACGGAAAGCGGTATCTATGAGATAAAAAGAAGCAGATTGCGAAAGGTGTTGAGTATTTTTTTTGGCCGTGATTTTTATAATACGGATTGGCTTTTGCAGACAGGGCCGCTAAAAAAAGCGGATGTTGTGCATTGCCATAATTTACACGGGCGTTATTTCAACCTGAATGACTTGGAGCAGATTAGTCGTACAAAGCCGGTTGTATGGTCACTGCACGATGAATGGGCGATAACCCCGCATTGCGTTTATACCTGGCAGAGTAATACCGTAAAGGATGGTTTTTTTGTGTGCAATGACAAAAAAATGCCTGAGCGTTTTCTTTTTAATTGTGATGATTTTATTGCAAAATGGAAACGAAATATTTATAATTCAATTAAGATAAACTTTGTTGTACCTTCGTTGTGGCTTAAAAAGAGGGTGGAGCGCAGCTGTTTAAATAAGCAAAAAATTCATCTGATTTATAATGGTATAGATATAGATCATTTTAAGTCGATGGAAAAGGTTAAAGCTAGAAAAAGATTGGGCTTGCCTTTGGATAAAAAGATAGTTCTTTGCCTATCGGACGGGGGAAAAGACAGTCCCAGATGGAAAGGATGGGAATATGCCAGAAAAATTATTGACCAGTATAAAACAAATAGTTCTGTGTTATTTTTATGCGTTGGAAACAAAGAGCAACTGCCCGATGAAACGAATTTGCGCAATTTTGGGCTGATAAGCCAAAGTGATTTGCCAGTTTTTTATTCGGCATCAGATGTTTATCTGCATACTTCATTAGCGGATAATTTTCCACTAGTTGTTTTGGAAGCGATGTCCTGCGGTTTGCCCATTGTCAGTTTTGATGTCGGCGGCGTTCGCGAAGCAGCGGTACACCTAGAGAATGGGTTTATAGCTAAATATGCGGACGAAGAAGATCTTGTTCGGGGAATAAATCACATTTTAGGTTTAAACGCTAGTGATTTAGAAAATATTAGTAAAAATTCAACAGAAAGGGTAAGAAATACGTTTAGTTTGGATAGGATGCTTAATTCATACAGGGATTTGTATAAAAGCCTATTATGACTTCTATGGCTGAAAATAAAAGAAACATGCTAAATGAACATTTTTTTAGGCCAAAATGGTACTCTGTGTTTATTAATCCTTATTTCATCAGCCGGCGTTCGCTCTATGGCAATTTTAGAATGATTATAGCGACGATCGGCACTGGCAAATCAGTGCTCGATGTCGGTTGCGGAATTAAGCCGTATAAAGATCTGTTTATCGGCAACAATTATGTCGGGATGGACATAAAGGGAGGGGGCCATGCCGATTTTGCTAAAAACGCCGATTATTACTATGACGGGAAAAATTTTCCTTTTGAAAATGAGAAATTTGATGTTATTTTTTGCACGCAAGTTCTGGAGCATTCTGACGAACCGGGTATGATTATAACCGAGTCGTACAGAGTTTTAAAAACCGGTGGCATTATTATTTGTTCTGCGCCGTTCGTGTATCCGGAGCATGAAGTACCATTTGACTATCTACGGTTTACTAAATACGGATTGGAGAAAATGTTTTTAATGTGCGGCTTCAAAATCGATCAAATTACACAAACCACCGGAATTTTCGGAGTTTTCGGCCAGTTATTTTCCGCCTATATATTTGAGCTGTTTAAGGCAAAGAACATTTTAGTCAAAATCATAAAGCTGTTTATCGTGGTATTTATATTGTCGCCGATTCAGATATTATCATTATTTCTGGATAAAATATTTAGATGCAGGAATGTGACGCTCGATTATATTGTAGTCGCGAAGAAATAAATATTATATGTTTGATATTATTGGAAGAATTAAGCAAAAATTTCGTACGGCGAGATGGCGCCGTGATAATTGCGAAAAAACATTGCGGCTGGATTATGACCTTAATAATAATTCTGTTGTATTTGATTTAGGAGGTTATGAGGGGGAATGGTCTAGCGATATATTCTCCAGGTACGCCTGCAATATTCATATTTTTGAGCCGGTTCGCGAATTTAGTGATGTTATTAGGGATCGATTCAAAGAAATAGGCAACATAATCGTTTATAATTTTGGTTTATCGAGTGAAGACAGAACTGAGCAAATATCTGTTGACAATAATTCGTCCTCAATATTTAAAACAACTGGCGACAAAGTTGAAAATATTGCACTTAAAAATGCGGTTAATTTTTTGAAGGACAATTATATAGTGAAGATTGATTTGATGAAAATAAATATCGAGGGAGGGGAATATGACCTGTTGGATGCGCTTGTTAGTGACCCTGCAATAGGAAATATTCATAATATCCAAGTCCAGTTTCATGATTTTGTGCCGAACGCGCATGACAGAATGAAAAAAATTCAGAAAAAATTGGCCGTGACGCATGAATTGACATACCAATATAAATTTGTCTGGGAAAACTGGAAGCGCAAAGGTTAATAATACTTATGATTATTGTTAAACTCAACGGCGGGCTGGGGAATCAGATGTTTCAGTACGCGGCCGGCCGTTGTCTCGCGGAAAAAAGAAATACTTCGGTCAAAACCGATTTTATCAGGAATAGGGGAGATATAGCGCGCGACTATTCTCTTTCTTGTTATAGTTTGACGGAAAACATCGCGAACAAAAAAGACATAGGTTTTTTTAGATATTTTGTCAGCCGGACTAAAGCCGGAAAACTTTTTGGCCGCTTGTATAAATTACTGCCGATAAGCGGACGGAAATATATCAAAGAGCCGTATTTTCATTTTTATCTCGATTTTTTTCAGGCGCCGGACGATGCGTATCTGGACGGATATTGGCAGAGCGAAAAGTATTCTAAGGATATTGAATCCGTTATTAGGCGGGAATTTTCATTGAAAAGCGAATGTGCCGAGAAATTGGATAAGGAGTTGCTCGGTATAATCAATTCTTCAAATTCAATATCTCTGCATGTGCGGCGGAGTGATTATGTAGCTGATAATGAGACGAGCCGCGTTCATGGCGCCTGTTCGGCTGAATATTATAAAAAGGCATTTGAATATATTGCCAAGTCGGTTAGTTCGCCTCACATTTTTATTTTTTCCGACGATATTGAGTGGGCGAAAGACAATTTGAAGTTTGATTGCCCGGTAACCTATGTGAGCAATGGTAAATATGCTGACTACGAGGAAATGTATTACATGAGCCGGTGTAAGCATAATATTATTGCCAACAGCTCATTCAGTTGGTGGGGCTCCTGGCTTAATCAAAATCCGGAAAGAATAGTAGTCGCGCCGAAAAATTGGTTTAATGACAAGAGGTTTAATACTAAAGATTTAATTCCTGATAGTTGGATAAAGATTTAGATTTATGTGCGGCATTGTAGGAATTGCGGCGAAAAATTCAAAAAATTATGGTGAACAGCTTGATAGAGCCGTTGTTTCTTTGCGCCACCGCGGACCGGATGGCCATGGAGCGCACTATTTTAATAATTGTGTCTTGGGGCACGCGCGTTTGAGCATTGTCGATTTAAGCACGGGCGACCAGCCAATGCTGTTACCTGACAAGTCCGTCGGCATTACTTTTAACGGCGAAATTTACGGCTTTAAGGCGATTAAAGACAAGCTGGTTGACTACGCTTTCAAGACGACTTCTGACACCGAGGTAATTCTGGCACTATATCAGAAATACGGATCCGGTCTGACAGAACATTTGCCCGGCATGTTCGCCTTTGCCATTTGGGATGAAAATAAGCAGGAATTGTATTGCGCCCGCGACCGCTTTGGAGAAAAGCCGTTTTATTACGCTTTTGGAAAAAACGGAGAATTTATTTTTGCTTCAGAGATAAAAGCCATTCTCACGACGGGTTTAATTAATCCAGTGTTGGATTTTGACTCTTTGACGCACTATCTTCAGCGCCTATATGTCCATCCGACGAAAACGATTTACAAAAATATTTTTACCTTGCCTCCGGCGCATGCTTTAAGTTTAAAAAACGGTAATATTTCAACTTGGCGATATTGGCAATTACCTATCACGGGGCCGGAAGTTTCAATGAATGAGGCAGTAGAGCAGTTTAAGACATTGCTAGACCAAGCTGTAGCAAAGCAGTTGGTGGCCGATGTTCCGGTATCGGCATTTCTAAGCGGCGGACTAGATTCGAGCACTATAGTGGCGCTTGCGAGTAAACACAAAAGCGATTTGATGACCTTTTCTTTCGGCTTTGATGATTCATTGAGTGAATTGCCGTTTGCCAGAGAGGCGGCAACGCTAAATAAAACACAGCATACCGAATTGTTTGAAAGCGATTATGATATTGCGGATTTGCTTGTGAAAATGCAGGACATATATGATGAGCCGTTTGCTGATTCATCCAATATTCCGACCTATTTAATTTCCAAGTTGGCCAGACAGCATTCAATCGTGGTTTTAACAGGTGACGGGGGAGATGAGCTTCTCGGCGGTTACCGGAATTGGTATCAGCCCCTGTACTTTATGAAAAATGGCGGTGATTATTCCTTGGCCAAGTTATTCACACGCACGCTGATTACGAGTTTTGGGATGATGTCACGCAACCGGAGACAGTATTGGTACAGGTATCTTGGTTTAAAATTAAATCATAAATTTGATTCCGTTGTTTTCGCTCATAATAGTCAAAATTCCTATTTTTCCGATAGTGATTTGAATGATTTATTAAAATTCACTCCCAATGCAGTGCGTGAGACGGCGATTTCATTTACAGCCGACGATACTCTGAACGATGCCATGAAAATGGATTTGGAGAATTATATGCCAGGAGATATTTTGGTAAAAATTGACCGGGCGGCAATGGCCAATAGTTTGGAATTGCGCGCGCCATTTTTGGATGTTGACTTTGCCTCTTACTGTATTTCTTTGCCGGATAAATTAAAAATCATGGGTGATAATGATAAGTTGATTTTACGGCAGGCATTTGCAGAGTCATTGCCTGCAACTATCCGGAACCGAGGGAAACAAGGTTTTGGTGCGCCGGTTAAAAAATGGTTAAATTATACAGAAGTAAAATCTCTAATTAATAATTATCTAGATAATCCAAATGGTAAGATTTATAATTTTATTTCATTTGAACGAAGTCGACGTTATCGGAGGATAAATAATTATCAAACTTGGATATTATTAGTTTTATCTATTTGGATGGAAAAACACGATTTTTCTATTAGTGATTTAAGATAATATATGCAAGAAAATTCATTAGTTTCTGTCGTTATGTCTGCGTATAATGGGGAAAGCTATTTGGAAGAGTCTGTATTGAGCGTCATTAGTCAGTCATATAAAAATTTTGAATTTATCATTATCGATGACGGATCAACGGATAGAACACTCCAAATTTTGAATAGTTTTTCTGATTCCAGAATAAAAATTATTTCGAGGGAAAACAAAGGATTAACAAAATCACTCAATTATGCCGTCAGTATATCAAGTGGTGAGTTAGTAGCCAGAATTGATGCAGACGATGTTTTCGAGGTGGAGAAATTAGCAGTTCAAGTTGATTATTTTAAAAGAAATCCTGAGGTGGCTCTTTGTGGTGTATGGGCAAAATTTATTGATAAAAAGGGTAATGAAGTCGGTGTCTACAAAGTACCAACTACATATTCAAAAATTAAACATAATATTCTATTCCATAATCCATTTATTCATCCCGGTGTTATGTTTAAAAGGAAAGTTTTTGATGAGATGCATGGCTATAATGAAAAATATCGTTATGCGCAGGATTATGAATTGTGGGGCCGTATTGTTCCAGTGTATAATGTTGTTAATCTGCCACAATACTTGTTAAAATACAGGAAGCTTAATAGTGGCATTACAAAGACACATAATATTGCTGTCCGCTGGCTTGGTTTAAAAATTCGATTTGCCATACTATTTAGATTTTTGTTCAAATTATTTATATAATGTTGTGAAAATTCTCTATTTAATCACTAAATCTGAATTGGGTGGCGCTCAAACACACGTAGCTGATCTTTGTAGATATTTTAAGAAAAAGGAATTTGAAATATCTGTAATGAGTATGGGTGGCGGGTGGTTACAGGAAGAGAGTAAGGAAATCGGCGTTAATTTTGTGGTAAATAACTTTTTCAGCAACAGCGCGAATCCATTTTCCATTTATAAAGCGACAAGAGAAATTAAAAAGTATGTGTCGGAATTTTGTCCGGATATTATTCATTGTCACAGTTCGGCGGCCGCATTTTTGGCAAGAATTGCGATAAGAGGTAATATAAAAACTATTTACACTGCTCACGGCTGGGGTTTTAATTTAGGAATTAACCCACTGATTCGTTATGCCGTTTTGATTGCTGAAAAAATTACGGCCAGGTATACGGATATATATATTTGCGTGTCGGAGTTTATAAAGAAGCTTGGATTAAAATATCATCTTGCGCCGGAAAATAAGTTAAGGGTTATTTACAATGGTGTCAATTTTAATGCCGAAGAAAATAGTATATTGACCAACGATCAACGTTCAAACGATATTCAGAATAACGAAATTCGTCTCGCTTTCGTCGGTCGTTTAGCCGAACCAAAGAGGCCAGAGTTGGTGATCGAAGCCATTAATCTTCTGCCGCTTGAAGTAAAAACTAATTTAAAGTTTTCAATTATTGGCGACGGTCCCAAAAGGAATGCCTTAGAAAAGCTGGCAAATGATAGAAAAGTAAAAGTTGAATTCAAAGGTGCTTTACCGAGGAATAAAGTTGTAGCAGAACTTAGACTCTCTAATATTTTTGTCTTTATTTCTGCGTGGGAAGGTTTCGGCTTGTCAATTTTGGAAGCCATGAGCGTAAGTTTGCCTGTAATCGCCAGTAATATTGGTGGAATACGTGAAGTAGTTAATGCAACAAACGGAATTTTGGTAAAAAATGAAATTGGACAAATACGGGAAGCTATACTAAAATTAGTTCGAGATAAAGATCTTCGATTAAAGCTCGGTGCGCAAGGCAGAAAAATTGCCGAGCAAAATTTTTCTTTAGAAAAAATGTGTAAGGCTACCGAAGAGGTTTATTACGACATTTCAAAATAGGATTTTTTTGGTTGATTATTAGAAAATATGAATCTTGTATATATTGGCGCCGGTTTTGTCGGGTCGTGCTCGGCCGCAGTGTCAGCAGAAAGCGGGCACGATGTTTTGGTTTATGACATTGATGAAAAAAAGATAAAAATGCTCGGATCGGGGGACCGCGATACTATCGAATCCTGCCTTTTTGAGAAAGGCCTGGGCGATCTGCTTGTGCGTAATAAAGAACGAATATCATTTGTCGGCGATTATTCACTGGTGGAGAAATTCTTGGATGATTGCGACGCCGTGTTTATGTGTCTTCCCACCCCTGAAATCGGAGAAACAGGGGAGAGTGATCTGAAATTTTACTTTGCGGCGGCTGAGAAATTGGCCGGCTCACTCACAAAGCGAAACAATGGAAAACAAGAAAAGCGATTAGTGATTGTGAATAAGAGCACGGTTCCGATTGATATGGCGGACAAGACAAAAGAAATATTTGTTAAAGCCGGTGTGAAGAATTTTGGCGTTGTTTCCAATCCGGAGTTTTTGGTTGAAGGGCGGGCCATCGAAGGGTCGCTCAAGCCCGACCGGGTGGTAATTGGGTCGTGGACCGGCGAAGATCTGGAAATAATGCGCCAGGTATACAGGCGATTCTACGATTCACCGTCGGTAAAGTATATTGAAGTTAATCCCAAGGAAGCGGCCGCCGGTAAACTGCTGGCGAATTATTATCTTTTTAATAAACTGATGGTTTGTTTTGATATTATCGGCAGAACCTGTGAAACATTTTCCGGTTTGCAGTTTGAAAATCTACGGAGAATTCTTACCTCCGACGCCCGTATCGGCGAGTGGGGGTTTTATGACAGTTTATACAGCGGGGGCAGTTGTTTTATCAAGGATACGCGGTCGCTGGCCTATCAATTGCAGACCGCGGGTCAAAACGCGATTTTAATAAATGAAACATTTTTGGCAAATAAGCGCCAGCTTGAGTTACTCATCGGACGGGCGGAAAAAGAGGCGGGCGCCAAATGGCAGGGAAAAACTGTTTCTATTTTCGGCGTTGCCTTTAAGAGGGATACGAATGACACCAGGAATTCGCCGGCGATAAATATCGTTAATTTTTTGTCGGAACAGTCGGTTAAAAAAATTAAGATTTTTGATCCGGCGGCAATGGACAGTTTTAAGGGACAGTTTCCCGCCTCGGAAAAAATTGAGTATTCGGCATCAGAGGCAGAGGCACTTAATGAAGCCGATATTATTTTTATATGCACTGACTGGCCTCAGTTTAGAGGTATCGGTGACATCATTATTGAAAGCGCTATCAAACCGCTTATCATTGACGGCCGGCGAATGCTTCAGCACCAGTATAAAGAACTGGCTGATAACGGTTGCGATGTGGTGGCGGTCGGTTCCCCGTTTATTAAATCAAATTTGAAATAATTTTTTATGTCAAAATATCTTGTTACCGGCGGAGCCGGTTTTATCGGTACAAATACTATCAAATATTTGATGGCCGAAGGCCATGAGGTAGTATCTTTTGATAACTATGCGGGTGGACGGAACGAAGAGCGTGTGGTTGTCGGTGCGCGATATGTCGAGGGGGACGTTCGGGACAGTGAAGCGCTGAACAAGTTATGCTCCGAAGGCTTTGACGGCATTGTACATTTAGCGGCACTTCCCAGAGTCACATATTCTGTGGAACAGCCATGGCTAACACACGACACCAATGTAAATGGAACACTTAAAGTGTTAATTGCGGCACGCGATAATAAAATTAAGCGCGTGGTGTTTGCCTCTTCTTCATCCGTTTACGGCAACACCGATGTTTTTCCCACCAATGAGAAAGTAGTCCCGAATCCGATAAGTCCATATTCACTGCACAAATTTATCGGTGAAAATTATTGCCGGCTGTTTAATTCGCTGTTCGGGCTCGAAACCGTATGTTTAAGATATTTTAATGTTTACGGACCGTATTTTGACCCTGAAGGACCGTATGCTTTAGTGATTGGCAAGTTTTTAAAACAGGTTAAAAATGGAGAGCCGATGACTGTTTGTGGGGATGGAGAATATTTGCGTGATATTGTGCATGTGTCAGATGTGGCCAGAGCGAATGTGCTGGCGTTAACAAAGGATAATGTTGGAAAAGGAGAAATAATAAATATCGGTACCGGTGTTTCGCATACGGTAAATGATTTGGTGAAGATGGTCGGAGGACCTTCGGTATTTGTGCCGGAGCGGCCGGGTGATGTTCGGAAAACTCACGCTGATGTATCTAAGGCCAAAGAACTTCTTGGCTGGGAGCCGACGATAAAATTGGAAGACGGAATTAATGAATTAAAAAAGGAGTGGGGGATAGAATAGTCGGAAAGTCCATAAAGTTTGTACAGTCTGTAAACAAAAAATAAAAAATCCGCCGAATTTTAATCGACGGATTTTTAATATTATTTTTTACGCTGTTACCACGCTGACGAATTTGGCTATTTTCATAGCGCCATCAAAGCGCTTGCGCTTGCGTGTTTCAAACTTCACTTTGCCGTTTGCAATCGCGAAGATGGTATCATCATTTCCTTTTTTAACGTTTTTTCCCGGGTGGATGCGCGTACCGCGCTGTTTCACGATGATCATGCCCGGCTTTATAACCTGGCCGTCGTGGACTTTTACGCCCAGCCGTTTGGATTGTGAATCTCGGCCGAGCCGTGTGGAACCGCCGGCTTTCTTATGGGACATATATAAAATTGCTTAATTTTTAGATAAAAATCAAAAGTGATTAGTGCGAGCATTATACGACAAAACCCTCTGCTTGTCAAGAGAATATTACTTTGATAAACTTGTAAGCGTAAATATGCCACTTTTTCTATTTTCAGCCACAATTTGTTTGGTTTTAACCTTGCTTGTCAGAGTTGTCGCGCTAAAGTTGAAAGTTATAGATACGCCCGACAATGACCGGAAAAGGCACGCCGAAGCGGTTCCGCTGTGGGGTGGTTTGGCTATTTTTTTAGCGTTCTGGATAGTGGTATATTGGCTGGTGTCTTTTACCAATATAAATCATAAACATCTGTCGGATGCCAGTTTAATCGGTATATTTCTGGGCAGTTTGATTTTGGTTATCGTGGGAATGGCTGATGATAAATACAAACTTTCGCCATTAATCAGATTGAGCGCTACCGTCGTGGCCGCATTCTGCGTGATTGCCGGCGGGTCTGAGCTTACTTCCATAACCAATCCGTTTGGCGGATACATTCCACTTGATATGTGGCGCGTCGGTGACTTATTGGTGTTGGCAAATATTGTGATTTTTTTCTGGATTTTTGGCATGACTTACACGGTGAAGATTTTGGATGGACTGGACGGCCTGGTAAATGGAGTGGTTTTAATCGGTGCGCTAATGATTCATTTTTTGACCGCCTCGGGTAAATTTTATCAGGCGGATATTACGGCTGTGTCGCTTATTCTCGCCGGCGTCTGCGCCGGTTCGTTAATATTAAATTTTCATCCGGCAAAAATTTTTCTCGGTGAAGCCGGTGGGTTATTTTTGGGTTTTATGCTCGGTGCCCTTGCCATTGTTGCCGGCGGAAAAATTGCCACCGCACTACTCGTGATGGCCGTACCTATTTTGGATCTTGTTCGCGTTATTTATCTGCGTTTAAAAACAGGCCAACCGATATTTACCGGCGACCGCAGGCATCTTCATTTCAAACTCCTTGATTTGGGATTAAGCCACCGCCAAACCGTTTTGATATATTATTTTATCGCTTTTGCTTTTGGTATGACCACTTTGTTTCTACACAGCTGGGGCAAATTAGTGGCGCTTTGTATCTTAACCGTCGCCATGATTATATTCGGCGTATGGCTGGCTCGCGCTAAAGAAAAATATGTCTAATAATGCAAAATTTAAAAAATGGCATTTGTATTTGTTCGGCATTATCGTTTTGATATTTGTAGTATTGAAATTGTATGATTGGTTATATTGGCCGAAGGCCGAAGCATTGATCGCCGGCCATGAAATAAGTGTGTTGGTGGCGGATACGGCAACTCACTGGCATAAAGGATTGAGCGGAAGAGATGGTTTGAAAGAAAATGAAGGGATGTGGTTTAAGATGAACTCGCTTGGCTATTACACTATGGTGATGAGGGATATGGAGTTTTCGATTGATATTGTTTGGATTGATGAAGGAAAAATTGTGGATATTGCGCCCGGTTTAAAGCCGGAGAAAGACCGGCCGGAGGCACTGCTTACATCCTATAGGCCCAGGTTGCCCGCTACAGCGGTTTTGGAACTACCGGCCGGGTTTATAGCGAGGAACGGTATAAAAATAGGGGATACAGCGGTATTTAAGCCATAAGCTCTTGACTTTTTTAATAAAAGTTGATACCTTAAAGACCTTACAAATAACTAATAATCAATTTTATGTACGCAGTAATTGAGACCGGCGGAAAGCAATATTTGGTAACGAACGATCTAAGATTAAAAATTGAAAAACTGCCCAAAGCCGAAGGTGATAAAATCACTTTTGATAAGGTGCTTATGACCGCTGACGACAAAGGCGGGGATGTGAAAATTGGTGACCCGTATTTATCCGGTGTTACCGTTGAGGCCACAATTATTAAGCAGGGCCATTATAAGACGATAAGAGTGGAGAAGTTCAAGCGCAAAGTCCGCTATCACAAAGTGCACGGACAAAGACAGAAATTTTCCGAAGTAAAAATTGCATAAAAGAAAAACCCCGACGTAAGGTCGGGGTTTTTTTAATGCCTATTCTTCAGAGCGCTTCCTAGGGTGACCTCATCGGCGTATTGCAGATCTGACCCCATCGGTAATCCTCGCGCCAGCCGGGTGACTTTAATAGCCGGCCACTTCTTTTTAATTTCCCGCTCAAGGTACATAGCTGTGGTTTCTCCCGGCATATCTTGATTTAGAGCCAGAATCACTTCCTTAATTTTTTTGGTTTCCAGCCGTTTCCACAGTTCGTTAGTTTTAATATCTCCTATGGCGTTGTTTTCCTCGGCTGCATCTACTAAACCGCGTAAGACGTGATAAGCCCCGCTGTATTCGTTGGTTTTTTCAATGGCTGTAATATCCGGAACCTCGGCCACAACACAAACGATTGATTGGTCTCGTTTTGAGCTGGCGCAAATAGAGCAGGGTGAAGCATCAGAAAAATTCCAGCAAATTTCGCAGCTTTTAACTTTTTTTAGCAAATCGTCAAGCGACTCTCTCAATTCATTAACCTCTTTTTTTCCGGAGGCCAGCCAGTGGAAAACAAAACGCTCGGCCGTTTTTTGTCCGACCGAGGGAAGCTTTTTAAGCGCTTCAATCAGATTGTTGATTGGCGCGGAGTACATAAATAATTTTTAGGAAGATTTCATCCCAGGCAGATCAAAGCCGCCCATCTGCTGCATTTTTGTCGCCACAGTTCGCTGCATTTTTTTCAGCGCGTCATTGTGCGCGTCTTTAATGGCGCTTTGAACCTTATCTTTTTTGTCGGGCGACATCAGCTCATCGTCAATTTTAATTTGGGTGATGCTTAATGATCCGTCCATAGTGACTGAGACTTTGCCGAAGGCGGCTTCGCAAGTCGCTGATTCGCCGCTTAACGCGCCTTGTAGGCGCTTTCCCTGGTCGCGCAGGTCCTTGAATTGTTTGAGCTTAGTGAAGACGGACATAATGTTATATTTAGCAAATTAAAAAGACAGATTTAATTATATCAAATTATCCCGAAAAATTACATTGGCGGAGTTTCCGGCGTGTCCGGCGGTTTCACAAAATCCGATTTGGGGCGGAGCTTAACCGGCGCTTGCGGAATATTTGCATTGGATAAATTGTGTTTCTGAGTGTCGAGATTTTTAAATGAAGTGCAGGCTTCATTGAAGAAAACTTTAACCAGACCGACCGGGCCGTTTCTGTGTTTGGCAATTTGCAGTTCGGCAATGTACCTTTCATCCGGCGAGATTTCTTCTTTGCGGTAATTCCGGTCAGCCGACTTTCTGTAGATAAACATAACAACATCGGCATCTTGTTCGATTGAGCCGGACTCGCGCAAATGAGAGAGTTTTGGAATAGCCGGCTTGCTTTGCTCCACCACGCGAGAAAGCTGGGACAGCGCGATTACCGGAACGTTTAATTCCCTGGCAATACCCTTGAGACCGCGGGTAATTTCAGATACTTCCTGAACCCGATTTTCCTGACTGCCGCGCGATTCCATCAGCTGAAGATAATCAATAACAATTAAGCCCAGCCCGTGTTCCGCCTGCAGACGGCGGGCTTTGGTGCGCAATTGCAGAATGTTTATATTGGGAGAGTCGTCGATAAATATGGGCGCCTCGGAAAGAGTGCCGATAGCGTGGCCGATTCGCGGGAAATCATCCGCTTCCGGGCGGTCGGACAATTGTCCGCTGCGCAAACGCCATAGGTCAATATTGGCCTCGGCACAGAGCAAACGGTCAACCACTTGCTCCTTGCTCATTTCCAAAGAAAACATACCGATCGGAACCTTTAATTTTGTGCCGATGTGTCTGACAAAATCCAAAGCCAGTGAAGTTTTTCCCACGCTCGGACGGGCGGCTATTACAACCAGATCGGATTTTTGAAAACCGCCGAGCAATTGGTCGAGCTGAATAATGCCGCTGGCAAGCCCGCGCAACTGGCCTTTATTTTTATGCAATTCGTCAATGCGGTCGAAAGCGTCGGCAAGCACACCGCGGATCGGAGTAAATGTCTGTTTAAAATAATTTTGCGACACGCCGAATAAGTGCCGCTGCGCTTCATCCAGAACATCGTCCATTTCTCCTTCTTCGGCATAACCCAACCGGCTTATTTCATGAGCGGCGCCGAGAAGCCGACGGCGGGTTGCCTTGCGGTGCACGATATGAGCGTAGTTGGCCACGTTGGAAGCGGTCGGCACCGAGTCGGCCAAGGCTACCAAATATGATTTTCCACCAATGCCTTCCAGCAGGTTTTTCTCCTTAAGGCGGTTGCTTAAAGTTAATAAATCAACCGGTTCGTTGTGAGAATACAATTCAATAATTGTTTCGTAAATTTTGGCGTGGCCGGTTTTATAGAAATCTTCCATTGAAACAATATCGGCGATTTTTAATATTGCTTCTTTATCAATCAAAAGAGAACCGAGCAGTGACATCTCGGCTTCCAAGCTTTGTGGAGGAATTTTATCAATTTGATTGTCAGTCATATTTTTTCAAAAAGAGAACCCCTAAAAAAACGGGATCCTCCTTGTCCGATTTAGCTCGTGTATATTATCGCAGACGTATGGCTTTAGCAAGGGAAAATTAAGGATAAGATGTGCGTAAGTTGTTGATGAAAAAAGCCGCTTTTTTAGCGGCTTTCAATGGGCTGGCGATGTTTGTGGGCAATGGACAAGCAGGCGAAGGGAAGGGACAGCGCGAGAGTCGCGATTCCCACCCAAATGAGCGGATGAACCGGGTTGGGATAGGCGACGACCAAAGCGCCAAGACCGATGGCTTGCAGGTCGAATTTGAACTTACCGGCGTAGGTTGCCTTCAGTTCGCGTTTATTCTGCGCGCCCGATCGGTTATGAATGAAATCTCGTGTCCGGACAATTGAGAGGGTCATTTCGCTGGCCGACGAAATGAGGCAGAGAACCAGGATGATTATCGCGCGAAAATCGTTCGGCGACAGCGTGAAAAGGCCGATTGACAGAGGCAGGGCGATGGCGGAGAAGAATATTTTATCCGAAATGGGATCCAGAAATTTTCCCAGTTCCGACACCTCATTTCGGCCTCTCGCCAGTGCGCCGTCGACATAATCAAGAATGCCGGCGAAGACGAACATGGTTATTGCCGCCGCCATATAGCCATATAAGACCAGCATTACGATCGGAACAACGAGAATCGTCCGGAAAATCGTGACCATATTCGGGCTGAGCCAAAGAGGCATAACCCATACGACCTGATTTTCCAAGTGCCGGTTTAACCAGCCGTATGACTTTGAAAAGAGCCGCTCCATATGTGCCTCCTTTGTAGCATTCGGTTCAATGTAGTTCGTTTTGCTTTTTTTGTCAATATTTAATATAATGCAAGCTAATAACGTCTATGCTAAGCCGACTACTGACAATCTTTTCCACCGTCCTGCTGCTATTTTTTAATATCGAATATTGGCGTCTGCCATGGATTGGCGGGCTTATTTTGCTGTTGTTTTTCTGGTTTGTATCAGACGGTTTTGAAAAAGCGCTGATAAAGTTTTTTTATTTTTCTCCGAATGCCAGAACAAAGCTATATGGCGCCTTTGCCGCTTTTATTCTGCTCGGCTGGCTGTGTGGCGCTCTAATTGTTTTTTATAAACTTACTGCCGAGTTGCTTTCCCTGGCAATGGTTCTGGTGGGGGTGGTTTCTCAATTGCTCGATAATTGGGCGACAAAAGCTAAAAATACGGAAATTGCCGAAGCGGCTCAAGAAGAAGTTGTTGTAATACCGCAAAGCAAAATATATTTTTGGGCTTATTTGGTTTTTTTCGTTTTTGGATTGTTTTTGCTTTGGCAATACCGCACCGGTTTCATGATTGAAACGCCTTGGCAGGTGATACCGATTAATTATGTTTACCTGTTTTTTTTGGCAGCACTGACATTGGGCGGATTGTTTTTTTCTAATTTTAAAACTAAGACGTTATTATTTCTACTTGTTCTTCAGACATTTATGATGGCGGCATATTTGCCCATGTCCCATCGATTATTTTATGGTGCGGACGGATGGCGCCACATTGCTTCAATTGAGCGGGTGGTTGCAGAAGAACCATTGTCAGTTCAGAATTTTGCCGATGACGCCGGCTGGATTGATAAATTGAATCCCGGACTTTTTTCCTATAGCCAGTTCTGGGGCACGCTAAGCGTTCTTTCACGTTCGTTGGATGTCGGGCTTGTTCCGCTAATTGCATGGTTTCAGCCGATATTATTTTCGCTTCTCGTTCCGCTGTTATTATATGAAATCGGATCATCGCTTGGCTGGGGGAAAAGGAAGTCGCTTCTTTTATCCTGGTTTGGACTATGGCCGTTTGCTCTTCAGGCGGCCGGTTCATTTTCACTGCCCGTGAACTATGGCTTTGTAATTTTCTTGTTTTTTCTTTTGCTAATCATCAGGAGAGGGGAATGCAAACGCCGTGAACAGGTCTTTTTGTTGTCCGCTTTGGGAATTTTCTCTCTCTTTGGCTATGCGCTGTATTTTATTTTGTTTTGGTTCGTATGGCTTCTTTTTGAATCAATAAATTGGATTAAAAATATTAAATCCGTTCTGACCGGTAGAATTATTTATGCAATGATAATTTTTGCGGCTATAATATTTATTCCGTTTATTGAATTATCCGCCGGGTATGCAAAATTTAGCGCCAATAATATTTTTTCTTCATCAGTGCAGGCGGTCGGCAATTTAACCGGTTATTATTTGGCCAGCGGTCCGCGGTCGCATATTATTGACACGGGAAATGTATTTTTCAATCAAACGCCGCTAAATGCATTTGTGCCAAACGGCTTGACCGTATGGCGCTGGTGGATACCGGTTCTGATGCTGCTCGTTTTTTCCGGAATAATATTTGGACTTGTCAAATTGTTGAAGAGCGGGCTGGTCCGAGAAAAATGGCTGGCGATACTGGGTATCGGCGTTTACACCGGCTATTTTATCAGCAGATATGTTTTAATCGGCGACCATATTTTGAGCAGGCGGCTTGATGCGACGCTCGCCCTTATTGGAATATTTTTTCTATTTAAGGCCGTTGAAAAAGTTTTTGAAAAAAGCCAGTTTGCTTCACTTCTGATTATTATTATTGGCGCCGCGGCAATCGCCTCGTCGTATTCGCTCGGCCCGGTGTCGCGCGCAATGGGAGTCGCTGAATATGAGACAGCCGGCAAAATTTGGCAGGAAATGAAGCAGGACAAAAAATATTGCGTTATCGGCGATACTTATCAGTTGCTCGCGCTTGAAGCCGTATCGGCGAAAAAAGTAATCGGCGGAGGTTTTCCAATTGATAAAAATTTCGGCCAGCCGGAACTTGTTGCTTTATATGAGGATTTTAAACAATCGCCAAACGAGAAGCTCTGGAAAAGGGCCGCGGAACTTACCGGTACGAACAAATGTTATTTGATTATTAACAATATCGTTGAAAGTAAAATATTAATATAAGTAATTTTATGGAATGCATTTTTTGTAAAATTGTGGCCGGAGAAGTTCCTTGCCATAAGGTGTATGAAGATGATAATGTTTTGGCTTTTTTGGATATATTTCCACATGCCAAAGGTCATACGGTAGTTGTGCCGAAAAAACATGTCAACAGTATTTTTGACTTTTCTTCGGAAGACCGGACGAAATTTTCCACCGGTTTGTCAGCCGCGGCCAGACGGGTAAATGAGGTGATTAAACCGGAAGGGATGAATATCGGACTCAATGACCGCCCGGCAGCCGGCCAAGTAGTACCGCATGTGCACTGGCATATTTTCCCGCGCTGGCAAGGCGACGGCGGGGGGTCAGTACATTCAATTAAAGGACAAGAAAAAATAGATGTGGCGGAAATTGCTAAGCTTTTCAGTTAACAAGCCGCATTTTTTGGTGTATAATACACGCTATGGCAGACATGATGACAAATTCAGCGGATGAGAAAAAGCCGCCCATAGAAGTTGACCCGAATGTCAACTATTTTGGCTTAACAAACTACCGCAATCAGTTCCGCAAGTTTGGCGTGAAATTGGACGACCGCCGCCGCCATATGTATGTGGTGGGAAAAACCGGTATGGGTAAAACCACCATGTTGGAAAATATGGTGCTCAATGATATTTACGCCGGGCATGGCGTGGGGCTGGTGGATCCGCACGGCGATTTTGCCGAAAAAATTATCAATTTCATTCCGGCCAACCGGATCAACGATGTTGTATATTTTAATCCGGCTGATATTAATTATCCGGTCGGTTTTAATATGTTCGAGATGGTAAACCCGGAGCATAAACATCTTGTTGCTTCCGGCCTAATGGGCGTATTCAAAAAAATCTGGGTGGATATGTGGAGCTCCAGAATGGAATACATTTTAAATAATACTATTTTGGCGCTGCTGGATTTTCCCGATACCACCTTGCTCGGTATAAATCGCTTATTGGCCGACAAAGAATATCGCGAGAGGGTAGTGAGGAATCTTAAAGACCCGGTGGTTAAAGCATTTTGGGAAACTGAATTCGCCGCCTATAATGACCGCTATAAACAGGAAGCGGTCGCCCCAATCCAAAATAAGATCGGCCAGTTTTTATCCGCCTCGGTTATCAGAAATATTGTGGCGCAGGTAAAATCGAAAATAAATATCAGGGAAATAATGGATACCAAGAAGATTTTTATAATGAATCTTTCCAAGGGCAGAATCGGCGAAGATAATTCCCGGCTTTTGGGCGGTATGTTGATTACTAAAATTCAGCTTTCGGCCATGGAGCGCGTGGATATTCCGGAAAAAGAACGCAAAGATTTCTTTTTATACGTTGATGAGTTTCAGAACTTTGCCACGGAGAGTTTTGCCAATATATTATCAGAGGCAAGAAAATATCGGCTTGGCCTTATAATGGCCCACCAGTACATGGAACAACTGGATGAAACTGTGCTGGCCGCGGTCATCGGCAACGTCGGTAGTCTGGTTACTTATAGAGTTGGTTCAACAGACGCGGAGGTTTTGGTTAAAGAATTTTCACCGATTTTTACCGAGGAAGACCTGGTTAATCTGCCAAAGTTCAACATCTATCTTAAACTAATGATAGATGGAGTTTCTTCGCGGCCGTTTTCCGCTCTGTCCATGCCGCCGATCGGTTCGCCGACGGACAGCGCTGAAAGAGTTATCCGGGTTTCCAGAGAACGCTACGGCATTGCGCGTGATAAAATTGAGGAAAAAATTATGCGCTGGAGCGGTATGGAAGTCGGCGGGTTGGAAGATGAGGATGATTTAGAACCAAAAACAGAAGCCGGAGCGCCAAGTCCGGTACTCGTGAATGGAGAGCCGCCAAAAAAACTCGGCGACTTCGTAAAAAAGGAAGAACAGAAGACGGTGGAAAAACATGAGCCGGCAAAACCGAAGCGAGACGATTATAAACCGCAGGGAAAGCCGGCGTCTAATAAGGATAGAAATAAAAAGTCGTTTCATGATGCTCCTAGAAAGGCGCCGCGTCCGGTTAATCAGATAATTGACGAGGATAACGCCGAACCCGTAAAAGCTGTTCCGGTTATTCCTTTATCAACTGTTCGTCCGTCTGAAATACCAAAAAATCAGCCTTCGCAGGCGCACCAGCCGGCCGCTCAATCAAAGTTTGTAAGACCCGGACAGGTGGTGAAACTTGACGATGGAGAGCCAATTGACTTTTCGGTCTAAATGTGCTACACTTATTTTGCAATTTTTGGGTAACACGATTTAGTAGTTCCCAAATGCAAGCCCGCGTAATGCGGAATAACCCCAAATATGGGGTGGGGTCGATTTAATTAAGTTGTCTCAAAAAACATTTTGGGAACAAAAAGTAGGTATATAATATGTCATTTGGCGACGATAAGCCGAAGTTCAGCGTGGATTTGACTTGTGCCCGTTGCGGTACACACATCTCTGAGCTTCCATTTCAGCCGACAGGCGATCGCAAAGTATACTGTGCCGAGTGCAACCGCTCTTATTGGCAAGATAAGCGTGGTAGCGGTTTTGGCGGAGGTAACAGCGGTGGCGGTCGTGGTGGTTTTGGTGGCGGTAGCCGCGGACGTGCTCCGAGTCAGAAGTTTCAGGTCAACCTGAATTGTGCTGACTGCGGAAAGCAGATTACCGAATTGCCCTTCGAACCGACGGGTGATAAGCCGGTTTACTGCACCGACTGTCTGCGCGCGAGACGCAACGCAGCTTAAACTTCAAAAAAATACCGCGTATAATCTACGCGGTATTTTTATATGAAAATATTTGAAAAAATAGGCAGATTAGATATAATGGAATGTATGAAGAAAACTAAAGTTTTAGTCGCCATGAGCGGAGGGGTAGACTCTTCCGTTGCCGCCGCACTTTTGGTGAAGGCGGGTTTTGATGTCACCGGCGCGTATATGGTTAATTATAGCGACGCGACAGATGATCTCGGCGGCAGTTGTTGGCGTGGAGACTATCAGGACGCACTGCGCGTGGCGGCTAAGCTCGGCATACCGCTTGTCCGGCTGAACTTTGTAAAAGAATACAAAAAAATGGTTTTGGATTATATGTATCGCGAATACCGCGCCGGCCGGACGCCGAACCCGGATGTATTGTGCAATAAATATGTGAAATTCGGTGTTTGGCTTGATAAGGCAAAAGAGCTAGGCTTCGATTATTTGGCCACCGGACATTATGCCCGCCTTCGGCGGGAAGTCAAAAGTCAAAAGTCAAAAGTCAAAAGTTTACGCTTAATATCCGCCAAAGACGAAAATAAAGACCAAACATATTTTTTGCATCAATTGAGTCAAGCGCAATTAAAACATGTATTATTTCCGATCGGTAAATACACTAAATTAAGAGTGCGCGCCTTAGCGAAAGAGTTTAAATTACCCACGGCCGACAAAGAAGAAAGTATGGGAATTTGTTTTATTGGTGAAGTGCCGATGAAAAAGTTTTTAATGAAAAAAATTGAACGAAAAAAGGGCAAAATTTTATTGTCCCCCTCTGCCCGAGAGGGGGAAGGGGGGAGAGGGAACGATGAAGTGGCCGGCGAGCATGACGGCTTGGCTTTTTATACAATAGGGGAGAGAATAGGGGTGAAAGTCAAAACAATGGAGTCGCTTCGCGACGACTTCTCTAAACCGTTTTACGTAGTGGGAAAAAACATAAAAATGAATGAATTAGTAGTCGGACATGAAAACGACCCTCTGCTTTCAAAACGAGAAATTACTGTTAAAGACGTTAACTGGATTGCTGGACGGGCGCCGAAATTTCCGCTAAAATGTGAGGTAAGGTTAAGACATCGGCAGCTGTTGCAATCGTGTCATTGCGAGGCCAAAGGCCGAAGCAATCTAATAGTTAAATTCCATAAACCGCAAAGAGCGGTCACGCCTGGACAATTCGCGGTGTTATATTTAAGAGGCGAATGTTTGGGCGGGGGAGAAATTGAATAATTTTTTTATCTAACGAATATGGATCTAATCACAGTCATAGGCATTTTGGGTGCGGCTTCAATTTTGCTCTGCTTTATTTTGAATCAATCGCATATCTGGAAAGATACGGATTTGAAATATGACCTGCTGAATTTTATCGGGTCGTCGTTACTCGTCGTTTATGGAATCTTGATCCACGCCTATCCGTTTGTTGTCTTGAATGGCGTCTGGGCGATTGTGTCATTAAAAGATGTTATTATTGATTTGCGAAAAATGAAAATATGATTACATCAGTTGAACTCCGTCAAAAATATCTGGATTTTTTTGTTTCAAAGAAACATAAAATTATTCCTTCTGCTTCTTTGATTCCGGAAAATGATCCGACTGTCTTGTTTACCACCGCTGGTATGCATCCCTTAGTACCGTATTTACTTGGCGAACCGCACCCGGAAGGTGATCGATTAACTAGCGTGCAAAAATGCGTCCGGACAAATGATATTGATGATGTGGGGGACAACAGGCATAACACGTTTTTTGAAATGCTGGGCAACTGGTCTCTTGGCGATTATTTTAAAAAAGAATCAATTGAGTGGAGCTGGGAGTTTTTAACCTCGCCTGCCTGGCTGAATCTTGATCCGAAAAAAATTGCGGTAACTGTTTTCGCCGGCGATAACGACGCCCCGCGCGATGATGAGTCGGCACAAATATGGGACGAGCTCGGCGTCCCGGAGAACAGAATCGCTTGTCTGTCGAAAACGGAGACTTGGTGGGGTCCAGCCGGACAAACAGGTCCGTGCGGGCCGGACACAGAAATTTTTTGGTGGCAAGGGGAGGGAGAATATCCGTCGGCAAAAAGCAGTCCCGGAACAGATCCTGATAGCTGGCTGGAGATCTGGAACAATGTCTTCATGCAATACGATAAAACTGCCAGTGGAAAATATGTTCCGCTTAAACAAAAAAATGTTGATACCGGAATGGGGTTAGAGCGGACCCTGGTGGTATTAAACAGCTTTTCCGATGTTTTTCAGATTGATACTTTTTGGCCGATAATTCAAAAGATTCAGGCAATATCCGGCCGAGAATATATTGAATCGGCCAATACTGTGCGATCGATGCGTATTATTGCCGATCATTTGCGCACGGCAACAATGATAATGGCCGATAATATCGGAATTGCACCCGGCAATGTTGACCAGGGATACATTGTTCGCCGTCTGATTCGCCGGGCTGTACGCCATGGGCGTTTAATCGGCATAAATGAAAATTTTTGTTCACAAATTGCCGAAGCGGTAATAGGTATTTACAAAAATATTTATTCTGAGGTTTTGCGAAGTCATGAATTTATAGCGGATGAAATTGCAAAAGAAGAAAGTAAATTTCGGAATACAATTGAACAGGGATTAAAGGAGTTTGAGAAACTTTTGGCAGGATTTCAAATTGCATTTGATAAAACAGGGGAGAGAATAACTGAGATTTCCGGCAAGCAGGCTTTTAAATTATATGAATCTTACGGATTTCCGCTTGAAATGACTTTAGAACTGGCAACCGAAAATGGTTTGACCGTTGAAGTTGAGGGGTTTGAGCATGCGTTTAAAGCCCACCAGGATTTATCCCGGACCGGGGCGGAACAAAAATTTAAAGGCGGTTTGGCTGACCAGGGCGAGATGTCAGTGAAGTATCATACGGCTACACACCTTCTGCACGCCGCCTTGCGTGCAGTGCTCGGAGAACATGCCGAACAGCGCGGCAGCAACATTACGGCTGAGCGGCTTCGTTTTGATTTTTCACATCCCGAAAAAATGACTGAAGAACAGAAGGAGAGGGTAGAAGATTTGGTGAATTATGCAATTCAACGCGATTATCCCGTGACATTCGCCGAAATGACGGTGGCGGAGGCAAAGGAAGGCGGCGCTATGGGCCTGTTTGAAGATAAATATGGTGCTAAAGTGAAGGTTTATACGGCGGGCGACCCTAATGAGATGCCGTCTGCACATGAGAACACCCTAACTTTCAGCAAGGAAATCTGCGGCGGACCCCATGTGGCAAATACAGGCGTTCTGGGAAAGTTCAAAATTATTAAGGAAGAAGCGGTCAGCGCCGGCGTGCGAAGAATAAAAGCGTCGCTGTCATAAAAGAGTATTATGAAGATCAAGTTTTTTTCCTGGCTTTGGTCGATGCGCTTTCAATTTTTTAAATATGCCGTTACCGGATCGAGCGCCGTGGTGCTCGATATGTGTTCGCTTTTCATATTAAAAGAGTATGCCGGAATGCGTCCTGTTCTTGCGGTTATTATTAACCAGTTGTTTATCATCAATTACGTTTTCTTTTTAAATAAGTACTGGTCTTTCCAGTCGTTCGGTATGACCGGGCGTCAAATGCTTCGGTTTATAATTGTCGCCTGTTTGAATTATTCGATTGCCATATCTTGGATGTGGTTTTTTTCTGATCAATTGTCGGTGAATTATCTACTGGCCAGAATTTTAAATATCGCCGTGGCTGTTTCGTGGAATTTTTTGCTTTACAAATATTTTGTTTATAGTAAGCCCGTGCCGGTAAATGCTGTGAATAACCAGCCGGTTGTTGCCTTGGAAGAAGTTGTGGATTAGGTTTTTTTAGCTTAAATTAGCCAAAATATTATTATAAAGTAATATTTTCGCAAATATAGGCGCAGACACTTGACTTATTTATTAGTTTCCGCTAAAATAGCCCTACAATTGCTCCATATAATATATAAGTAATAAACAATGGCAAACAAAGACGTCATTGAGATCGATGGAACGGTTCAGGAACTGCTGCCTGCCGGTACTTTTCGGCTTCGTCTGGAAAGCGGCCAGGGAGTTGTCGCCCACTTGGCGGGGAAAATGAGGCTCAACAAGATTCGCTTGAGCATCGGTGATAAAGTGAAAGTGGTAATGACCCCATACGATCTGACAAAAGGGAGGATTACTTTCCGTTATTAATACAATTCAATTTAGAAATATATGGGGTTTTGCCCCGTATATACTAGGCTCGCTCGGAAATGAAAAATATTTTTTCTTCCTCGCTCGCCAAGAATATCAATCATTGCGGTGTAGCCTTTTGCAAAAAGGGCGTTGATATCGCGGCAATGATTGATATTTTTTGCTTAAAAAATGATTTTTGTAAGATAATTAACAGATATGAAAGTTAGAGCATCAGCTAAGAAAATTTGTCAAAAATGCAAAGTCGTAAGGCGCAAGGGCCGGGTGTATGTTATTTGTAGCAACCCGAAACATAAGCAGCGCCAAGGTTAATTTATTTCAGTAATTCGTGTTTATGCGTATTGCAGGCATTACTATTCCAAAGGACAAGCGTGTCGTGGCATCACTGCCATATATTTATGGTATTGGCCCGTCGCTTTCCAGAAAGATTTTGGCCAAAGCCAAAATTAGCGAAAACACAAGAACCAAAGATTTAACCGAAGCTGAACAGGATCGGCTCAGAGCTATTGTGGAAAAGGAATTTATAACCGAAGGCGATTTGCGCCGTGAGGTCGGAGCCAACATTAAACGTTTAAAAGACATCAAGTGTTTTCGGGGTGTTCGCCACATGAAACATTTACCCTGTCGCGGACAAAGAACAAAGACCAACTCCCGAACTGTGCGCGGTAATGTGCGCAAAACCATGGGTTCGGGTAGAAAGGCGTCAGGCATTAAGACTTAAGGCCTAATCTTTTTGATATATGACTACAGAACAACCAAAAGTGGCAAAAGCCAAAAAGAAAAAAGCGGTTAAGCAAGTACCAAGAGGTAATGCCTATATTTTAGCTTCGTACAATAACACAATCATCACTATTACCGATCCGAACGGCGATACTTTGGGTTGGGCATCATCCGGCATGGCCGGTTTTAAGGGTCCCAAAAAAGCGACGCCATATGCCGCCACGATGGTAGTAAAATCACTTATGGAAAAAGTCGCCGATTATGGCGTGAAAGATGTTAATGTATATATTAAAGGAATCGGAGCCGGTCGTGAAGGCGCTATTCGCGCTTTGCACTCAAACGGCTTAAATGTTTTGTCAATCAATGACGTGACACCTATTCCGCACAACGGCTGCCGGCCGCCTAAGAGACGCCGCGTCTAAATTATAATATTATGTCAATAAAAGTAAATTCCAAATGCGCCAAGTGCCGCCGGGCCGGAGAAAAGCTGATGCTAAAAGGAGAAAAATGTCTCGGGCCAAAATGTCCTTTTGGCAAGCGAAATTACGCGCCGGGAGTTCATGGGCCGAACAGCAGACGTTCCAAATTGTCCGGTTACGGCAAACAGCTTAAAGAAAAACAGAAAGTCAAAAGAATCTATGGTCTTTTGGAGCGCCAATTTTCAAATTATGTGGCAGAGGCCCAAGGCAAGGTCGGCGATACCAGCAAATGGCTGACTCAATATCTGGAATCCAGACTTGATAATGTCGTTTACCGCGCCGGGCTGTCAAAAGCCAGATTTGGAGCGCGTCAATTGGTTTCGCATGGTCTTATAACTGTAAATGGCGCCAAAGTCGATATTCCGTCGTTTAGAGTAAAGCCGGGCATGGTTGTAGCCATCAAAGAGGGGGCGAAAAAGAAAAAAGGTGTGGAAAATATCGGCGAGCATTTAGCCAAGGCCGAATTTCCGTCCTGGATAAGCGTGGATGTAAAAGCGTTGTCTGCCAAGGTGTTAAATGCCCCAACGTTGGAAAATCCTAATTTCAACGCACAATCAATTATTGAGTTCTATTCACGCTAATTAGTTTGGAAATAATCAAAAACATTTTGACTATTTCTCTCACTCACATCCAATATGGAAAATTTGCTTCTGCCTTCAAAAATCGAGTTTATTGCCGGTGAGACGCCAAATCACGCCGCTTTCGTGGTCATGCCGTGCTATCATGGCTACGGCACAACCATCGGAAACGCATTGCGCCGGGTACTTTTAGCATCTTTGCCGGGTGCGGCTGTTGAAGCGTTTAAAATTCGCGGCATTCAGCACGAGTTCACAACTGTTGAAGGCGTGAAGGAAGATGTGGTAGAGATAATGCTTAATCTTAAGCAATTAATAGTCAAAGTATATAGTGATGAGCCGGTAACGCTGACCTTAACAAAAAAGGGCTCGGGAGTGGTGACAGCCAAGGATTTTGAAAAAAATTCCAGTGTGGAAATATTTAATAAAGATCTGGCCATCTGCAATCTGACCAGCGCCAAACCGTTTGAAATGGATGTGATTGTCGGACGAGGGCGCGGATTTAAGACTACAGAGGAAAAGAACCGCGGAAATTATGATTTGGGCACGATTGTAGTGGATTCAATTTACAGCCCGATCAAAGACGTCGGTTATCATGTTGAATACACCCGCGTCGGTGATATCACCAACTATGAAAAACTCACTTTAACAATTGAGACAAACGGTACAATGTCGCCAAAAGACGCAATTTTTCAATCGACTCAGATTCTGATGAATCATTTTTCCATAATTTTGGATGAATCGCAGAAAGGTTTGACCGAAGAAAAAATCGTATCGGTTGAAGAGTCTCAAGTGGGCGAGGGGGAAGCGGATATAAAGCCGAAAAAGAAAACGGCAAAAAAGAAAACCAAGTAAAAATTTTTTATGAGACACCAAAAGAAGAAAATTACGCTTGACCGGAAAAGCGCCTCACGCAACGCTCTGCTTGCCAATTTAGCGGAAAGCTTAATTTTGTACGAAAAGATTATTACGACTAAGGCAAAAGCCAAGGCCTTGAAGTCGTTTGTTGAAAAGCTCGTTACAATCGCTAAAAAGAACACGCTATCAGCCCGTCGGGCGCTTATTAAAGAGTTGTATACCAACAACTCCGTAAAGAAGCTTATGGATGTTCTGGGGCCGCGTTACGTAGGGAAAAAGGGCGGTTATACCCGGTTGATTTTGGTGTCAGACATCAGAACAGGTGACGGAGCGGAAAAAGCTATTGTTGAATTCGTTAAGTAATATTGAGGGATATGCAAAAATTTAAAAGACACACAATTGAGATTGATGCGGCGGGAAAAGTTCCCGGACGGCTGGCTACAAAAATAGCCATGATTTTAATGGGCAAGAATAAGGTGGGATATAAAACACACATTGATAGCGGAGATAAAGTGCGGATATTAAATGTTGGTGAGATATATTTTACCGGAAAGAAAATGCAGGATAAGGTTTATCGCCATCACTCAATGCATCCGGGAGGCCTTAAGGAAAAGAAAGCCAAAATACTTTTTCTTGAAAGTCCGCGCGAGGTTTTAAGACACGCTGTAGCCAGGATGTTGCCGAAAAATAAAATGCGCACGGCGCGCATGTTGCGTTTGACGTTTAAGTAATTGATTATGCCAAAAACTGCATCCACAAAAGCAAAAAGTGTTAAGTCGCCGGCAGCGAAACCGGCGGTAAAGAAAGTTGAAAAGCCGGCCAAACTTGAAGTGGCCGTGAATAATGACACCAGCCGTTCCGTTGGCCGGCGTAAATGCGCCTCTGCCCGCGTTAGGATTACTCGTGGTACCGGTGAAATTACAGTCAACGGCGATGATTATAAAAAATATTTCCCGCATTTTGCCCTGCAGGAAGCTGTCTTATCAGCCCTTAAGGCAGTGGGCAAGGAAAAGGATCTTAATGTGAGCGTAAAAGTGGTAGGCGGTGGAAAAAAGGGGCAGGCAGACGCCGTTAAGCATGGCGTTGCCAGAGCCCTGGTGCTTTGGAATGAAGAATTCAGAAAAACTCTCCGAACTCTTGGTTTTTTAACCAGGGATGCCAGGGTGAAAGAGAGAAAGAAATTCGGTTTAAAAAGAGCGCGTCGCGCACCGCAGTGGAGTAAGCGTTAAAAAATTATCGGACCCGCCTTGATAAGGCGGGTCTTTTAATGTTAAAATATCGCTATTAAACTCCAATTTATGGCTTATTCAGTAGCGAAAAATACCTCATTTCTGACAACGGCGTCAATAGTCCAAAAGATTATATCCTTTGTTTATTTTACCGTAATTGCCAGGTTGATCGGAGTAGAGAGCACCGGCGCTTATTTTTTTGCGCTAACCTTCACCAGCATTTTTGCGGTTATGGCTGACTTTGGTTTTTCAGCAGTTTTGACCAGAGAGATTGCAAAAAAGCCGGAAGACACACAAAGGATTTTTTCGACAGCATTGGGAGGGAAATTTATCATCGGTGCGGCGGCGTATATACTCGTGGTAATCGCTTCCTACGCCCTCGGATATCCGGTGCAGACACGCCATTTGATCTGCCTTGCCGGCGCTACGATGTGGTTTGACAACCTACACTCTCTTTTTTATGCCGTATTCCGCGCCAAAAGAAATTTAAAATATGAGGCATTCGGTATTGTCGCCTCACAATTTATCACAATGCTCATTGGCTCTATTGCGCTATATTTGCGCTGGCCTCTTATTTGGTTAATCGGCGCTTATACCATCCCCAGTATTTTGAATGTTTTATATTCCGGTTTTTTTGCAGTCAGAGTTTGCGCTTTGAAACTTAGTATAATCTTCACCGGACAAGCATGGAAAGAGTTTTTGCTAATGGCTTGGCCTTTTGCGGTTGCCGGTATCATTGGCCGGCTATATTCATATAGTGATTCGTTGATTATGTCGAAATTGCTCACCGGCAGGGAGCTTGGCTGGTGGAGTGTTCCGTATAAAATTACTTTTGCTTTTCAATTCATACCCCTGGCTTTGTCGGCCAGTATTTACCCGGTTTTTAGTGCATTATTTTTATCAGACAAGAACGCACTGGCGCGTTTGTTTGAAAAATCTTGGCGCTACTTATTTACAATTGTGTTTCCGCTCGCTGCCGGTATTTTTGCCATTTCGGCATCTTTTATTGTCTCTGTATACGGACAAGCTTATTCGCCTTCAATAATGCCCTTAAGAATTCTAGTCATCGCACTTGTATTTGGCTATCTGGCATTGATTAGCGGCGCGCTGCTTAACGCAGTAGGCGAACAAAGAAAACAAACAATGCTAATGGCGGTCGTACTCGTTATAAATATTATTGCCAATGTTATTCTTATCCCGCGCTATGGCATAAATGGAGCGGCAATATCTGCGTTGATAGGAAATTTTGCTCTATGGATTATTGGATATATTCTTGTTAGCCGAATAGTGGAAATTAACGGGAGTATTTTATTGAAGTATTGCATTAAGGCTTTTGTTCCCGCTATTATTATGGGTGCTGTTATTTTTTGGTCTGCCGAACGGATGAATGTTATATTTGCGATACCGACCGGCGCTGTACTGTACCTGGGGTTGTTGTTCATAACAGGCGGGATTAGCAAAGAAATTATTAAGGAAATAAGGACAAAATTAACCGGAAATTCAAATTATGAAAACATTGATAATAACGCTTGAATACCCTCCGCAAGTCGGCGGGATCGCATCTTACGTCAATAATTTAGCATCACACCTGCCAGCGCAGGAAACATTTGTATACGCGCCAAAAATGAAAGGGGATGCGCTCTATGACGGAAAAAATGGCTGGCGAGTATTTAGAATGAAGCCGTATTTTTCGTTTTTTTGGCCGCGCTGGATAAGGATGTACTGGCAGGTTAGAAAAATTGTAAAGAGGCAAAAAATTGGACGTCTGATGATACAGCATGTTTTGCCAGCCGGATATATCGGTTTTCTAATTATGAAGTCGATGAAAGTGCCGTATTATATTTTTATGCACGGCAGTGATCTGGAAGTTGGTTTAAAGAAGAAGCGTCGTAAATTATCGATGGTTTGCCGATATGCGGAAAAAGTTATTGTCAGCAGTATTTTTTTAAAAAATAAACTGCTTTCAAGGATCGACGACCTGAAAAATGTATCCGTTGTTTATCCGGCGCCGGGGGACAATTTTTTAGCGGAAGTAGATCAATCTATAATCGCGGAAACAAAGGCTCAACTGGCGCTTCAAGGTAAAAAAGTCATAATTACAGTTTCCCGTTTGGCCGAGGGCAAGGGTTTTCCCCATTTAATTCGTCTATTGCCGCAAATTTTGAAGCGAGTGCCAAATGCCGCCTGGCTTATTATAGGCGATGGGCAAAAGAAGCAGGAGATTATTGATTTGGTGCAGAAAAACAACCTGCAAAATGTGGTGCGATTTTTAGGTCAAATTGAGAATGAACTATTGCCGCTTTATTACCATTTAGCCGATTTGTTTGTGCTTTTAACCCACCGGGACGAAACGGCCGAAGAAGGGTGGGGGACGGTTTTTATGGAAGCTGCCGCCTGCGGCCTGCCGGTTGTAGCCGGCAGTGTCGGCGGTGTTGATGAAGCGGTTGAAAATTTGGTAACCGGGCTTCTGGTTGATACTTATCAGGACACACAAGTAGTTTCTGCCGTCGCGGAATTACTTTTAAAAAGTGATTACGCCAGGCAGATGGGGCGTGCCGGAAGAGAACGGGTGCTTCAGGATTTTACCTGGGAAAAGCAGGCGGCAAAAATTACTCAGTAAATATTATGAATGAGTTAGTCAGTGTAATAATGCCGGTATATAATCACGCCAAGATGCTTAGGCGTTCGCTTGATTCACTGCGCCGGCAGACATATTCCCCGATAGAAATTATCATTGTTAATGATGGTAGTACTGATAATTTTAAGGATGTTATTGATAGTATTCTTCAGGATAAAAAATTTGGAGCATGCAATATTTTTGTAGTCGAGCAGGAAAACAAAGGTGCTCCGGCGGCAAGAAACCGCGGGTATGCCTTCTCTAAGGGCGAATATGTAATTTTTTTTGATGCCGACACAATTGCCGATAAAGATCTGATAAAAAAAATGAAATTGGCTCTTGATAAAAACCCTGCTGTTTCCTACGTTTACAGCGGCTTCAAGTATGGGTGGAAAATAATGAAGCCGATGATATTTGACGCGGCTAAATTAAAATCCAACAATTATATTGATGTCACCGCATTAATTAGAAGAAATGATTTCCCCGGATTTGATGAGACAATAAATAGATTTCAGGATTGGGATATGTGGTTGACTATGCTTGAAAAAAATAAAACCGGCCTTTGTTTGCCGGAGTTGCTTTACAAAAAAATTGTGGCTGGCCGTTCCGGTATTAGCCGGTGGATGCCAAAGTTTGCTTTCCGTCTTCGTTGGAAATCAAAAGAGGTTCTTCGCTTTGAAGAGTCCCGGTCGGTGGTGCGGAAAAAGCACGGCCTAGAGCCATAAGAAGCGTAAGCGTAATTATTCCCAGCACATGGAAAAGCGCCGGAGAAGTAATATTAATGATAAGTAGAGCCGATAAAATTGACGCATATAATGGGCGAAAATCGCCCATATTTTTTTTGCTGACTCTTAAAATATAAAAAATTATGGCCAACCATAAAATAAAACCAATCGCGCCTGTTTCGTCAATAATTTCCAGAAAGCCCCAATCAAACTGTGGCGTTGTAATGATTGACCCGCTAAAATAGTTGCTGTGAACCGTGACCGTGTCTCCGAGTCCGTGCCCGAAAATTGGAGCCAGCTGAATTTTATACAATATCTGCGGCAGTAAAATCATCCTTGAAAGCGAACTAAATTCTGTTTCAGGCATGACGATGCTAAAGGCGCGAAATCCGAAATACGACCAGCCCGGGTTCTGCCCCTTGCTGGATAATAGAGAAAAGCCGGTATAAAAAATAAAAATGCAGGACAATAGAATGAAGGAATTTAATAGCCACTGTCTTAAGTATTTTTTCGAAAATAGAATAAATAGACCGGCCAGTAACGCCAGAAGATAAATTCGCGTTAAATTCAGGGAAAGTAGAGCGGTACACGATACAATGCATAAATCATTAATCCTGTCCGGCCGCCGCATATTTCGATAGGCGAAAAATAAAAGAATTGGAACAAGAACCAGGTGCTCATTTAAAACAATACGAAAAAAGTTGTAGCCAAGCACAGTGATTTTCCCCTGAGCCACATCTCTGAACCAATGATAGTAGCCGTCCTGCAAAACAGATTGTCCGGTATAAAATGCGATGAACGAACAAATAACAAAAAATGCGTTAGCAACAATCGCCGCTATAAGCATGTTAAAGCAAATGGCTTTAAATTTGTCGCTTTTGAGCAATGCAACTAAGGGAAAATAGTAGAGAAAAAATAAATAGGGGATGAAATCGGAAAATATCAGAGAAATTTGATGTCCGTGCCATGCGCCGATAACCGCAGCGATAGCGGCCCAGTCGATTAATAAAAAAATAAGTATATTTGGCAGCTTGAAACGGATTATAGAGTTGAGCTTGTCCTTTCTCCATGCACGAACAAAATATATTGATAAAGACGCGGCTAAAAGCGCGGTACGTAAAGACACGCTAAAAATTGATAAAATATTTCCGCTGCCGCAAAAGACTATTTCTGCGGCAACAATTAGCCATCCGCGCAAGTCGCCTTTTATCATCCAATATGAAGCCAAACCTAAAATGATAAGCGATAAGGCCGTATTAATCGTTGAACCATGCAGCAGGGGAGTCGGCGGATTAAAATAAAAAGAAAAAACCCTGATTAGAAAATATATCGAAAAAAAGAAAAAAAATTGTTTTCGATTCATCATAAGTGATTAGTTGAGCCTCGCCGAGCCAAAATCTCTTTCACCTCGCAGAAAATCAACAGCAGGAAGCATTTTCTTTCCCTCGATTTGCAAACTTTTTATTTCAATGGCGCTATTTTGGCCGCAGCCGATAAATATTCTATTTTCCTTTGAATTCACAAAGCCCTCGGAAAGATAGCTTATTTGGGCGATACTTATCTCATCAAATTTGATTCGTCTTTTATTATTCATAGCCCATACGCCGGGCCAAGGAGTAAAAGCGCGGTATTGATTATAAATCGTTATTGCATTTTTTGAAAAATCAATCTTGCCATCGTCCCGACTAAGTATTTTGCAATATGTGGCCAAAGAATCATCTTGAGCTATCGGTTTAATTTCTCCATTTAAATACCTTACTATATCCTTCAAAAAAAGTTCAGAAGCAAGGTTAGACAGGCGTAAATACAGGGAAGTAAATAGTTCGTCTTGATCAATAGGAGTTTGAATACCGGAAATGATCGGCCCGTGGTCCATTTTTTTATCCATCAGCATTAGTGTAACTCCGGTTACGGAATCACCGTTTAAAATAGCTGTTTGAATAGGGGATGCGCCTCGGTATTTCGGCAATATTGAGCCATGCAGATTGACAGTTCCAAATTTGGGAAAATTCAGAAGCCGTTCGGGGATAATTAATCCGTATTCAGCCACAATTGCCAAGTCGGCATTATGTAAATGGTCTAAATCAAATTCCTTAAGGATTTCGGGTTGACAAATTTCCAAATGATTTTTTTCCGCCAAAATTTTAACCGGTGAAGAAACAACTTCCCTATTTCTTCCTGATGGTTTATCCGGGCGTGTAATAACACACAGAATCTTAAAATCAGCGGATTTACAAATATTATTTAGTATCGTTTTTGCAAAATTATCAGTTCCGTAAAAGACTACTTTGATCATAATTTTTTATCCTCACGATACAAGTCTTTTGCTTTATCAATAAACAATATACCGTTTAGATGGTCTATTTCATGCTGTACAATTCTGGCGAAAAAATCCTCGGCCTCTATCTTGATTGGCTTGCCTGATAAATTCATCGCACTAATTGAAATTTTTTTATAACGCTTTACTTTCCCAAATATTTCAGGCACAGACAGACATCCCTCTTCGCCCCAAAAGCGTTTTATCGATTTTTTTTCCCAGACCGGATTTACCAAAATCAAGTCGTCCATATTATCCCCGGCGTATTCTTTGGCGATAATGCAAACTTTTATTGATTGTCCAACCTGTGGGGCGGCTATACCGACCCCGTCTCGTCCGCGCATCGTTTCTTTGAGATCGTTAACAAATATTTTGAAATTTTTGTCCGACAAATCAGCCGCCGTTACTTCCCGGCCGGGAGTTCGTAAAATAGGATTTGGATCGGTTAAAATATTTAGCACCATAGCTTTAGGCGATTGAAATTAGATTATTTGGATTCGGGTCAATTTTCCATTCATTTGAAACCGACGAAAGCAGTTCTTTTGCCCTCTTTTTGTAATTTGAATAGCTCAATTTTACTATTATTACCTGCCAGTAGCGGGCTCGATAAAAAGGTGGAAAAGCGCTAATTGGACCCAATATCTTAACATCAGGATACTTTTTAGTCAAGCTGATGAGCGTCGCCGCAGTTGAGGCAGCTTCTTTCTCACCCGCCTGCATAAAAGGCGACCCTAGATAAAGGCGAATTATATAATTGTAAGGAGGATAACCGAATAATTTCCTCTCCCGCAATACTGTTTCGTAAAATTTTGCCGGTTCATAAATACCGGAAAAGACGGGATGATCGATGGTTGATGTTTGAATATAAAAAGCGGCTTCAGTGCGGGCCTTAAGCTGAATTCGTCGGATGGTTTGCCATAAATCTTCCGTGGCTTTGAACTCAGCTGAAATTAGAGAGGACTCGGCGTCAGCCAATATTATGGTCTCAGTTTTCACCCAGTCAATATAGGGCCAGGCATATTCCGTACCGATTATTACTCCATTTTTTATTTCAGACAATTTTGACAAGTCGGCGGTATTTTCCGAATCGATTACAATAACGTCAGTGTCTTTTTTTACAATACTTTTTACCGCCTCAGCCATACCTTGCGTGCCGATCCCGCAAAGATGGAAATTTGCTCCATTACACGATGGGCAGGTTAAGGGCAGAGGGCGTTTTATACCGCAAAAATGGCATGAAATTAAGTTGTCTTTTTTATAGAACGCATTGGGTCGGCCGCACTGTTCGCATTTAAAAATTAAGCCGCAGTCCCGGCATAGTACAGTGCCGGCCGTTCCTCTGCGGTTCACTAAAATAAAAGCTAAAGAGTTCAAATTTTTTAATCGTGCTATAATTTCTTCGCAGATGGGAAGTTTGTTGCCGCCTTTTGATTCTGAACGAACATCACAAAAAATTGGTGAAGGAGAAGAGATTTTTTTAAGCGCGGTAAAACCGTCATATATTTTATTTTGCGTAAAATAATAGCTTTCCACCGATGGCGCGGCAGACATAAGAAAAATTTTTGAGCCCGTATATTTAGCCAGCATTATGGCCGCCTCTCGCGCATGATAACGCGGAGCCATATCCCAGCTTTTATAGGCGCTGTTACCCTCGTCTTCTACTGCAATCTCCGACAAATTTATCCAGGGAAGCCACAGTGCTTTTCTTGTGCCAATTACTAATGTATCTGCTTCATTGCGTACGCGAAGCCACTTTTCAAAATACTCTTTTTCCCCCATATCGCCCGATATAATAATCGGTTCATCCTTTGTTGCTCCTGCTGCAAGCTCCAGAATTTGTGCAATTTGATATGTTTCAGGTACGAGTATTAATCGTTGGCCGCTGCTCGTACAAATTTTTTCGATGTTTTTAGCAAGTTCTTCTTTGGAATTATAGGCGATAAAGGTCGGTTTCTGAGGAGTTTGAATTTTTTGAGCAGGCATTTTTACAAGCGCTTCAGCTGCTTTTAAAATTTTTCTTTTTTGTAAAGGAAGCAGGGCTGATTTTAAAACAAAACCGAGCGATGCTCGGTAAAAATCCGCGATTTCCCTGTTAAAGTTGATTAAATTTTCCGAGATAAAAGGCTCGGTTGAAACAAGAGAAGAAATTTCCTTCAGTTTAGCATTCGCAATATTTGATTCTTCGCGCAGTGATAAAACAATACCGAAAGCGGTTTTCTTCCTAAAAGGTATTGTGACAAGCTGTCCTGGAATAATGACACCCCTGAAATTTATGGGAATTGTATAGTCAAGAAAGGGCAGGTTGAGCGGAAGCCTGGTTATTGGCACTATTTCGGCAATCATATCAGAAAATAAATTGTGAAGTCAGGTATCCCACGCCAAACGGACCCTCGTATGACAACTCACGATAATCATAGCGTATATTTTGCAGCATTCCGAGCAGGATCAATATTGACCTGAGACCGCATTCGGCCGCCTGCTCCACAAAACCTGCATCCATCTTCAGAATACCGGCAAGATTTTTTGCCATTAAGAGTTCCCGCATTTTAGCGTCAAATTCCTGTCCGTGCTTGTTAAATCCGGCCGGCGCGTCATTGGATAGCGCGTGGGACATGTCTCCGGAGGCGACAACAGCGATGCGTTTATTTAATTTAAAAATTTCCTCTTTTAGTAAAGCCCCAAATTCCAAATGCGTTTTATAATCAAGATTGCAGAATCCCAGCTGAATTATTTTGCAGTTTGGCAAATGCCTGGTTAAATAGTAAAGCGGTACGATAGCGCCATGATCCAATTTCTCTTCGCTAATCATCGTGGCGGGTAAATGTTCCCGTTTTGTAGCGTCGCGCAAACGATGAGCAAGCTCAAAGTCGCCGCTAAACTTCAACTTGGTCGAAAGATCGCCAAATTGTTTCAAGTCGGAATAATATTCGGTGCAATAATTAATAGTAAAAACGTCCGGAAAAAAACTTCCGTGCGGAGAAATGATTACTATAGCATCCGGGTGAGCGGCGTAAAGCTGCTCTTCAAGGTCATCCATTGCTTGTTTGGTTTTGGCCACCTTGCGCAGCTCGTCTTTTCCAATGCTTGGAATTAGCAGGGGAGGATGAGGGGTAATGGCCGCAAATACTAAAGACATAAGATAAGCTATTTTACGCCGGCGATTGATGCGGTTGATGCAGAAGAAATGGCCCATTCAGCCAGACGATTTGGCTCAACGAAGCGATTAGTATAATCTGTGTTGCCCATAGTCAGAATAATATATTGTTTTTTTGAAGTTTTTGATTCAATAAGCATAGCGAGAACAGACCCGGCCTCATCGGTAAAACCGGTTTTTGACGCCAAAATTCTGTAGGGTTTTTTTGAGTTAAACATCAGCTGATTGGTATTTTTTATGTTGTGAGTTGCGACCTTATTTTTACTCAGCAGTTCTTTAAAAGTATATTCAGTTTCGCTCAGAGCGGTTTTAATTGTATTGTTTCCAAGTACTTTCACGAAAATTTTTAACATATCACGCGGAGTGGATTCATTATTTTTGTCCAAACCGGTGACATCCGTAATTTTAGTATTATCAGCCCCCCAATTTTCGAGCCGTTTATCAATTTCTTCAATAAGTCTTTTTTCCGATAAACCGCTGGCTTCCGCCAGCATTCTTGCCGCATTATTTACCGAGGATACTAGTGTGGAGTAGAGAATATCGATATTATTTAATTTTTCTCCGTTAATAAGGCTAAGAGGATTGCCATAGCTGGAATGCTTGCTAGCCGAATAAGTTATGGATTTTTTAATGTTGAAATCCTGATTAACCGCCTCATAGGTGGTGAGAAGTTTAGTCAGAGATGCAATAGAACGTTTTTGATCAATGCTTTTTCCCGAAATAATTTTTCCACTAGGATACTCGGCCACCAAATAAGCCGGTACTTTTGTTTTAAATAAATCCTCAACCGGTGCTTCATTATCGCCTAAAAACTTACTCTTGGAAGAAGCCAGAGCATTATTTACATATACCTGATCGCCGTCGGGAATGGCTAGCGCGTAAACCAAATCTATTTGAACCAAATTTTCTTTCTTATAACCCATAGCCGAAAATGTTTCTTCATCGGAAATTCGCCGTTTCTTGCCTTTCTCAATAACATATAAACGGTTGGTATCCTTAATTTTTATCAGCGAGCCATCGGCGAATTTTAGCGGTTCATTTGCGGTGCTATATTTCGTAATATCCTTTTTTGTCTTTTTTTCCACAGTGATTCCGGCAAAATTTGTTTTTATCAGATCGGCATCGACAATGGGGTAAAGAATGTTATCTTTCAGTAAATAATATGAATTGCCCAGATCGGTTATCTGATAAACCACGCCTTGGGGCGCCGTGGTGGAAGCGGTTATAGTGGAACCAAGAACATAGCCGACCAAATCGTTATCTGACACCTCAATTATTTCCTGCGGGTTATAACCGAGCATTCGCACTACCTCATCGGAGGCAAATGGGCGGATGAAATCATAGTCAACAAGGTATGTAGCGGAAGATGTTTTTAAAATGGAATAATTAGGGAATGCGATATCCGGGCCGTCTGAGTAATTTCGTAAATCCGCTTCAGACATGCTAACGGCCATTTTTGGATCGGCGCGCGTAATAAGAGAAGTCATGCTTTTGAAGCGGCGTTTTTTTCCGTCGGCAATCAGAAAATATTCTGTTGAGGAAGGTGATTGAACAATTGTGCCATTAGGATAAAATTGGGTGAACCAGTTGCTCCATATGCGCCAAAAATTCATATTACCGTGAAGATGGGGGGTGTAAGTGTAGAGGAAGGCGGTGGCCCAACTTTGTGGCGTAACCGGTTGGCTGTCGATAATTGTTTCGGTGTTCATTTGCTTGATATAGCTTTTCGTGAATCGGTTATCATAATACCAGCGCATTATTCCGGCGGCGCCGTCAACCTGTTTGCCAAATCCTTTGTATTTAAGAACCTTGGGATCTGACAAGCTGCAACTATCACACACAGCATAACCCGTGGCCCAATCCATTTGTTTTTGGCTTGGGGCGTCGTCGGTAATTAGACTCTGCTCTTTTTGTAAAGTAACAAGCAAAAATTTCGCACTAATTTGATTGCGAATAGCTGAATCATATATTATTTCAGCCGCGGTTTTTATCGTACCGCTTACATCTTCACCCCGAAAATTCGCCAGGTAGCTTCCTTTACTGTCTAGAAATGACTGAATATCGCGAACTGACCATTCTTCGCATTTTTGCAGCTCTTCATCGGAGATGATAAAATGCGGATTAAATTCAGCCTCGGCAAAAACATAAGAAGAGGGGAGTAGTATGCCCAGTGTTAGTATTGTAGTCAGTAGTTTTTTCATAATATTTACACAAAAAATCAATATTCGTAATAATTTAAGCGAATATTTCTCTCAACTCCATTATATCATTTTTGATAATAAAAAACAATCCGCATTTAGCGGATTGTTTTAGGCTATTTTATGCTTATTTTACCCTTTTCCATTCTTACCTTCACCTTTTGCCCCTCGGCCACGTCACCCTCAATAATTTTCAGTGAAAGTTGATCCAAAAGTTCGTTTTGAATTGCGCGCTTAAGCGGACGGGCACCGTAATTTGGATCATATCCGATTCCGGCCAAATATTTTTTTACACCAGGGTCAATATTCAGTGCAATTTTCTTTTCCGCCAAACGCTTAATAACCTTGGCCAGTTGCAATTCAACGATTGTTTCAATTTGCTTTTCCGTTAAAGTATGGAAGACGACAATTTCATCCACGCGGTTCAAGAATTCCGGTTTAAAGTATTCGTGCAAAGTATCCATTATTTTTTCGCGGATTTTCTCATCTGTATTTTTTTTGTTGCCGCGACCGTCTTCAAAGCCGAAGCCACCGGTTTTTTTCATGTCTAAAATAGTTTGGCTGCCGATGTTGGAAGTCATAATAATCACTGTGTTTTTGAAGTTGACCGTCCGGCCTTTGGCATCGGTGATTCTGCCGTCGTCCAGAATTTGAAGTAAAATATTAAAGACGTCCGGATGCGCTTTTTCAATTTCGTCGAATAATATTACCGCATATGGCCGGCGGCGGATAGTCTCGGTTAGCTGGCCGCCTTCTTCGAAGCCGACATAGCCCGGCGGGGAGCCAATAATTTTGCTGACGCTGTGTTTTTCCATATACTCGCTCATATCCACTCGCACTAGAGCGTCTTCAGTATCAAACATAAATTCGGCCAATGTTTTAGCCAGTTCGGTTTTGCCTACTCCGGTCGGACCGAGAAAAATAAACGAGCCGATCGGCTTATTTGGTTCGGCAATGCCGGCGCGTGAACGGCGGATGGCGTTGGCAATGGCCTTAATCGCTTCTTCTTGTCCGACAACGCGCTTGGCGAGAACGCCCTCCATCTGGCTGAATTTATCGGATTCCGTTTCCAGCATTTTCGTCACCGGAATTGAAGTCCAACGCGCCACTACGGCGGCAATGTCCGCTTCGGTGATCTCTTCTTTTAAAATGCCGCGGTTTTTTTGATATTCCTGAAGCAGTTTTTCATCAATAATAATTTCCTTTTCCAAAGAGGGGATAGAGCCATAGCGAATCTCAGCAACCTTCTGCAGGTCGCCTTTACGCTCTTCAATTTCCGCTTTTTGTTTCAATTTGTCAATTTCCTTTTTTCGATCGTGTATGCGGGCAATGATGTCTTTCTCGTTTTTCCATTTCGCCTCCAATTGATTGCTTTTCTCCCGAATTTCAGCCAGCTCTTTTTCCAATTTTTTAAGCTGATCCTTTACATCAGGGCTGTTTTCATTCATCAGCGCTCTTTTTTCAATCTCAAATTTAATTGCCGATCGTTTCAATTTGTCCAAATCCTCAGGCATTGATTCAATTTGCAGGCGCAGTGCTGAAGCCGCCTCGTCCACCAGATCAATGGCTTTATCCGGTAAAAACCGGTCGGAAATATAGCGGATGGACAACTTCACTGCCGCGAGAATGGCCGCATCGGTGATACGGACCCCGTGATGAACTTCATATTTCTCTTTAATGCCTCTCAAGATGGCGATGGCGTCATCTTCAGAAGGTTCATTGACCATCACCGGTTGAAAACGGCGCTCTAAGGCGGCGTCTTTTTCAATATATTTATGATATTCCTTTAGAGTGGTCGCGCCGATTGAATGCAGTTCGCCGCGGGCGAGCATTGGTTTTAACATATTAGCGGCATCAATCGCGCCCTCTGATGCTCCGGCGCCGACTATGGTGTGGAGTTCGTCGATAAATAAAATGATTTTTCCGGCAGCGGCATCCACTTCTTTGAGGACAGCTTTGAGACGTTCCTCGAATTCGCCGCGGAATTTTGCACCCGCAAGCAGAGAGCCGATGTCTAAACCGATTACTTCCTTATTTTTTAATGATTCCGGCACATCGCCATTAACAATGCGCTGAGCCAGGCCTTCCACGATAGCGGTTTTACCGGTGCCGGGTTCGCCGATAAGCACCGGATTGTTTTTGGTACGGCGGGACAGAATTTGCATCACCCTGCGGATTTCATCATCGCGTCCGATAACCGGATCAATTTTTTCTTTTCGCGCCAGTTCGGTTAAATTTTTTCCATATTTCTCCAAAGCATTATATTTTATTTCCGGGTTAGGGGAATCCACTTTTTGCGTACCGCGTATTGAGGCCAGCGATTTCAAAACCTCGTCATATGAAATTTTGTGATTCTTTGACAGAATGTCGCTGATTGGATTCTTGTTAGACAAAAAAGCCAGAAACAAATGTTCAACGCTGATGTATTCATCACCCATTTTTTTTGATTCAGCGAAAGCGTTCTGCATCACGTTCATTGCAGGTTGGCTCAGCATAATTTGGCCGTTTCCCACAATAGGAGAACCGCCGAACTGTTTCGGCAAATTGCCGACTATGGCTTGAGCTTCAGCCAGGACTGCCGGTAAGTCACATTTCATTTTTCGCAATACGGAAACAACCACGCTCTCCTCATCTTGAAGCAAAGCCAAAAACAGATGTGGCGGCTCCACTTGCGGCTGATTGTTTTCCTGTGCGATTTGCGAGGCAATTTGTATGGCCTCCTGTGATTTTTGGGTAAAGTTTTGGGGATTTAACATAGATTATGATTTATCACTCTAATAGTGAGAGTGATAATAATATACCATATCCGCGTCCTATGTCAACCCCTTGAAATTAAGCAAAAATTAGGGTAAAATATGAGCATAATTCAATATTATGAAAAAGAGGATTGAAGCCATTATTAAAGGTTCAGTACAGGGAGTTGGCTTTCGGTATTATTGTCATGAGGAAGCGAAAAATTTAGGATTGACCGGATTTGCCGCAAATTTACCGTGTGGAAAAGAGGTCCGGATTATTGCCGAAGGCGATGAGGAAAGTCTGGATAAGTTGGCCTTGTGGCTCCGCCACGGTCCGCAGGGAGCAAGAGTGGAGGCGGTTGAAATATCAGAAAATGCCTATTTAGGAGAGTTTTCTGACTTTAAATTATTATGAATTTTTTCGGCGTTAGAATCGATAATGTCGGTTTACCCGAAGCTTTGAATAAAGCGCGAACTTTTTTAATTTCCGGTCAGCATAAAATTTTTACGCCCAATCCCGAGATACTGGTAAAGGCGCAAAAAGATAATTATTTTCGCGACGTTCTTAATACCGGTGATTTAAATTTGTGCGACGGTTTCGGTTTGAAAATATTTTCCGACGCAACGCGCATTCCCGGAGTTGATTTTATGATAGAGCTTTGCCGGCTGGCGTCAGAGCAGGGGAGTAGCGTCTATTTTCTCGGTTCGGGAAGTAATGAAGTGGCGGAAAAAACAGCAGAAGAATTGCTGAAGCAATTTCCGATGCTGAAAATTGTAGGTTTTGATAAAGGACTGATGATGGATGAGTCCAATATTCAAAATTTTGAATTACGGATTGACCAAATTAATAACCAAACGGTCATTGGTCGGATCAATCAATCACATCCGGATATATTGTTTGTCGCCTTTGGGATGGGCAAACAGGAAAAATGGATTCATGAAAATCTGACAAAAATGCCTGGTGTAAAAATTGCCATGGGCGTGGGCGGAGCGTTCGATTATATCTCGGGCATAGTCAACCGCGCGCCTTGCTGGATGCGCAAAATCGGGATAGAATGGTTGTACCGATTGATCTCGCAACCGAAAAGAATCGGTAGGATTTTTAACGCCACCACAAAATTTACTTTTTTTGCTTTGAAAGAAAAATTTTATGACCATAAGAACTAGATTTGCTCCATCACCAACCGGCTACTTACATGTCGGCGGTTTGCGCACCGCGCTTTATGCGTATTGTTTTGCCAAAAAGAACGAGGGCAAATTTGTTTTGCGTATTGAAGACACGGACCGTGAAAGGTTTGTGGCGGATGGTACACAAAATATTCTTAAATCATTGTATTGGGCCGGGCTTATTCCTGACGAGGGCGTAATGTTTGATAATGAAGAAAATATTATTCAAAAGGGTGACTGCGGTGGATCGTATATTCAATCGGAAAGATCCGATATATATCGTGAGCATGCCGACCGGCTAATTGAGCAGGGCCACGCCTATCATTGCTTTTGTGCACCCGAGCGATTAGATGAATTACGCCAGTTTCAGCAATTAAACAAGCTCCCGACCGGTTATGACGGACATTGTCGGGAAATTAACCCAATAGAGGCCCAAAAACGGGCTTCTGACGGCGAAAAACACGTTATTCGCATGAAGATGCCAAAGGAAGGGGAGACTGTATTTAACGACGAAATTAGAGGTGAAGTAAGGTTCAAAAATGAGCTAATTGACGACCAGGTGATTATGAAGTCCGACGGTTTTCCCACCTATCATTTAGCGGTTGTGGTTGACGACCATCTCATGAAAATTACGCACATCATCCGCGGAGAGGAATGGCTGTCGAGCGTCCCCAAACATCTACAGCTTTATAAATATTTTGGCTGGGAATCTCCCAAGATGGCGCATCTGCCCTTGCTACTTAATGCTGATAAATCAAAGTTGAGCAAGCGCCAAGGCGACGTAGCGGTTGAGGACTATGTGAAAAAAGGATATCTGAAAGAGGCAATAATAAATTTCATCGCATTTCTCGGCTGGAATCCCGGAGGCGAGCGTGAAATTTATTCATTGGATGAAATAATCAACGAGTTCAATTTTGATAAAGTCGGAAAATCCGGCGCGATTTTCAATTTGCAAAAGTTAGATTGGTTCAACAGGGAATACTTAAAGAAAATGGATTTGGCGGAATTGGTACAGCGCGCTAAAGAATTTTTACTGGCCGATCCTGAAATTTTTAGTGCGATAGGGGAGGGGCAGTATGAAGATAAGGACCTTGCTCGCGTTATTGCTTTGGAGCGTGAACGCGTGACTACATTTTCTGAATTGCCGGAGGCGTTAAAGTTTGTTTTCGTTCTGCCGAAATACAAGTCAGATTTACTTATTTGGAAAAAAAGTTCTGTAGATGAATTGCAAAATATTTTACCCGGCTTGAAAGATTTGCTGAGTACAATAAGTGTTCAGTCATGGGACAGAACAATTTTGGAACGAACGGTGGGGGACTGGGTGAAGGAAAAGGGCTATTCGGTCGGTTCGGTCTTGTGGCCAATGCGCGTCGCGCTGTCCGGCCAGGAAAATTCTCCCGGGCCATTTGAGATTGCCGAGGTCTTGGGCAAGGAGGAATCTTTAAACAGAATTGATTTAGCAATATCAAATATTTAGGCCATCAGTATATTTGTGCTATAATATCTTCATGAAGTACAGATTAATTGTTTTATTTTTTATTGTATTGGGCTTACTTTTTTTTAGCCCAAGTTTTGTATATTCAGATAATACCGCAGTAGGCGGAAATAAAGAAGAAATTGACGATCTTAATGCGCAGATTGCTGAAAAAAAGGATAAAATAAAACAACTTGAAGAAACGATTGGTAATTATAAGAAAAATATAGAGCAAAAACAGCTTGAGGCGGTCTCATTAAAAAATCAGTTAAGTATTTTGGATAATAGGCGTGCTCAAACCGAGGCGGATATAAAGCTTACAAATGAACGCATTAATCAGGCAAAGCTGGAAATTGAAGCGTTAGAGCTTAATATTCAAGATAAGGAGGCGTCCATTGCCAGGCAAAAGAAGATTATTGCTAAAATTGTCCGCAATATCCACGCAGAGGATCAGAAAAATTATCTTGAAATTTTATTGACCAGCGATACTTTTGCTGATTTTTATAATCAGGCTAAATATCTGGAAAGTGTTTATACCGATCTTGGCCAATCGGTGAAAAATTTACGCATTGCAAAGGAAGATTTGGATGCCAAAAAGGCGCAGGTTGAGGCAAAGAAAAAAACATACGAGGATCTTAAGGCAGAACTGGAAAATAAACAGAAAGATCTAATCGATCAGACAAATACTAAGGAAAATTTGCTTACAGCAACTCATTCGTCAGAACAAAAATATCGTATATTACTTGAGAGTTTGAGAAAGCAATACCAGGCGATAGAGGGTGAAGTGCGAACTTATGAGGATCAGGTGCGAAAGAAGTTGGAGGAAATGCAGAGGTTTAAAGATTTGGGCGATAGTGCCGGAGTGCTCGGATGGCCGGTTTCCAGCCGGTATATTACGTCGGCTTTCCATGATCCGGATTATCCGTATCGCAGAGTTTTTGAGCATAGCGGTATTGACCTTCGCGCGGCGCATGGTTCACCGATTAAAGCCGCGGCTGCGGGCTATGTAGCCCGGGCTAAGAGATGCTCATCGGCAAGTTGTTATAGCTATGTGTTGCTCGTACATACAGGCAACTTGTCGACCGTATATGGCCATATGAGCTCAATAAGCGTGTCTGAAGATGAATTTGTCAGCAAGGGCGACATAATAGGATATACAGGCGGCACACCGGGCACAGTTGGAGCAGGTCCTTTCGTCACTGGTCCGCATTTGCACTTTGAAGTGCGCGCTAACGGCATCCCGGTTAATCCGATGGGATATTTACAGTGAGTAATATCATAAAGAAAAACCGCCAGCTATGGGCTGACGGTTTTTTTAGTTTACTTTTTTCCGCTGTGAAATTTTCTGTGAATTTCGCGCAAATGCGGATTGGTTACATGCGTGTATATTTGCGTGGTAACGATGTTTTTATGTCCCAGCATTTCCTGTACCGAGCGCATATCAGCGCCTTGCTCTAATAGATCAGTGGCAAAACTATGGCGAAGAGTGTGCGGTGTGGCGTCCACAGGCAGGCCGGCCATTGTTGTATATTTTTTTACTAATCGTTCAACAGAGCGAGTTGTAAGCCGATGTTCAGCATCTTCTTTATCCGGACGATAGTTAATAAATAGGGGAGGGCACATGTCTTTTCGCGTTTTTAGGTATTTTCCCAGCCACTCGAGTGTGCGCTTAGAAAAATATACTGTGCGGGTTGATCCTCCTTTTCCGGTGATGGCAATTTCGAGATCATTAATTTTATCTTCAATAATATTTTTAATATTGAATAGACGTATGTTAAGCGACGTTAACTCTGAGACGCGCATGCCAGTAGAGAAGAGGACCTCCAAAATTGATCGGTCGCGCAAACCCTCCGGGTTTGATGTATCAGGCATGCTCATTAACTTCTCAACTTGGTCGAAATTTAGAAATTTAATTTTTTTGTCCTTATCAGTTAATTTAGGTAAAGAAATTTTATCCGCCGGCAGTGAAATGATATCTTTGACGGCAAAAAATGTCACCAGATTGCGCAAAGCGATCAGGTAGTAGTTCTGAGTGGTCTTCTTGATATACTTGCCCCGGGAATCGGTTTTACGCGACAAGTATAGCCTGTAGTTCCAAATATGGTCAGGAGTGAGCTCGTGGGGCTTTAGAGAGGTTAAATCCTGTTTTTCGACCCATCCGACGAACACCTTGAGAAAGTTATGGTAATTGCGGGTAGAGATCGGGCTAAGGCCTTTTTCGACCTCGCAATAGTCCAGGAAGTCCGGGATATGCTTAAGTATGGTCTTAGAAGATTTGTCCATATTGCTGAATAAATGCTATATAACGTCTCTTAATCTATGTTATACGACGTTAAGTATATCTTAATATAACTCCTTCCTCTCGTCAAATGCCTTCTATTTCCAGAATACCCTCTCCCCGAACCGCAGGTCTATATATTCCACTGGACTTATGTCGCGGTTAGATATAATAGTTTTCAAATTAACTATTTGGTTTGACATCGGGTTAGTCGGTTGTATCAATAAGTACCAATTTTTATTTAAATATGCTTTTACGCCGGCGGAGGGATTATCCGTTTGAAAATATCGCATATCCCCTATCCCCTCGCTCCTCAGCGCTTTTTGCCAATCAATTATTGAGTTGATAAAATTCGGCGCAAATATTATTACCTTTTTTTCAAATACTTGTTTATTGCGATCGTCCAGAAGTATCGGTGTCCCGGGATAATTTCCAGATAATTTTTGAAAGTCGGGCTTGTGTGTTTCTGTGCGTGTTGATGATGCAATCTCATCTGTCATATATGAGCTTGTAGAAACATTTTCAGATATCGTCGTTGAAGCAGTAGTAGTAGCAAAAGTTGTTTCTCTGTATTGCTCTAAAATTTTTATTACCGTTCCGTCCTTATCCAATAAACTGTAGCTTGATCCATTATCATAAATGATCGTCGTGATTTTTTCTTCAATTTGAATATTAATTAGTCCGGGGAAGTACTTTTTTACGGTTACGCTATCAACAGCGTATTTTGACTGAATATCCCTTGTGATATCCTTTGTACTGATCAAAAAATAGTTGTTATGCGGAATAATACCGCCTTGCAAATATGATCTATTAATATAATTTTCAATTTCCGAACGGTCAATTATTTTTAGTCCTTCGAAATTTATCTTGTTAATTCTAAAATATGGCAGATAGATCATCAGTATAAGCCAGGCAACAATTAAGCTGCCTAATAAAGATAGTATTATTTTTCCCCGGTAATTTACTATTGCCTTCGGGCGAATGAACGATGGCCGATTGCTCGCTGAATGATCTGCAATCGCCTTTGAGCCTGATGAGTGAGAATATTTATTCTTTTTTTTAAATACGCCAAATAGGCCGCCTTTCTTTGGCGGTTCATACTGTCGGAAGCCACCATACGATTTGATGTACTTATCCATGCTTGCGTTAGTTATCTGGAAAAAATTCTCGGCGTCAGTGGGTTAATTCTATCAACTATTTCATAATTAATTGTGTTTGCCCATTTTGCCAACTCGTCTGCTGAAACTGACGCTTTTCCTTGTTTTCCGATTAGCGTTGCGACATCCCCTGCCTTTACTTTTTTTACCGCGCTAACATCGGCCATACAGATGTTCATACATATTCGGCCGCGAATTGAACAGCGTTTGCCGCCGATTATTACAAAGGCGTTGTTTCCCAATCCGCGATCATAGCCGTCCCAATAGCCAATCGGTAGAACAGCCAACTTTGTTGACTTCTTGGTGGTAAATGACCCGCCATAGCCAATTTTAGTCCAGGCAGGTACTGTTCGTACTTGAATTATTTTAGTGTGCCAGGAAAGCGCGGGTTGAAGTTTAATTTTCCCTGGGCTCGATACATCCGGGTAAAGACCATACAGGCTTAAGCCCAGACGGATGGCATTTAGCCTGCTCTTGGCAAATAATACGCTTGCCGCAGAGCAAGCAAAATGTTTGATCGGTATTCTATATCCCTTGCTTTCCATTTCGTGAACCAGCTTCTCAAAATTTTTCATCTGGTGCTCGGTGAATATCCTGTCCTCTTCGCTGGCGGCAAAATGGCTGTATAGCCCTTCGATTTTTAGGCGCGGAAATTTTTTAACTTTTTCCAAGAAAGGAATTACTTCTTTTGGCAACAGTCCAACGCGCGAAGCCCCGGTGTCCACCTTTATATGAACCCTTAAATTTTTACCGGCCTTATCCCCTATTTTGTTAAGAAATTTGGCTTGTTCCAGCGAAAAAAGCGGGAAAATTACGCCTTTTTTGGCTAATTTTAGCCCAATTTTAGCACTTTTTGTGTCAAAAAACGTTAAAATTTGCACTGGCTTACGGATCCTATTCTCTATGAGGGAAAGGGCTTCCTCGTCATTTATCACGCATATACGGTCAACCTGGGGCGATTTATCGCATATCCTGGCCACTTCCAAAAAGCCATGCCCGTAAGCATTGGCTTTTACTACCGGCATCAGTAGGGTCTTCTTTCCGATTAACTTCCTGAACTGCCGTAAATTGAATTTTATTGCCAGCGAGTCTATCTCGACCCGGGTGAACATAATTTTTTTTAAAGCTTTTTTAACCCACAATATTTTTTCAGTGCTTTCGGAACCGCAATAGAGCCGTCTTTCTGTTGATAATTTTCTACGATAGACAGAGGGAAACGGCTAAGCACTACCGCGGTGCCGTTTAAGGTATGAACAAATTCGGTTGAGCCATCTTCTTTGCGGTATTTGATATTCAACCGGCGTGCCTGATAATCGGTACAGTTGCTGCACGAAGTAACTTCGCTGTATCCGCCCTGCGACTCCCCTTCCCCTTTCATAGTCATCCAGGCCTCAATATCAAACTTTCGGTAAGCCGGTCCGCCTAGGTCGCCGGTGGGAATATCAATCACGCGATAAGGCAAATCAAGGCCCTTGAGTATTTCTTTTTCAATATCCAATATTTCCTGGTGATATTTTTCACTCTCTTCCGGTTTGCAAAAAATAAACATTTCCAGTTTGGCGAATTGATGCACGCGATAAAGTCCTTTGCTCACTTTGCCGTAAGCGCCAGCTTCAGTACGGAAGCAATGCGACAGCGCTACATACTTTTTTGGTCCTTTGGATAAATCCAGAACTTCACCGGCGTGATAGCCACCCATGGTAATTTCCGCCGTGCCGATCAAACTTAGGTCGGTGTTTTCAATGGAATAGACCTGTGTCTCCGGCCCGCGTGGATTGAATCCGATACCCTGAAGAATTTCGTCCTTGGCCATGTCCGGTGTTTCTACGACTTCATAGCCGTGTTTGGCCACCACATCAATTCCATAGTTAATCAGCGCCTGGTTCATCCGGACAAGATTCCCCTTGGTGAAATAAAATTTGGAAGCCGCCACTTTTGTGCCCCGGTCAAAATCGATCAGATCATTAGATAGCATTAATTCTTCGTGGTCTTTTGGTTTAAATGCAAAATTTTTCGGCTTGCCGCCAGTGAAAACAACTTTATAATACTCCTCGCCGCCGACCGGGCTTTCGGGGTGTGTCATATTTGGAACTGCTTTAAGCAATTCGAAATATTCTGCTTCAACCTGGGATAAAATAATTTCCAAATTTTTTATTTCCCCTCCCACTTGTTTGAGTTTTGCAATCTCCGTATCACTCGGCTTGCCCTTTGATTTTTGGTTCCGCTCAGCGCGAAGAGTCTCTATTTTTGATAAATTATCCCGCCGTGATTCATCAAGCGTCAGTAATTTATCAATATCAACCTTGACTTTGCGATTGACGCAATTTTTTTTAACTAAATCTATGTTTTCGCGAATGAATTTTATGTCAAGCATATGATTAATTGTTATCCGGCTTAAGGGTTGGAAATAGGATGACTTCCTTAAGATTTTCCGAATTGGTGAGAAGTTTTACAAATCGATCAATGCCCATGCCGAGGCCGGCGGTCGGCGGCATGCCGTGCTTTAGAGCCGTTATAAAATCCTCGTCAAAACGCATGCTTTCCTCATCGCCTTGCTCGCGTTCTTTCTCCTGCTCTCTGAACCTCGCCTCCTGATCAATCGGGTCATTCAGCTCGCTAAAAGCGTTGCAGAGCTCATTTCCGCCTACACAGAGCAACTGGAAGCGCTCGGTATAGCGCGGTTCGTCTTCACGTCTTTTCGCCAGAGGTGATAATTCAACCGGATGATTAGTCATAAATATCGGGTTGACAATATTCGGCCGTGCGTAGGCCTTGTATATTTCATCAATCAGTTTTCCCCTGCCCATGTTCTTATCAATGTCGTCCACTTTCAATTCGATCGCTTTATTATACATCGCTTTTTGGTCAGGACAATCCTCAATATCAAACTTGGCGTACTCAAGAATAAGGTCGCGCATGGTTTTGCGCGGGTAGGGCGGAGTAAAGTCCACAGCCTTGCCCAGTGTTTCAAATTTTAATGGCATTCCGGCAGCTTTAATAATTTTCGGTATCATGTCTTCAAACAAGCTCATCAGTTTTTCATAGTCGGCGTAAGCCCAGTATGCCTCCACTTGCGTAAATTCCGGGTTATGATTATTATCAATCCCCTCGTTTCTGAAACAGCGTCCCAATTCGTAGACTTTTTCAAAGCCGCCGACAATCAGGCGCTTGAGATACAATTCAGGCGCGACCCTCAAATACAAATCAATATTCAATGCGTTGTGATGAGTGATAAAAGGTTTGGCAATAGCGCCTCCGGGTAGAGCCTGCAGTATTGGCGTCTCCACTTCGTAAAAACCGAGCGAATCAAAATAGTTGCGAATTTCTTTAACAACAAAACTTCGAATCTTGGCGATTTTCATTGACTCATCATTTGAAAGCAGATCCAGATAACGTTGTCTGTATCGGGTTTCAACGTTAGATAGACCGTGAAACTTTTCCGGTAAAGGTAAAAGGGATTTCGATAATAGTGTGTATGTTTTTGCTAAAACGGAAATTTCGCCTTTATGTGTAATGAACATCTCACCCTCAATCTGGACAAAATCACCTAGGTCGAAATTTTTTACGAAAAATTTGTACAATTCCTTGCCCAATTCTTTTTCAGAGATGGCAATCTGCAATTTATCAGAAAAGTCTTTAAGATGCGCAAAGCAAAGCTTGCCCATCTCTCTTTTGGATACTAGCCGTCCGGCAACAATAACTTTCGTCCCCTCTTTTGACTTTCGAGCATCGGCGAGACTGATATTTGCTTCAGTTTTGCTCGGATAGGGGTTTATTCCACTATCGCGGATGGTTTTTAATCGCTCCAATCTTGTTTGTTCTTCGTTTTGTACTTCGTTTGTCATATATGTTTTATTTGGAAAATATGCAATATTATACCGCAAATATTAAACGGCGTCAAAAAACCGCCTCATGTATTTGTGGCGGTTTATTTGGCTATTTTCTATTTGATTTCAACTATGTGATACTGTTGTTTACCGGCAGGTGTCTCCACTTCAACCACATCACCTGCAGTACGCCCGATAAAGGAGTTCCCGAGCGGTGATTCATTGGATATTTTTCCGGCAAATGGGTCTGCTTCTTGTGGGCCGACAATCATATATTCCTTCGTTTTTGCGTTAAATTTTACAAGTACAGTATCGCCAACGGAAACGGTTTTTTTGTCGGTTTTTCCTTCCTCAATAATTACCGCGTTTGAGAGCAAATGTTCAATTTCTAATAGGCGTCCCTGTGCCCAAGCCATATCCTCTTTTGCCTGGTGATACTCGGCATTTTCCGAAAGATCACCCTGCTGTTTTGCTTCATCAATATGATTCGCAATTTCCGGTATTTTATCGTTTTTTAATTTATCATATTCCAGCTCCAATGTTGTATGACTTTGTTTTGACAAATATTGAATTTTATCAATCATAAAAATAAGCATTAAAATACAGATATCATCTTCCGCTATGCGGTTGATTGATATCCGCTTTTATAATTATACCACATGCTCAATGTGAGTCAAAAAGGTTATCCACTATTTCAAGTATTTTGTCCCCCACCATTCAAGAAACCGTTCTGCGATGGGCTGCGCGGCAGTACTGCCTTCTGTCCCCTCCTCCACAAGCACGGTTACCACTATTTGAGGCTGTTTAAATGGTGCGAATGAGGTAAACCAAGCATGGTCTTGTTTCGTAGCGCTCCATTGTGCTGTACCGGTTTTCCCCGCAGACGTGAACGGGAGAGAGTTTAGCATACCACAACTCCCATAGACAACACATTCGCGCATGCCTTGGCGAACAATCTCAATGTTTCCGGGAGATATAAAATCTCGGTTCAAATATTCAGTTTGTTTGGGGTAGCTCTTTTTAGAAACCGGGTCCAAAACAGCATTAACTAATCGCGGTTTAATCACTTTTCCGCCATTAGCTATGGCAGCGGTCCAAACAGCCGCCTGCAAAGGGGTAACCAATAGATCACCCTGACCGATTGAAAGATTATAAGTATCACCGATATACCATCGTTCATTTTTTGTACTTTCTTTCCATTTTTTACTTGGCAAAAAACCGGCGCTTTCCCCGGGCAAATCGATCCCGGTCGTATTCGCCAGGCTGAATTTTTTTAGGTACTCAACAATTTTATCCGCTCCTAAGCCGACAAATGTATTATAACCGCCGCCAATATAATAAAAAAAGGTGTTCACAGACCATGCTAACGCTTTTTTTACATTCGTAATTCCATGTCCGCCGGCTTTCCAGTCCTTAAAAAACCACTTGTCAATCTCCAACCCACCCGTACTTAAAAATGAAGTGTTTTGATTAATAATACCCTCCTGCAGAGCCGCGGCCGCGATTAATGGCTTAACGATAGAGCCGGATGGGTACATGCCGGCGATTGCCCGGTTGAATAGCGGCTGATCAGGATTCGACAGATATGCTGAATATTTTTCCTGTGATATCCCGCCGGAAAAATCATTATTATTATAGGCGGGTATGCTAACCATGGCCAGAACCTCACCTGTTTGAGGATTCAATGCGACGCCGGCCGCTCGCTTCCATTTATTGGTTGATAGCGATTTAAGAATCAGCTCTTCCATTTTTGACTGTGCCTCTATATCCAGGCTTAACACCAGGTGTTTTCCCGGCACAGGCGCTTCCTCGGCAATCACACTTTGCTCCCTGCCTAAAGCATTCACTTCAATTTTTTTTCGCCCGTACACGCCTCGTAAAGCAGTTTCGTATGAATTTTCCAATCCGTCTTTACCCAGGTAGTCCGAGGGATAATATCCGCTCGGCCTAAGTTCGTTGAGCTCGTTTTCACTGATTTTTCCCAGATAACCGATTACTTGCGATAATGACGATGCCACACCAACGCCCTGGCTTTCTCTATACAAACGCTTGGTTCCTTTTTCAATAATTATACCGGGCAAGTTGGCGTTTTGTATATATAAAGTGAGCGCCGATTCATAATCAAGATTGTCTTTTACAGTCAATGATTCAAAACTGTAGGAGCTGTATTTTTTTACTAAAGCATTAATTTCGCTCTCGCTAACGCCGCTTATGCCCGCAATTTGAGAAATTACGCTTCTCCTTTCGTCAGTTTTTTGCGGCAGATCCTGAGGTACGATTGATAAGGAAAAGCTTGGCACGTTTTCGATAAGCTGATTGCCAAAACGATCGTATATAAGGCCTCGTTCAGCCGGAATGGGCTTAATTCTAACACGATTATTTTCCGCTAAATTTCTATAGTAGTCACCCTTAACAATTTGTAGAAAAAAAATTTTTCCACCTATCACCGCTATGCCGATAAAAATAATGACGAGAAGCCATATAATTTTTTTTGTAGCCAAACTCGGCCCCAGATAACCCCTGGTTTCAGATACGGAAATAGTTTGCCCGCTTTTTTGATAATTAGAAAAATTTTCCTCCACCCATTGATGTTTGAATTTGCCGTTTAAATCAGAGTCTGATACACGGTCTTTTGGTTCGTAATTAAATGATTGTTCGTTTTTCATAAGCGGCTATCTGTCGACAATATATTTTGGATTCAATCTCTTTACGAATAATAATGAAATTATATAGATTAGCGTCAAAGCGCCGGCGTTTACGACAATTTCTATCAAGGAACTTAGTAAGACGGATTGATTCATTGATATTTCAGCCAGACCAAAAATTTTCATCAGTAAAAAAATGCTGAAAAAAGACGCCTTAAAGAGAAATGTGCCAAAAAGGCCGGCTAAAAAAACCATGGTAAAAAATCTGTTTGTCAATAAGTTAAGCAATACCCACTCGAGCGCTGCTGCAGAAATTAGAAGTGCAGCCGTGTTTAAGCCAAAGGGTGTGGATAAAAATAATTCGGAAATAAGAGAAAGTAAAAAAACAAAAACTATTTTATTTTGTTTATTAAAAATTAACAGCCACATGGCGGAAATCAGTATTATATTTAACCGATTTAGGGGGAAAGGAAATAGATTCGCGGCCGCTACGTGCAGCGTAAAAATAAAAAGAATCAATACAATATAGAAAATTGATCGGATATATCTTCGCATATTATTTCGTAATCAGAACGGAAATAATCGACAGTTTTGAGAGGTCAGTACCCGGTATTAGCAAGGCCGCCTGAAATGGGCGGTAGGTTTCATTTTCAATTGCCGTTACTGTTCCGATCAGCAGGCCCCTGGGAACGGCTTGTTCCAATCCGGAGGTAACTATAATGTCGCCGACTTTGACTGTTTCATTGCGCGGAATAAAATTCATTTTAACGCTTAATCCATAGCCGCCCTCTACTATACCAAGGCTTCTATCTGAGCTAAGAATGGTTGCGCCTATTTTTGAAGCGTTATCATTTAACAAACGCACAACAGATAACCCGGTTTCCGATTTAATAATTTTTCCAATTAGTATTCCATTCCCGACAATAACCGGCTGGTCAATTTTTATTCCATCTTCCGTTCCGCGGTCAATCAATATTGTTTGGTCGGTTTGCTCGATGTTTTTTCCGATAACTCGCGCAATTACCGAGCTTGCCGTGGTGCTTTCGTTGAATTTTAGCGCTTCCCTCAACAGCGCGTTTTCTTGTTCCAGCAATTTAATTTTTGATTCTCCAATCGATTTGTCTTCCACCTGTAAACGACAATCATGATAGGCATTAAAAAAAGACGCTTTGTCTTTAAAGAATTCATAGTTATTGCCGACGTTAACGCTCAAGTTGTTTGTTTGCGTAAATAGAGGCAGGAATAAAAGGCGCAATTTGTTTTTTAGAAAATTAAGTGCACCGACGTAATTTAAAAAAATAAGCAATATCAATATTGCTCCTAAGAACAAGTAGGTCTTTTTTCCGCGGATATTCAGCATAATAAATGCTATTTCCGATCGCTTCTTAAGGGGTAAACAGCAACTTCTTTCAGCAGTGTTTCGTCCTCCAACAATATTGAAGTGCCTCTAACGACGGCTGTCAGCGGATCATCGGCGATTCGCACCGGAATTTGCGTGGCGCGCATGATTAGCTGGTCTATACCGCGTAGAAGTGCTCCCCCGCCGGTTAACAGCAGGCCGCGTTCATGAATATCAGCTACAAGTTCTGGTGGAGTAACCTCTAAAGTCGCCTTGATATTATCCACTATGGCGCGCAAAGAGCGTGAAAGCGCTTCGCGAACTTCGGCGTCGTTTATCATTATTTCTTTCGGTAGGCCGGTTACCATATCGCGACCGCGCATTGGATAAACCATTTTTTCCGGCATTTCAACGGCGGAACCGATTTTAATTTTTATTTCTTCAGCTTGCCTTTCTCCAACCAATAAGTTAAACATTTCCCGGGCATACTGTGAGATGTTGTAATCAAATTCATCGCCGGCAATCTTAATTGATTTCCATTTTACAATACCACTTAATGATATAACGGCTATCTCCGTGGTGCCGCCTCCGATATCTACGATGAAGTTTCCCACTGGATCTTGTACAGGCATTCTGGATCCTATCGCGCCCGCCATAGGTTCTTCAACAATCCAAACTTCGCTCGCACCGGCATTAAGAACGGCGTCACTCACGGCTTTTCTTTCAACTTCGGTCAGGTCAAGCGGTGCTCCAACTACCACTCTTGGCCTGGTCATGAAATTAAATGATCCCTCATGCACTTTTTCAATAAAATGAGTAAGCATTTTTTCAGTAACTTCAAAATCGGAAATTATCCCTCCGGTCAAAGGGCGGGTGGTAAATATGTGAGGCGGGGTTTTGCCAAGCATTTGTTTTGCCTCATTTCCCACCGCCAATATTTGCTCGGTCCTTGTATTAACCGAAACAACACTCGGTTCGTTGATAATAATTCCTTTTCCCTTAACATAAATAAGCGTATTGGCCGTTCCCAGGTCTATACCAAGATCTTTTCTGAATCGGTTGAAAATATTATTTAACATAATTCCTATTCTGATATTTTCTGTTCGTAAAAATTAAACCCTCCAGAAATATGTAGCATGTCAAAAGCAGAATAAAGTTCCACCATGTCAGCAGCCGAAATTGCGCCAACAGTAGGTTCAATACAACAAAGATTCCAAAAAAGAACCCCTGTCTGAATGTTCTCTTGATATGGCGAAATACAATATCGTCATTTTTAATTATTTTTGCTCTGATAAAAAAACCGATGATGGAGAAAGTGCCGAGAACGGACAAAAATAAGCTGGTATAAAAAAGGAGAAAGCCGACTAGCCCTGCTGAATTTGGGTTGTAGATAAACACCACTAAAAACCAGACTGACCAGCAGACAAGAGTGGCTAAACTCATTATTATTAGGTATTGTCTTAAAGTCATAGATTTCCTTTAATTTAGCAAATATTTGGCAAAATTGCAATACCCGGATTCTATAAAATAATACGTATTTTATTGACGGCCTTTTCGCCGTATTTTGAGCTAATTTCCGACAGTATTAATGATTCATTGAGCTTGACTTCCGAAGCCGCCGAAGATGAATTGACCCGGACTCCAAGGACACCGTCCTTTACATAGATAGCATTGACAAATTCAGCCGACTCTTTGCCAAACAGGTTCGCCAGTATCTCATTAGCCGATTCTACAGTTAAGGCAGCCAAAGCTCCCCGCATTATTGGAGAACCAACATTTTTATCACTTATTATGGAAAATAATGACTTCATATACTATTAGTTAGGCCCGATAATCGCAGATATCGCGAAATTCACAGTGTCCGCACGCGAATTTTTCCGGCTTCGGTTCAAAATCAAGCGACTTGATACTGTCGATAATACTGACAATATCATCTTCCAGTTTAGCGATATCTTTTTCCGAACCTAAAAAAGAAATTTTTTCATTACTGTTTAAATAATAGTAAGTCAGCATGCCGGGTTCTCCGATGCTGCGAAATTCAGGCAGTTGCTTTAGGGCAATTTGGTAGATCAAAAGTTGTTCTTTATCATCACCGACAATTTTATCTTTCGTTTGTCCTGTTTTATAATCGATAATCTCCAGTTTTCCGTCGGGCAGTTGGTCAACGCGATCTATCCTTCCGCGAAGCAAATATGACCCGATTTTGATAGTGAATCCGGTTTCCATAGACACCGGCAATGTCCAATTGTTTTTGTGGCTTATATAGAAATCTTTTAAAATTTCGATACCCTTTTCATAAAATTCTTCTCGCTGCTTTTGGCTCTTATACCAGTCCGGAATCCAACAGTCATCGTAGATTTTTAGTAGTTCATCAAGAAGCGGCGCTTTGACTAGTTTGCTATTTACCGTGACATTCGGTTCAGAAAAAAGTGAATTCTGCGTCGTACCATTCAGCTCTTTTAGGCGCGTATAAAAGAGCTCAAGTGTGTTGTGCATCGTGGATCCAAAACTGAAACTCGGACTGCCTTCTGTTGGCAGGCCAAGAATATGAGCCAGTTTGTACTGGTACGGACACTTTTTATATTTTTGAATTTGAGAAAATGAAAATGTTTTTGGCAACTCATATGCAAAGCCGACCGGTACTTTTTTTGTCTGAACCGGCGCAATCTTTCCCAGTTTGGACGATTCGCTTGCGCCTGATTTAGCAGAAATAAAACCGATTTCGCTTAGAAATCGACTCAACTTTTTATCACGGGCACCGCCATAATCGTCCGCGCTCGTAAGGTATAGTCTTTCTTTAGCCCTGGTCATAGCTACGTAAAACAAGCGGCGTTCTTCCTCAAAATGAATGTCACCTTCCGGCAACTGTTCATTTATCAGCGAATCGGGAATTCCGATATCGCCGCCCCTACGCCTTGTCGGAAATCTTTCTTCCACCAAATTTACAATAAAAACATATTTGTATTCTAATCCTTTGGCAGTATGGACAGTCAGGATGTTAACCGAATCAGGTGTGTCTTTAGGCTGTTTAATAATGCCGAGGTCGCCGGATTCAATTACCTGCGCAAAGTGATCCAGAAAATCGGAAACCGTCGGTCCGGGAGTCACTGACTCGTAATTGGTAATATATTCAAAAAATTGTGTCAGTTGATGAATTTGTCGAATGATAACGCCATCTCCCTTGTGTTCGCCGGTTGCTAGAAATTTTAAGTATCCGCTTGCTTCAAAAAATTTATATAGTACAACCGATGGTTTTTCGGAACGGGCATTTTTTATTCCCTCATAAATTAAACTGATAATTTTTTCAGCTATAACTGTCCCCTCTTTAGAAAATCCGATTTCCGCCTGCCGTTTAAGGGCTTCATAGTATGAAATACTTTTTTTACCGGCATAGTATGTCAATCTCTGCATATCGTCTCCTTTGAACTCAAAGATTGGCATGAGCAGAAGGCGATAGATTCCGGCTGATTCGTGGTAGCTGTCAATTACTTTTATAAAGTTAAGGCAATCCAGTACGACCGGTTGTCTGAATAAACCTGCGGCCGCCATAAATTCATAAGGCACCCCCTGTTTTTCGAACGCGCTGATAAATGGGTCGGCATGGCTATTGGCGCGAACCAGAACGGCAAAATCATCCCAAACGGCCTCCTTATCCTCGCTTTTCAATCTAAGTACCTCTTCCGTCACAAATTTAACTTCGTCGTCAATTGAACTGTGATGTGTGTGAATAACATTACCCTGTTTTTTGTTTTTGGTCTCTGTTTTTTTTGAAGTCAATTTTTTATCAATTTTTAATTTCACTTCCAGGCGGTTAGGATTATTGTTTAGGATTAACTCATACGCTTTGTCCAAAATTGCCTGGTTTGAACGGTAATTTATTGTCAAAACTATTTCCGTTGCTTTTGGAAAATCGTCTTTAAAGCGCATTATATTAGATACTGATGCACCGCGAAAAGCATAAATACTTTGATCGTCATCCCCTACCACAGTTAGTTGTGCGCCGCTATCAGCGATTTTCTTAACTAATTGGTATTGCGCCCAGTTCACATCCTGAAATTCGTCAACGAGAATATATTTAAATTTTTCCCGCAAGCGCTTGAGGATTGACGGTCGTTTTTCCAACAATACATTGGTGTAGTAAATAAGGTCTCCAAAATCCAGGGCGTTGTTTTCCAAGAGTAGTCTGTTATAAACATGGTAGGCGTTGCTAATCTCGGCCAAACGGGATTTTTCTTCAATTTCGGCTGCGTCTTTATCCAGTCTTACACCTTCAGAATATTCCAAATATTTTTCAGGGCTTATCAATTCGTCCTTGCATTTGGAAAAGTGTTTCACAAACTCGTGGATATGCTTGGTAGGGCTCGCGATCGGCCGATAATAATCAAGATTAAATTTATCCAGATGCTTGCGAATTAGCAGCCAGGCGTCAGTTTGGGTTAAGACCCTAAAACGATTGGGCAGTCCGATATCCAGCCCGTACTGTTCAAGTAGGCGCTGGCAAAAAGCATGAAATGTGGAGATGTGCATGTCCAGATAACCAAACTCCATCATTTCATCAACGCGATCCTGCATTTCGGCAGCCGCTTTTTCATTAAAGGTAAGAGCCAATATCTCGTCGGGCTTGGCCAGTTTTTGGTCAATCAAATATTTAATTTTTTTTGTTATAACAGTCGTTTTGCCTGTGCCGGCACCGGCTACGATAATAAGAGGACCGTCGATATATTTAACGGCCTTTTCTTGTGCTTCATTTAATTTATTTTCCGACATATTTTTTTGTGCTTGTCTTTTCCACTGGCAACGATAAGCGCGTGGTATTCTTGATATATTCTTATAGACTTAGGCAGGTTAGATTCAAAATATCCTTGGTATGCATCGTAAGTCGCAAGCTCATGATGCATTTGCCGGCATAGGCGCTTAGTATAGGAATCAATGACAAATATAGGTTTATTGCCTGCGTAGAGCAGAATTGAGTCTGCTGTTTCCGGTCCTATTCCCCAAATGGAGAGCAACTCTTTGCGGGCTATGATTAAACGTTTTATAAAAAACTTTTTTAGGTCTCCTCCAAAGTTCATATCAAGCCAATTGCTGAAAATTTTTAATTTTTTTGTTTTTTGCCTGTAATAGCCTGCGGAGCGCAAACATTTTTGCAGCTTTTTTGTCGGGCATTTTATAATTGACCTCGGGTTCAAAAGATTGTTTTTGTTTAAACACTCTAATGATTTTTCCACGTTTTTCCAGGAGGTATTTTGCGCCAGAATGGCGCCAATAGAAATTTCAAATCCCGGATTATTTTTATTATATTTAACGGGCCACCATTTCTGTGGTCCGTAAATTTCATATAATTCTTTGTAAATATCAAAAATATCCATAAAAATGGATTTTCCACTTAGTCAAAATAAAAAATGCTAAGCAATTTCCTCGTTTTTGTCCTTACAGCCGCAGTCGCAGGTTTCATCACAACTGCATCCCTCGCCTCCGCAACTGCATTCCGGACCGCAACCGCACTCCGATCCACAGTCGCACTTTTTTGATTCCTCTTCCATATTTATGAATATAGCCCATAGATTGGGCTGTGTAGACAGTATAGCAAAAAGAAAAACCCGGGACAATACCCGGGCATTTTCTTACTTTATTTCAGGACGGATTTTTCTGTATTTATTTCCCACCTTGAGCCTTAGCAACTCTTTATCCAATGTGGCCTGCAGCGTGGCATATTCGGCGCTATCCAGCTTTCGTTCTTCCTGCATTGTTTTTATGGCGCGATCCCTTGCTGCTTCAGCGGCGGCGATATCAATTTCTTCCGCCCTTTCCGCTGTATCGGCAAGAATGATAATTGAGTTATCCGGACGAATTTCCGCAAAACCGCCGGTCACAGCCATTTGATACTCCTGTCCACTTTTTTTACAAACCAATTCTCCGGATTTAAGAATAGTGACCAGCGGAATGTGGTTTGGCAAAACGGTTATCTCCCCATCCTGTGTGTTCATGGTAACCTGGTCAATCTCATCAGAGAAAACCACGCGTTCGGGAGTAATGATTTGAAATTTAATAGACATAGCTTATTTAACATCCTCAATCCCGCCTTTCATATAAAAGGCCTGCTCCGGTTTGTCATCATGCTTACCGTCTAAAATTTCGCGGAAGGCGCGTACGGTTTCGGCTACTGGGACATATTTTCCCTCGGTGCCGGTAAAAGCCTCGGCGACGAAACACGGCTGGGAAAGGAATTTTTGAATTTTACGGGCGCGTGAGACCGAGATTCTATCCTCATCGGATAATTCTTCCATACCTAAAATTGCGATGATATCCTGCAAGTCTTTGTAGCGCTGTAACACAACCTGAACTTCGCGGGCAGTGCGGTAGTGCTCTTCGCCGACGATATTCGGGTCAAGAATTGTGGAGTTGGAATCAAGCGGGTCAACGGCCGGATAGATGGCGAGTTCAGCCAACGAGCGGTTTAATACCACCGTGGAATCAAGGTGCGCGAAGGTGGTGGCTGGAGCTGGGTCGGTTAAGTCATCGGCCGGCACATAAACAGCCTGTACGGAGGTAATAGAGCCCTTATCGGTTGATGTGATGCGTTCCTGCAAGGCGCCCATTTCCGAGGCCAGGGTTGGCTGGTAACCCACGGCCGAAGGCATGCGGCCGAGCAAAGCGGATAATTCCGAGCCGGCTTGAGTGAAGCGGAAAATATTATCAATGAAAAGCAAAATGTCTTTGCCTTCTTCGTCGCGGAAATATTCGGCCATGGCCAAGGCGGTCAAAGCGACGCGGGCGCGGGCACCCGGCGGTTCATTCATCTGTCCGAACACGAGGGCGGTTTTTGCCAATACGCCGGATTGTTTCATTTCACGATACAAATCATTTCCTTCACGTGAGCGTTCGCCTACTCCGGCAAACATGGAATATCCGCCGTGTTCCTGGGCAATATTGCGGATTAACTCTTGAATGACGACGGTTTTTCCCACGCCGGCGCCGCCGAACAAACCAATTTTTCCGCCTTTCAAAAACGGACAAATCAGGTCGATAACTTTAATGCCGGTTTCCAGCACTTCATATTTGGTAGATTGCTTTTTAAATTCCGGCGCGTCGCGGTGAATCGGATATTTCATTTTCGCCTTGACTTCGCCCAGGCCGTCAATCTCTTTGCCGATAACGTTAAACATCCGACCGAGGGTTTCCGGACCGACCGGCACGGTAATCGGTTCGCCCATGTCGGTGATTTCCTGACCGCGTTCCAGGCCGTCAGTCGTGCTCATGGCAATTGCCCGGATGGTGTTCGCGCCCATGTGCCGCTGAACTTCCAAAACTAATGTTTCGCCGTTCGGCATTGTAGCTTGGAGCGCACTATATAAATCAGGAAGTTTTTCCTTAAACTCCACATCGATAACCACGCCGATAATCTGTGTGATTTTTCCTTTATTCATATTCAAAAAATTACTAATATTTATAATGCCGCCGCGCCACCGACGATTTCAGAAATTTCCTGGGTAATTGCCGATTGGCGCGCTTTATTAAAATTGTAATTAAGCTCCTTAATCATATCTTCGGCCGCGTCCGAAGCGTTCCTCATTGCCATCATGCGGGCGCTGTGCTCCGATGCGTCGGATTCCAAAACCGCCTGATAAATTTGTACTTCCACCAAACGAGGCAATAATACGTTCAAAACATTGGCCGGATTCGGTTCGAATAAAAATTCGGCGCTGGCGACTACCTCTCTATCTTCCGGTTCCCCGACCGCGCCCAGCGTGTCATCGGCTGTCGCGCTTAATGGTAATAGTTTTTTTATTTTTGGTATGTGTTTAATGGCGGAAATATAGTCAGTGTATCCAAGATAGATTTCATCATATTTCTGTGCCGTGTAGTCGTGGACAATCATATTCGACATCGGCGCCACTTCTTCAACTTTCATGGTCAAGTCCATTTTATCAAATTCAGCGGTGATAGTATGGCCAAACTGCTGATAAATCTTTTTTCCGCGCTTTCCATTCACAAATACTTCCACTTCAACGCCCTGATTTTTTAGTTTTTTAATAATCGCGTCCGTTTCCATAAGTATTCGGCTGTTGAAACCGCCGGCCAAGCCGCGATTTGATACAATTAGTGCGACAGCCGCTTTTTTCACTGGCCGCTTTTCCAAAAGAGGGTGCAGATTGATATTAGTTTTCTTGGCCACATCAGTCAGCATTTGCCATGCCAATGCGGCGTAGCTTCGGGTAGCCAAAACATTGGCCACTGCGCGGCGCATCTTCACGGCTGAAATCATTTCCATCGCTTTGGTAATTTTTTTCGTTGAGCCGACGGATTTGATTCTTCGTTTGATTGCTTTGGTATTGATGCCCATAATTATAATCTAGTGGAGCAAGTGAATAAGAAAACGATTTATCTTATTACGAGCGAATGACGATTATACGCCTCCGAAAGGGGCCTACTGCTTTTTAGCAAATTCTTCGCAAGCGCTTTTTAAATCCTTTTCAATCGCTTCATCCCAATTGCCGGCTCCGATTTTTTCCAACAATACGCTTTTAGAACGATTAATGAATTCATGAAATTTGATTTCCCATTCGTTAATTTTCTTAACTTCAATATTGTCGGCAAAACCGTTGGAAACCGCAAAAATAATAGCTACCTGATTGGCGGCTGGCATCGGTTCATATTGTGGCTGTTTCAATACTTCTACTAAGCGCTGACCCAAACTGATTTGTTTTTTCGTTTCCGCGTCCAAGTCACTGGCAAATTGAGCGAAAGACTCCAATTCTCGAAATTGTGCCATCGACAGTTTGAGTTTGCCGGCAACTTTCTTCATCGGTTTTATTTGCGCGGCCGAACCGACGCGCGAAACGGAAATGCCGACATTCAAAGCTGGGCGAATGCCGCGATAGAATAAATCGCTCTCTAAAAAAATTTGGCCGTCAGTAATGGAAATAACATTGGTCGGAATATAGGCGGTAACGTCGCCGGATTGGGTTTCGATAATCGGCAGAGCGGTAATGGAACCGCCGCCGGATTCTTTATTACGTCGGCAAGCGCGTTCTAGCAGACGGGAATGCAAATAGAAGACATCGCCGGGATAGGCCTCGCGGCCGGGCGGACGGCGCAAGAGCAGAGAAATTTCTCGGTATGCCCAGGCCTGCTTGGATAAGTCGTCATAAATACAGAGCACGTCTTTGCCCTGGTCCATAAAATATTCGGCCATGGCCACGCCGGCGTAAGGGGCGATATACAAGGTTGAAGCCGGGTCCGAAGCGCCTGCCACTACCACAATGGTGTAATCCATTGCGCCTGATTCCTTCAATTTGGCAACGATGCGAGCGATCTTGGATTCTTTCTGGCCGATAGCGACATAAACACAAATCATGTTTTGGCCTTTTTGGTTGATAATGGTATCAATTGCCACGGCAGTTTTACCTGTTTGGCGATCGCCGATAATCAACTCGCGCTGTCCGCGGCCGATCGGAATCATGGCGTCAATCGCTTTGATGCCAGTTTGTACCGGCTGCGATACCGCTTCGCGGGACATCACGCCTGGAGCGATTTTTTCAATCGGATAAAAAGTCTTGCTGATTATTTCCGCTCCGCCGTCGATCGCCTGACCGAGCGGATTGACTACGCGGCCGATCAGTTCCTTGCCGACTGGTACGGACAAAATGCGTCCCGTTCTCTTCACTATGTCCCCTTCTTTCAGATGTTTATATTCACCAAGAAGCACCGCGCCGATGGTTTCATCTTCAAGGTTAAGTGCGACTCCGAAAGTATTACCCGGGAATTCAAGCATTTCATTTGATTGGCACTTGGTTAGCCCGGACATGCGGGCAATACCATCGCCGACTTCAACAATCATACCAATTTCCGCGGTTTCAACTTGTTTTTCAAAAGCGGAAATATTTTTTTTCAGTTCCTCAACAATGGTGCTAATTGACATAGGTTTATATTAAAGATTGCTTCAATTTATTTAATTGTGATTTAATGCTGGCGTCTAAAATCTTATCTCTTGTTCGAATAATAACCCCGCCTATAAGTGAAGCGTCGGTTTTTTGTATTGCGTCCACCTTATTTCCAAAAATGTTTTTTATGGAGTTTATAACCTTATCTGACAATGGGTGAGCTGAAATAATCTCTATGTCTTCGACGCCGTCCTGTTCCTTAGCGTATTGAATGAAGCTTCTAATTACCTCATCGGATTTTTTAATCATTCGTTCTCTGGCTAAAAGCGCGACGAAATTTGAAATAGCCAAACCTAGGTCGGCCCCTTTAAGGCCGCGCGTCGCCTGCCAAAACGCTATACCGTATTGTCTGGGGCTATTTTTTTTCATAATCCAATTTGCTCAAAGCATCAGAAATAATTTTCTTATCCTTATTCGCATCAATTTTTTCGCCGAGAATTTGTTGTAGTGCGGTGACAACCAAACCGGCCGTTTCATTTTTCAATCCTGCAATCATATTGTCCTTTTCAGACGAAATCCTCGCTTTTGCTTGAGCAACAAGCACCTCCATATCACCTTTTGTTTTGTTCTTTGCTTCTTCGGCGATGAAGTCGGACTCGATCTTCGCCCGTTCTAAAATGGCGTTTGCTTCAGCCTTGGCAACGTCGATTCTATCTTGATATTTTTTCTCGCCTTGCTTAAGAATTTCATCAATTTTTTTTGAATTTTCTATGCTGTCGTCGATCATTTTTTGCCTCTCGGTCAGTTTTTTGCTAAGCGGCTTAAGAATCAAGAACCACAGTATTACAAATACGATGGCAAAGTTTAAAAGCTGAAAAGCGAACAATGGGGCGTTAACACCCAGTGAACTCAAAATTCCCTCTCCAGCGCTCGAGGTCGCCTCTTGAGATATCTCCGCCTCGCTGGCAAAAACGTTTTCAATAAATATCATATATATAAGTAAGTTTAGTTGATTAGTTGTCGATATTCGCGCCGCAGGATCAATCCTCAGCGGTCGGTATGACAACTAATCTCGAAAATTACTTCAAAGTGAAGACTACTACTAAGGCGTAAATGGCGATGGCTTCCGCAAAAGCGGCGCCAAGCAACATTGGCACAAATATTTTACCGGTCGCTTCCGGATTTCTGCCAATGGCTTCCATGGCGCGGGAAAAGAGCAAACCAATACCGATGCCCGGACCTAAACCGGATGCCGCCATGATTATAGCTTTGGCGAGTACTACGATTGATGCATGCTCCATATGTATAAAATTAATTTATAATTTTTTTATTGTCATTCTGAGCGAAGCGGAGATTCTGCCTGGAGTAAAACAATACCCACTTCGTTCATTATGGCATTTGTTGTTTAATGTTCTTCGACGGCATGTGGTTTCGTGGTGGCGATAGTAAGATACACTAGTGTTAAAATTGCGAATACGCCTGCTTGAATGAGGCCAACCAATATCTCAAGAAACATAAATGGTGTTGGAACGATAAAAGCCACTAAACTGCTCATTACCGTTATTAAAATTTCACCTGCGAAAATATTACCAAATAACCGAAACGATAGAGATAAAACCTTTGCTAATTCGGAAATAATTTCAAGTAATCCTACGAATAACTCGATAATAGCCGTAAATATTGCAAGCGGTCCTTTTCTAAAACTCAAAAATAATTGCCTTATTTGAACAAACTTGCCTACATAGGTAAAAAAACCGACTGTAATAAGGCCCCAGATATGGGATGTCACAAGAGCGACAAGCGTCATACCGAAAACCAAATTTAAATCCGTATTGGCCGGTCGCAAAAGCATTTTGTTTTGGTAAGTGATACTGCCGGTGCCGGGCAAAAGGCCGAGCCAATTGGATAAAAGGATAAAAAAGAACACAGAGCCGACAAGTGGCAAAAATTTCATTGTTTTTTTTCTATCTCCAGTCACTTGATCAAAAAAACCGAGCAATGTTTCCAAAAAAAACTCAAATGCATTTTGGAACTTGCCCGGTCGCAATGAAATTTTTCGGCTAATTATGATGCCGAATATCAAACATATGACAATGGCAATCCATGTGTTAATTACGGTGTTTGTGATTGGCAGGGGTCCGATGGTAAATAGGACATCTGGCGCCATTGTCGGGATATGCATAGCTATTTATCTAAATTCTCGTACTCTTTGCCGTACCTTTTTGCCTTGGTAATAATTATTCTAGCTGATATAAGAAAAGCGTTGACCAGGAGCAATATAATAAATAGCGGCGCTCTGTCATATTTCTCATCCAGATATTGACCCAATAGAGCAGCGGCGACCGCGGGAACGGCAATACTAAAACCCATATCCAACATAATCTTTACACCGAGAACATAATAGCCGTGATCGGTTGATTGCTTTTTTGGCTTGTCTTGCATATAATTGACGCCAATATTTTACACAAATACCCTTGAGAAGTCAAGGGTATTTTTAATTTTTTTGTGGGGATAAATCTATGGTTTCAGCCGTGTGAATAGCCGACGAGCGTTTTCGGTAGATTGCGTGATTGTCTCGTCAACAGATAATCCCTTTATTTCCGCGATTTTCTTAGCCACCTCCTCAACCATCCACGGCTCGCAGCGTTCGCCCCGGTATGCTTGCGGAGCCAGGTAAGGTGCGTCCGTTTCAATAAGAATTCGTTCCATCGGGCATTTTTCTACCGCTTCTAGCAAATCTGTCTGACTTTTGGGGTCAGTCTTCTTCGGTGGGAATGTGATAACTCCGGTAAAACCCAGGTAGAGGCCGAGGCTCAGATATTCCTGAGCAAAATCCCAGTTACCGGTGTAACAGTGCACTACACCGCGGATTCCTGGCAATGTTTTAATTAAATCAATCATTTGGCGGTGAGCGTCGCGGACATGAATTACCATCGGCAGATTCATCTCTTGCGCCAGTTTGTATTGCTCGACGAACGCAACGGATTGAATACGTATCGCTTCCTCCGCGTTCATCCCTTCCGGCAGATGATAAAGTTCCAGACCGCACTCACCTATCGCGATAACTTTATCGTGCTCGGCAAGTTTTTTGTAAGTGTTATAATCAAACTCTTCTTCACGCGATTTGAATTGGATTTCCTCTTCATCGACTTCAGCGGAGATTAAGTGAATAGGGTGTAGACCTATTGTGGCGTAGGCGTTCGGATATTTTTCCGCGTATTCAATGGCGCGAACCGAGGTGTCGCGCTGCGAACCGACAATATTCAAAAGCATGCCCCGGTTGGCGCATTTTTTATACACTTCGTCGGCATCGTCTTTGTACGCGCTGAATTGCAGATGGCAGTGAGTATCAAATAGCATAATTATCTTAATCGTCCGCCCCATTCAACCACCATAAAGCCGGTACGGGTCGGCGTGGTGATTTTTAATGGCGGTACGGAGACAAAATGGTCGAGAGGTTCGTAATCCATAAATACGCGAATAACTTTATCCGGCTTTGGCGTTACGGTCAGCGGGGCAAGCTTGTCAAATTCGGCTTGCGGCAAAAAGGTGACGTAAACGTACGGTTTTATCTCTAATTTCGGTTGCCAAAATTCCATAAAGTCGGCCGATTCCTTTTCGTTCAGGCCCAGGCGCTTCAGAAGTATCGCCATATCGTGGGCTACGCTTTCACGCTTCAAAACAAAACCATGGTTGGGCGTATCATAATTATACGCTTTTCCTTCCCAGAATAAATACGGGTATGATGCCCCGTCAGATATATTTGTCAGCTCGCTTTGTGTGGACGCCCAAACATTCCAGCCGTTGTTGTATGTTGGTTCGGTAAATTTGAATCCGCCGTTCGGCGCCACTTTTACCGACACGTTCATATCTTTTTCCGGGTACAAATATATCACCGGCTTGCCGCATTCGGCAGCAGGCGTGTATTTAGTTTTTTGATACTGGATCGCCATGCCGAATCCGTCGTACCAGATGAAGTAAGGCTGATCTGCCAGAAATTTTTCGAATGTAACATTTTCGTTCGTAGACGCATCGGGGAAATACGTTGTCTCATAAAATGGCCTTACCTTTTCATTGTCTGTGTAGGCATACAATTTATCACCGTTGGACGCGACGCCAATTTGCTTCAATTCATTGTCGTTAACATTTACGATATTTAACATTTTTGTTCCGCACCCTCCCGCTCTGTGCGAGTCATATTCTCCCAGCTTTTCGTTGCGGCCGTCCAACTTGATTGATGAAGCAAAATGAGACAAGTCGTATGAATCGTAAAATGAAATTTTTCCGTTAGTCAGTTTGACATAGTACCCATTGCTCGGATTAACCATCATTTTTATAGATCCATTGTCATAAGCCACTGTTGTTGTTACATCGGCATCCAAAATGTAAGGCAAAAATGTTTTTACCAATTGAGCTTTTTGCTTTACACCCGGTCCTTCAATTATTTTTGGCGCATTATCAAATTTTGCGTCAGGAACAACCAATTTCTCGTTGACCATAATTTCTCCGCCGCTCACGTTCAGGTCGCAAAAATACGGACCGATCAGATCTCTGATGGGCGTCACGAGCGGATTACTGTCGTAGTATGAGTCAACCACGGATGAGGCTAGAATTTGTTTTCCCTTATAATTAATTACCGCGTAGCTGGTACCCGGATCCAAAACAAAAACATTCGCACTTCCGTTTGTTCCGTCGTAAGAAAAATCCGCGTAAGCATATACTCCCGATGTCGGCACCGACCAAACCGCATTTTTTAATAAATCGTCAGGCAGGTCGATATTTTTTAAGCTATTTATCCGCGACTTAATATTCCTTTGGCAGTCCTCATAAACCTTGCCTTTATCTTCGTTTGCCCGCTCGGCAGCCACTCGTAACGCGACCTGAAACGCCATGTCGCGAGATTCTTGCATCGCATTTTCTGCCACGATACGGCTATGTCCCATTTTCGCTATCGCCATGTACATTACTGATGCGCAACCAATGAGTGCAGCGGCAATCACAATGACCGCCAAAAGATGTTTTTTAAAAAACATATTATTTATTAATTAAGATTCTATTATTTTCAAATTTGTATTCCCCCAGCCGGCTTTTTACAATCCAGTCGTTCAGATATTTTACGCGTTTTTCATAAGGCATTTGTGACACCTGGCTCTGATTTTGTTCCAGGGCAATCGGATAAAGCGTAATGGTATCGCGCCGGAGTATAACGCCGACGCCCAAGCCCTGTTGGGTCGGTACGGAAAAATATTGGTCGAAAACAAAATTGCCCAAAGAATAAAATATCGGACGGTTTTTATAAATTTCCATTTCCTGCACCACATGGGGGTGAGTTCCAATTATAACATCTGCCCCAGCGTCAATCAGCGCATGCGCCAATTCCCTCTGATGGTTATTGGAAATTTCTTTGTACTCCTCTCCCCAATGAATGTTGACCACGGTATATTCCGGCTCCAAATTTTCGTCGATACTCTGCCCTCTTAAAATCAGTTGTTTGAATTTTTCAATATCTACGGGCGTATTAGTATCATTGAGACCGATAAAGAGTATTGTATTGTTTCCGACCTGTTTAATTTTGATGGAACTGTCATCTGTCCGGTATTGTGCCCCATAAACATCAAATCCAAACTCATTAAGATTTTTCAGCGATTCATCAAATCCCGCGGTTCCCATATCCAGCGAATGATTGTTCGCCTGGCTGAACATGCCAAAATTATATTTTTTTAGCATGGGCAAAAGGAGCGGATCAAAACGAAAAGCGATTTCCTTGCTTGTGGCTCGGCGCGAATTGGCAAACGGCCCTTCCAGATTCGCATGAATCAGGTCAGTACCCATAAAAAACCTGTTTTCCTCACCGGCCAGTTTGGTAAAAATATAATTCTGCCCGTTTTTGTCAATTTGAATTTTTACATTACGGTCAAGCATCATGTCGCCAAAAAATAGCATGGATGACAAACGATCCTCGCCTTTGTCACCGATCGCGAAATACGGTGAATAATAACTGGTTGTTTCTTCGAGTTTTGGGTTATTCATTCTCGTATCAGAACTGCCGAATTTTTCATAAACAATTTCTTTCGCACCTATTTTATCCATAGACCGCCAAAGCGCGTAAAGACTTGGAGTAGAATCAATTTCCATTTTATCTAGCCGGTTATACTCAAAATTGCGCACCACAGCCCTGTTTAGTTCATCATGAAATGCGGTTACAGTCGGATTTTGATAATGTGAAAAATCAATTGAAGAGACAAAAACAGCATCAACCGGCAATTGCGGCCACAACTTTTCAAGCATCTTATCAATCGATGACGTCGAGGCATTGTATGGAAAAATTAGCGGTACTATTTTTGCACCCGGAAGATAATTAGCGATAAAACTCATCAAAGCTCCGATTGAGTGTTCTTCTTTCATTACAGCCAGATCATCCTTCACCAGACTGCCAGCATATAAATTGGCCAATATTTTCTCATTCGTCTTAACTGTTCCGTAAGGGGTATTCCAATAGTTTATCGCGGATAATACATCGGAGTTGCCTTTCAAAAAGTGATTAGGCCCAAATATTACGATGGTTGATGGTTTCTGTTTTGAAATGTAATTAAAAAAAGTCGCCGGAATGTTCCCGCCAACCAAATGGTGCGGAACGATAGCCCCGCGAACCGTGCCGACGTCGCCCACCTCTTCAGCTTGTTTGAAAGTTGCATCAAAGAATTCCTTATCATAAGGAATGGCTTGAATAACAGGCAAGTTAGAGTAATCAACTGCGCTTACCTGAGAAGAAGAGTCGGCCTGCTCGCTTTGCACCGTCTTAGACTGTTTCCCGATAGAATTACACCCCGGCAGCAATACAAGGCAAGCGAATATCAACAAAAAATTACGCATAATTTAAAAAAGTCCAATTGTGCTTTTAATTAATTTTATGGCGTCGGGGATAAACGGTTTCAGCACTGATATCAGGCTATCGAGATGCGGCGCTATTTTTGACGCGGCTAAAGCCGCCATAAACTTGGCGCCAAGCGGAAATCGGGAAATGAAATATAGAGCGACACCAACTACAAGCGCTCCTTCGATTAAACCGAAAATTAGACCCAGTAGCTTGTTAGCTGAATTGATAAATGGCAGTTTGGTAAATATACCCAAGAATTTATTCAGCAGCCAAAATACAAGTCCAACCAGCCGGTTAATTACAACAAATGAGACGATAAATACAACCACCTTCGTTATGTTCCCCTGCCATCCGGTTATGCTCATTATCCAAACTGCGACCGGCGAATAAAACCTGAAAGCAAGATAAACTCCGAGAATAGTGCCGATAAGCGAGCCAATCGTTTGAACCAAGCCAAGCCAAAGACCAACTAGGCCAAAGCCGACGATGATTAAGACGAGTAATATATCAAAAAATGACATATATAATATTTATTATAAACGAGGAAAAAGAATTTCCGGCTCACTAATTTTTTTACCGACAGTCAATTCAACCCAGTTTTTTAATGTGCTAAGCGGCTTGGCGAATTCTTCGCCCGCATCAACACCAAGTTGGCCAAGAATTCTTTCCGCTGCCTCCGGCATTATTGGCCATATCATCACAGCAATTTGGCGCAGGGATTCAGCCAGGTGATATAAAAGATCGTTAACCTCGTCGGTTTTACCGTCTTTAGCCATGGCCCACGGCTGAACGTCTGAAATTTTTTGATCGCAATGGGTAATAAACGCCCACACAGACTCAAGAGCTTTGTCAAACCTAAATTTCGCCATGTTTTCTTCATACGCCGGCCAAATTTTTTCCTTTAAATAATCAATCATCTCATGGTCGATATTTTTTACTTCCGGAACAGTTCCGGCGCAATACTTTTCAATCATCACCACAATTCGATTTGTTAAGTTTCCTATGCCATTTGCCAGGTCACCGTTGTAGCGGGCTATGAATTTATCCTCGGAATAATCACCATCGCTGTCAAACGGCAGTTCGCGCATAAAGAAATATCTCACAGCGTCAATCGGATAATCGGACGACATTTTCAGCGGGTCAATCACATTGCCGACGGATTTGCTCATTTTTTGTCCGTCGATCGTAATCCAACCGTGCGCCGCGATCATTTTGGGCAATTCTAATCCGGCGGACATTAGCATGGCCGGCCAAAGCAGAGAATGAAAGCGGTTAATTTCTTTGCCGACAACGTGCGCATCCGCCGGCCAATATTTATTGAAAAGCGTATCGTTTGTAGAACCGTAACCGAGGGCGGTAATGTAATTGGTCAAAGCATCGAACCAAACGTACATCACCTGCGTCGGATCGTTCGGTACGGGTACGCCCCAGGTGAGTTTATCGGTTGAACGTGAAACACTAATGTCTTCAAGACCATTTTTTAGAATATTATGCATTTCGTTGTAGCGATTCTGCGGATATACAAATTCCGGTTGCTGTTCATAAAGCAGTTCCAGCGGTTCCTGATATTTTGACAACCGAAAAAAATAATTTTCTTCTTCCAACACTTCCGGCTCTTTTTGATGATCCGGACACTTGCCGCCAACCAGATCTTTTTCCGTTTTGTAGGCCTCACAACCAACGCAATAAAGACCGGTATATTTTTTCTTGTAAATATCACCGCTCTCAACCGCGGCCAGCCAGAATTTTTGAGCCGCTTCAATATGACGATTTTCCGTGGTTCGGATAAAATCATCGTTGGTGATATTCCATTGGTCGGCTAGGTTTTGGAAAACGGCTGATTTCTCACTGCAATAATCCTCCACCGGCAAGCCATGTTCTTTGGCCGATCGGAACATTTTCTGACCGTGCTCGTCAGTACCGGTCACAAAATACACGTCCTTGCCAAGCATACGCTGGTATCTGGCCATTACATCGGTATACAAAAATAAAATTGCGTGCCCGATATGGGGGTTCTCATTAGCATAAGGCAGGGCGGCGGTGATATAAAATTTATCTGTATTCATAGTGACTGTTTAGGCGCAAATGTATTTAAAAAGTAATTCAATTATTATTTTTTTCTTCTCAGCAATTAACAATCCTGGGACTTCGGCTGTAACATCTTTGCCGGTAATCAGGTGGTTCCTAAAAATATATGATTCAAAAAATGGATCCTTTTCAATAGTTGAAACCTTTTGCCAGGCGTAAGAAAAGTAACCATCTTTTATCTCATTACATAAAGCTGGATCGTTTGGGTCATCAAGACCCTGATATAAATTGATGCCACGGCTTTTTAATCCAACAAATAATTTTTGCCATTCGCTTGTTTTGGAATTATCCTTCATTTCGTACATATAAAATTTATCCGCCGTCAAATCCTCGTGTATCGATAAAAAGTTTTTGAACTTGAATGGAGATAGTAATTCCAAGTTTGCCAACGCTTCCGGTTCTATAATTTCACCAACAAACATGTGGTTTAAATTATTACCGCGTTCATTATTGCGCGCCTTTAAACGGCACGCAGACGGGCTGACCCTCGGTACCCAAACAAAATCGCACATTTCTTCCTTGTGCTCGGTTAAGAAATTTTCTACGAGTTCAATCACTGAATATTCGTCGCCATGAGTACCGGTGTGAATTAAAAGCGATGGATTACTCCCCTTTTGCCAATATTCAAGGCCGAGTTTTGATATGTTCTTATCCATACCAATTATTTACCCGACACAACTATTACAAACTCTCCTCTATCGTCGGCCATAGTTTTTACAACATGGCTGATCGCACCTCTGTAAATAGTTTCAAACATTTTGGTCAATTCGCGGCAAATAATAATTTCGCGGTTTGCAGGCAGGAATTTCGTCAATTCATCAAGACATTTCTTTATCCGATGACCTGATTCATAGAAAACTACAGTATGAGATTGTCCGGCCAAATCCTGAAAAAACTTCTGCCGTTTATTCTTTAACGGCGGAAAGCCGAGAAAAACAAATTTATCTGTGGGGAACCCTGAAATTGAAAGCCCGGCTATGGCAGCACAGGCACCGGGAATCGGTACAATAGTTTCTACGCCGGCTTTTATCATATCCCTAACCAATAAATTACCCGGGTCGGAAATGCCTGGCGTTCCGGCGTCAGTGACCAACGCAAGATTCTTGCCGCTTTCAAGTAATTCTTTAATCTCCTTAATTCTTTTGAGGTCGCTGTGCTGATGATAACTGATAAGCGGTTTTGAGATACTAAAATGCATCAGTAGATTTTTGGTAACCCGAGTGTCTTCGCACAACACAAAATCAACGCTTTTAAGCGTTTCTAGCGCGCGCAGTGTTATATCGCCGAGATTACCGATCGGCGTGGCGACAATATATAGTTTTCCGTAAGTCATATTTGGCATATTTTACCAAAAAAATCATTATTTGGCAAATAAAAAGGGGGCCGGGTGATGTCCCGCGGCCCCACGAGGTAGGAGAGTTAGCGTAGCATTTCATCAGGGTTCCGCGAAGTTCGCGAATTTCTCCACATCTTCGTCCAGAACCTTGAGGAACCGATTGACTGACTCCTTGGAAAGATCTGCATTGTCGCCGATACTGACGAGAGGCATTCTCTCAAACAAACGTTGGAGGTGCTCCGGTAACTCGATTTTGGGTGTTGCCGCACCTTGTTCAGCCGTGCGCATGACCTTCCTCCTTGGTTGAATGTCCTTTTCTTGATTATATCTAAACAATCACGATTGCGCAATATGAAAAGACCCGCTTTAGGCGGGTCTATGTTATTTTACGATATCCTGGTGTTTTTTATGCATTTTTATCTCCCTCAGAGAAAGCCAGAAGAATAAACCAACCACGAAGAAAGTAATAAGCGGCGGAACAAACGAACGTACATGAATACTTAAACTTTCAGCCATCATAATCACACCGAGCGAAGCGATTGAATACATGGCGCCGTTTTTAAGATAGCGGTATTTTTTTATTGTATTCACTCCTTTTACCGTAACATACCGGACAACAAACGCTCCAATACCGTTGCCAATAATAATTAACGGCACGGAAAGAGTAAAGGCAAAAGCACCAAGTACGCCGTCAATGGAAAAAGTCATATCAATCATTTCCAGGTAAAGAATTTTTGCCATATCGGAAAGACCGCTGTTATGCGTAAGTTCCCGCTCTTTTTCCTCTGCATTTGATTTAAATCCGTTGGTGATAAAAAAAGCCGTTGATCCGATAACAGCTCCGAGAGAAATCATCGGATTAATCTTGATTGTTGCCCAGACAAACGCAAGCAGTACGATTGAGGCAATGGCGTAAAACCAAAAATAGTAGTTTTTGTGTATATGCCGCTCTAAAAAGAAGGCGTATTCTTTTGTTTCAATAAAAAGCCAGTGTAAGAACAAAAATAACAGATACAGTCCGCCGCCACCGAGCAAAATAGGCTTGCTCGATTCAATTGCCTCGCGTACCAGCGGATTAGAGCTGAATGTAGCAGTGAGCGCCCCGTATAAACCAAGTCCTGTATTTGTAAAATACACAATAAGAAGCGGTAGCAAACCACGAACAAGAAAAACTGCAATAATGATGCCATAAAGCAAAAACCAGCGTCTTGCCCTTTCAGACATGGTTGATAATACATCTGCGTTAACCACGGCATTATCCACGCTTGAAATTACCTCAAACAAAATGAGGCCTAAAACGATTACAATAATCTCGCTAATTTCCATAATGTATAATTGATGAGACTATATTATAGCCAAATATTTCAAAAAAATAAATACCCGCTTCAAAAGCGGGTATTTATTATTATTCGATTGAAATCGCCTGAACCGGGCAACCATCGGCCGCCTGCTTAATTGATTCTTCTGAATCCCCTGCCGGATTTAATATGTCCGACTTACCATCGTCGCCCATTTTAAATGTGTTGGGCGCAATTGCGACGCAAGCGCCGCAACCGATGCATTTTTCCTTGTCCACCTTTGGTGTCATAAGAATTATTTATTGTCATCGCGAGCGAGCAATGGCGAGCGTGGCGATCCCATAATCCTTGAGATTGCTTCGTCGCCCGGAACTCCTCGCAATGACATTATTAACCAAAATATTTTTCCCAATAAAACCTAATAAGCTCTTCAATTGCTTCCTTTGAGTCCGGCTTGGCAATCCCTACTTTTAACTTTTTTTGCACATCCTCTATTGTCTGCGCTCCTTCCAACACCGCCTCTTCAATATCATGATCCGTTATTTTTAAATCCTTATCAATTACTTTAGCTCCTGAAGTAATAATTCTATCATATTGTTTGGTTTTTCTGAAATAGTCGTTTATAGCCGCCTGCAACGCTTTATCGCCAAGGACCGAACAATGAACCTTTCGGACCGGTAACCCCCCCAATCGCTTCAAAATATTACTGGGCGTAATTTTCAGCGCCTCGCCAAGTTTCATCCCGCCTTTTTCCTTAATCATTTCACTCATTACAGATGTTGAAGCAATGGCGGAACCGCAGCCAAAAGTGCGCCAGCGGCAATCTGTAATTTTTTCTGATTTTGGATCAATTTTTAACCACAACACCATTTCATCTCCACAAGCCGGTGAGCCTACTCTGCCCATGGCGTTAGACAAAAATTTACCCTCCTCGTCGTACCGCATGAAATTGCGGGGATTAAAAAAATGGTCTTTAACAATATCCGAATATAACCAACCGTCGCCGTCTTTCGCGCGAACATCAGCTCGTTTTTTCAGATTGCGATTTTTTAACGATTTATTTTCCATATTATTTAAATTTTGCGTGCTTGATTCTGCCCATATTGACCGGGCTGATTTCGCGCAATTGCGCAACAATAGCGGGTAATATTTTCATTACATAATCAATATCGGCTTTTGAATTGCTATGGCCAAATGTAAAACGCAAACTTCCATGCGCCATTTCATAGGGCATCCCCATCGCCCGCAATACATGGGATGGTTCAAGCGATTCCGAGGTGCAGGCGGAGCCGGTGGAGCACATTATGCCATACTCATCCAGGTATAAAAGCATTGCTTCACCCTCAATGTTCAGAAAGGTGATATTCAGATTGTTTGGCAAGCGGTTTTCCCCAATTTCCGGACCATTTAACCGTACGTCAGTAATATTTTCCCGGATTTTTCTCCAAAAATATTCAGTTAGTGCCCTTAAACGAGATGATTCTTTGTCTTTTTCTTTCTGCGCGAGTTCCAGGGCTTTAGCAAACCCGATGATTGCAGGCACATTTTCCGTTCCGGCACGCCGCCCTTTCTCCTGGCCGCCGCCCAAAATCATCGGTTTAATCTGCACTCCTCTGCGCAAATACAGAACGCCAACTCCTTTTGGTCCATACACTTTACTGCCATTCAATGTCATTAGATCAACGTGCAATTTTTCGACATCCAAATCCAGATATTCGGATGCCTGGCAGGCGTCACTATGAAAAAATGGGTATGGCGTGTTGTGCGTCTTTCGATACTTTAATATTTCACGGCCGATATCGGCAATAGGCTGAATTGCACCCATTTCATTGTTCGCATACATAATCGTTACAAGAATGGTATCCGATCGAATCGCTTTAATAACAGTATCAACATCAACGAGGCCGTCATTTTTTACAGGTATATATGTAACCTCGAAACCACTTTTCGCCAGATCTTCAAGCGGCCTCAAAACAGCATGATGTTCTATGCTAAGCGATATGACATGCTTGCCTTTGCCTTGATGAGCTTTCATGACTCCGTAGATAGCCAAATTATCAGATTCTGAGCCGCTGCCGGTAAAGATTATATTTTCCGGAAGAGCATGCATAAGTTTAGCCACATTTTTTCTCGAATCGGAGACCGCTTTTTGGGCGTTCCTGCCAAGATTATATATTGCGGATGGATTGCCGAACTCTTCCGTTAAGTACGGTTCCATAACGTCAAAAATCCGCTTATCAACCGGCGTCGTCGCAGCGTGGTCCAAGTATACATTTCGAATTTTTTTCAGTTTGGGAAGCATAATTATAAATCCGTAAGTTTTGTTTTATCCAAAATATCTCCAATTTTTTTATTCATTTTTGTCAACTTAGCTTTTAGGATGCATTTTTTATTACTGCCTTTACAAGTTGATGTGTTTTTAACGCACAAGCATGGTAGTATGGCGCTATTGCCCTCAATCGTTTCAATAATCATTTTTAATGATATTCGCTTTGCCGGAATATTTAGGCTATATCCTCCGGAAACGCCGGCGCCGGCTTTTATTAACCTGGACATACGGAGTTTTCTGGCAATTTTTTGCAGGAATAGAAATGAAATGTCCGTGTCACTCGCCAATTCACGCAAACTGATAAAGCCGGCCTTTTGTTTTGCCAAATATTTGAGCATATGAATGGCGTAATCTGTCTCCTTGCGCATCGTCAGCATAAATTATAATGGTAAAGTCAAATTAATTTTAGTATTTTCCGGCAGATCATTACTAATTGAAAAATCCACCGCAAAAGGCACTACATCTCCGGATAAACTTTTGTAAAATAGTTGCCTGTTATCGCGCCCAAATTCATACAATTGCTTGGTCACATTAACATCCTGTTCACAGTATTTCTTTATTTCATCGATTTTTCCCTCTCTCCACCACCTTACTGCCTGCAGGCCATCAGCGCTTTTTTTAATATCGTCAAGCGTCGCTGCCGCTAAATCAGCAAGTTTAAGGCGGATGCCCAGACTGCCTTTTACGATTTTCATTATATCCAGATGAGGAATTTTAGTTAAATCCCCCATATAATAGTTCATTAGAATCGGAATATCAAAGTGTTCACTATTATAACCGATAATTCTGTCAGCCTTTTCCAAAATCGGCCACAATTTCCCCAGTTCACTCTCGGTAAAACTTTCAAAGGTATCAGTTTCATACCGATACACCGAAACAACGGAAATCTTAAATTTCTTCATGTCATTTTCCACTTCAGCGAAAGTATTTTGCGTTTCGATGTCAAAAACTACTTCATTTTTCATAATGGTGAATTCATACTAATATAATATGATATTAGCGAAACTTTGTCAAGTCCGGTAAAATCCACTAATTTTTCAAGTTTCTCCAGGCTAAATGTTTGCGATTTTGTCTTTGGATGTTTGGCGACAAACAGCGAACAACAATCCTCGTACGGTCTGATTGAAATATCAAATGTTCTAATGCGGCGCGCAATTCTTACAATGTCCGATTTATTCGCTCCGATCAGCGGCGCCAATTTCAACATCCCTACCGACGCATATATTGCCGTTAAATTTTCCAGAGTTTGAGAGGCAACCTGTCCCAATGAATCACCGGTGATCAGAGCAATGGCCCTTTCCTGCTTGGCTATGAGTTCTGACAATTTAAACATTAATCGCCTGGATATTAGCATTCGCGAATCGGCGGGGATTTTCATTACAACTTGCTTTTGATATTGCGCAAAAGGAACGATTATCAATTTTATCTCCGGTTGATAATGCGCCAAAATTTTTGACAAATCAAGAATTTTTCGCGATACATCGTCTGTAACTTGCGTTTGATTTTGAAAATGAACCAGAATCAATTCCGCCCCCCTTTTCATCATTTCATAGGCCGCAACCGGACTGTCAATTCCTCCGGAAAGTAAACATATTACACGGCCCGCTGTGCCTGTCGGTAGCCCGCCCGCTCCATCAGACAAATTTTGATAAACTACCGCCCGAGAACGTCCAATGTCAACGTGGAAAATAACGTCGGGATTTTTTAGGTTAACTTTCAGTTTTCTTTTCTTAAGAACCGCCGTCCCGAGTTTAATATTCAAATATTCCGAGGTATGCTCATAATCTTTATCAGAGCGAGAGGCCAAAATACGAAAACTATTTATACAATCCCCTGTTGGCATAGCCAAAATAGTTTTTTCAATCGTATCAATATCTCTCTGACAAACCAACGCCGGCGCGAGCTTAGCAATGCCGGGCACCAATGCCAGACGGTCAAAATCAATTTCACAAAAATTTTCTATCAATAAACCGCCCTCAACTCTTTTTACTGTAACGCCTTTAAAAAGCCGGCGGATATTATCTGCCAGCTTTTTAACAAACATTCCCTTGTTATTGCCTTTGAGAAATATTTCGTCAAAGTGAGCGATGACATCCATGGACTTCTCAACACGAATTATTTTTTTCGAAAGAAGGAATCTCTCTATTCTTCCTTCAATAATTTCCGCTTTAAAATTGTTTTATAAATGTCCCTTCGCCAAATCATACCGACTAATTTGCCGTTTTCAATTACCGGCAACCGGCTAACATGCTTCGCCAGCATAAGCGCTCCGGCCCGCAGCACCGGATCATCCGGGTGTACATAAACGAAATCCCGGCTCATAAATACATCAACTTTATGATTTTTTATTTCGTCCACCTTGTTCTCCCGTTCTTCATAGTCAACATACAATTCCGGATTATTGTAGTAGCTGGTGTAAAATGGAAATAAGACCCGGAATAGATCTTTTTCCGAAACTATTCCTATAATTTTTCCGTCGTCCACAATCGGTGCCCCGCTAATATTATTATCATAAAGAATCTTAAAAACTTGTTCATAAGTCGACCCCTTCGGGATGGTGATATATTTTGTGTCCATTAATTCTCTGACTTTCATATATTTTTTTGATTAGAATATATATTTGAATAATAACGCAAAATCAATTTGCTTACAATAGGATTAGCCAAAATAATATGGCGATAATAATTCGATATATTCCGAAGCCGATGAATGAATGGTTTTGAATAAATTTTATAAGCCATTTAACACTAAACCAGGCAACAATGAATGATGAGACAAAACCGGCTGCAAGTAGAAGCCATTCACGGCCGGCGAATGATGCACCTGTCTTAAAAAGATCTAAAGAAGTCGCGGCCAACATCGTGGGTATGGCAAGTAAAAATGAAAATTCCACAATCGCCTTTCTGCCAATTCCAAGAGTTAACCCCCCGATAATTGTGGCTGCCGACCGAGAGACACCAGGAATCATCGCCAGACACTGAAAAAACCCTATAATAATTGCCTGTTTGGAATTTATTTGGCTAACCTCCTGAACTACGGCGGATTTTTCTTTGTGGAAGTACTCAAAGATTATCAGCACTATTCCGCCAACAAACAATGACCACAATACGACTTGAGCGTTGCCTAGTAGATATGATTTAATGAATTTATAGGCGAATAGACCGATAACCGCAGCCGGAATAAAAGCGATAGCCACGGTTTTAAATAATATTTTTTGCGCAAAAACTCTTTTGAAGTATATAAAAACAACCGCGAATATCGCTCCAAGCTGTATTCCTATCTCAAAACTTGATAAAAAGGCGGTTTTCCCAAGATTAAGAAGCTCGGAAACAAGAATGAGGTGCCCGGTTGATGAAATTGGCAAAAATTCGGTAATTCCTTCGACAATGCCGAGAATTATTGCATGGAATATGGTCATATATTTATGATTATATCATGGTGTATACTTTATGAACAGAATAATAATCGCCAGGCTTGATATATATTTATATCTATGCTATAATCAGTTCAATTAAAAATCAATATTAAAAAAGATATATGAACAGCGCGCTTAAAGCACGCATCAAGCATGCCAGAAAAAACACTAAGATGGGCATGAAACTGCGGGCGAGAACAAAAAAGTTAAGAGAAAAAAGGAAAGTGAACTATTAAAAAATATCCCGACTAGGTCGGGATATTTTTATAATATAAGTAAATATTACTTCTCCACCTCTATTTTTGATGAACTAATACCGTCAACCATGATGTAATTTGTGCCGAGCGTTCTTGCAGTTGCTATCACAAATCCATACGCACCGATACTATACGAAGCAGTACCGACTTTAACACTGTGTGATTTGCCGTCGCGGTTATCCAACATGAACGTTTTGCCCTGCTTAACAATCATAGTACCCGGAGATGCTCTGCCGTTGATAATCTGGAATCGATAGCCTGAGGCGCTATAGGTCTTCAAAGCGTTCGTATAGGAGAGCGTTACGGCGCCCGGAGCCTTTGTTGTTGTTGTTTTCTTTGTTTGCGTGGTTGATTTTGTCGTCGATGTTGCGGCTGTTGATGTTGTGCTGGTGGTTGTGTCTGCAGTTGAAGAAACTGGTTGCTGTTCGCCGGTTATGTCACCGCTTTGCTGGCCAATATTTGCCGGAATCGACTCCTTTTTTGAAGAAAAAATGAAATACCCAAATATTACTATGGCCACAACAGCCACAACAATTGCGATTAATTTATTTTTATCCATAAATTATTTTTTATTAAAGTGATATTTGAATTTCATTTGAGTACACCCCGCACTTTCCGCCGAGATATTCACAAACTCTTACATAGTATACTCCATCTCCACTAAACGCGTCAATCGTTGCGGATGTTGTTTTCGGATCGGTCAGATACTGATATTTATCGCCCTCTCTGGTGGGATATGCAGGTGAAGTGTTTTTTGAATAAACCACTTTATAACCCAATTCGGAATATCCGCTCACCCGCCACAATACCTGGCCACTGCCAAGTGAAGATAAGGATATTGAACTTACCGTGCCTGTTTCGGATCCGGCATCCTTTTGCACTGTTGGTGCTGTTAACTTTATATTATTGCTATAGACACCGCATTTGCCCTCTACATACTGACAAACGCGGAAATAATAGGTTTTACCGTCTGCAATGGCCCATTTGTATGACCTTACCCCGCTTTCCGACAGGTAGATATAATCATTGCCGGGATAAACCGGATTAATTTCCGAGCTTTTTACTATTTTAAATCCTGTTGGCGCTTCAACATTTGTTACTGACCAGCTTAAACTTATTCCTCCGCTGACCGCTTTAGCACTTAAAACAATGCCTGTAGACAAGACTTCCACCGGCTTATCGGAAATTACTGGACTATCTTCCTGAATATTTTTTTCCGTAGAGGTATCCGTTGTATCCGCTTGATCCACAACAACCGCCTCTTCCGTCATTTTTGCGTCTTCAGTCTGGTTCCATTTTACAAATTCATCTTTATCCGCAGTAACAATCTTTGCAAAAACCTTTTCTGCCTTCTTGTTTGCCGTATTCACGACATAATACTTATTACCCTGCTCTACAAGCACTTCCTTTTCTCCAACACCTAAAACTTTAACCTTGTTTTCATAAACCTCGACGCCCTTTAGTTTCTCTTCGTTGATGGTTTTATACGCCGTACCAACTGATTGATAAGTGGTATCTCCTGCCTTAACATCAAAAAGGCGCTCTGATTTCACGACGCGAGTATATGCCTGTCCCTTATCATTGGTAATTATGAAATGCTTTGGATCAAGACCGGTTAATGTAATTGCTGAATTTTTATTTAAACGAATTGCACTGCCATCGTCGATATTAATTATAGCCTTTCCAACGCCGACAATTTCAACCGAATCACCTTCATGTAAGCTTGTATTGGCGCTGGCTCTGGTCCATTCGCCTTCACTTGTTTTATATTCAACAGAGCCTTCAACATAAATTATTTGAGCGCCTACAGTAGTTGCCACTTCTTTGTTCGTGGGCGCATTTACTTTTTCCGGTCGGGTATTATAATAAAAAACTCCTAGAACTGCGGCCAGAAATACAAAAAATATTATCCGGCCCGTTGTACCATTTTTTTGCGTGTTGTCCATATTGGTTAAGATAATAAATTAATTCGCTTACATTTAGATTATCACATTATTTCGCTATGTCAAAGCGCATCTTGACTAACAACAAGCTCCATACTATAATATTTACGATTCTTTCACAATTTATTCCGGGGTAGCGCAGCGGAGCGAAAGAAAAAAAGTCCCGTAAGGGATTTTTTTGATTGAACGACGTGGAGCGACCAAATAGTTTTGGTCGCATGTGGGATGAGAACGCCGGAGCGATGTCGCGCGACGCAGCCGAGCGAGCGCGACCGCGAGGCGGTGGCTAGGCCAAATTTTAGGAAGAAAATTTGAGCCGAAGCCGAATCCCACCCCCGGAGCGAAAATACATTCCCTTGAATTCAAGGGATTTTTTTTATTCATAAGTCAAATGGAAAACTGTGCTATGTTTCACTCAATAGATATCAATTTTACAAAAATACATCATTCTATGATAGAATGTGATGAGCGTCGTTCCTTTACAAAAAAACGAACACTTTTCCGATAGGGAGGAGAAATGTCAAAAATGCAAAACAAAACGAAAGTCCTGATGGTATACCCCGAATTTCCACCTTCATTTTGGAGCTTTTCAGAAGCGGTGAAGATGCTTGGTTTGGGGGCAGTAATGCCTCCAACAGGCCTCGCGACCGTTGCCGCAATGCTACCCGCCGATCAATTCGATGTTTTACCCATTGTCGACATCAACCTTGAGCCGCTCTTGGACGAGCATCTTGAACAGGCGGATTTGGTTATGGTTTCAGCAATGATCGTCCAGCAGGATTCACTGCGCCAGATAATTGCTCAAGCCAAGCGCTTCAATAAACCGGTCGTGGCCGGCGGTCCTTACCCGACTTCCTATGCCGACAAAGTTGCCGAGATGGGCGCCGACTATCTGGTTCTGAATGAAGCCGAGACAACACTCGCACCATTCGTTGATGATTGGCTCACAGGCCGAGCCGAGCGAGTTTATGACGAACTGTCCGTTCGTTCACGAACCACGGTTGATCTTACCAGGGAAGGCAAGCCGAAAATATCAAATACGCCAATTCCGCGTTGGGACCTACTCAAACTTTCGCGCTACTCCTCAATGGCAGTGCAATTTTCACGGGGCTGCCCTTTCAATTGCGAATTCTGCGACATCACTTCACTATTCGGACACATTCCCCGCACAAAAACAGCCGACCAGTTTATCGCTGAATTGGAGGCAATTCGGCAGACCGGTTGGCGCGGTTCCGTTTTTATCGTAGACGATAACTTCATCGGCAATCGTTCGGCGGTCCGCGACCTTTTGCCACCTCTTACCGAATGGCAAAAACACCACGGTTTCCCCTTTTCGTTTTTCACCGAGGCGAGCGTGGATTTAGCTAATGAGACGCTAAGAGACGTAAGGGAAAATATGGTGAAGGCCGGATTTGGAGAGGTCTTCTGCGGTATTGAGTCTGTTAACCCGGAAGTTCTGGACGAGATGGGAAAAAAGCAAAACCGCGGCGATATTAGACAAAAGGTCAGGATTCTTCAAAAAGCGGGACTCGAGGTAACAGCCGGCTTCATAATCGGCAATGACGGAGACCAAATTACCGTTTTTGACGAACTCTTCCGATTCATTCAGGAGGAAGGCATTGTCACCGCGATGATCGGACTGTTAACAGCGCCTCGCGGTACTGCTCTCTATCGTCGCCTTGAGGCTGAAGGCCGATTACGCGCTGATTGCTCCGGCAATAACACCCATCAGCTTTGCATGAATTTTAAGCCGAAGCTTGACGAGCGTTTCCTGATCAAGGGATATATCGACCTGCTGGAGCGGTTATTCTCATCACGAAATTATTACGCCCGCTGCCGCGCGCTAAGAAGATTGCAAGGACCTTGCTCCAGTTCCGTCATGCTTAATCTCTCCGGTATTACAGCCGCGTTCAAGATTTTCTACCGCAATCTGATCAGACATCCAGATTGGGAATTTTCCAAGTTCATACTTGGTACCCTGTTCACGGCGCCTGGCAGATTGCCCGTAGCGATTAAACAGGCGATAAAGTTCGCCCACTTTCAGAAGATTACTCTTGCGGCCGTCCGCGTACATCGTTACCCGGAACGCGTAGAGACATTAACCGAGCTTTTTCAAAAGCGGGTGTCTAAATTGCGAGGCGATGTTGATAAACGCTTGCGCAAGTTGGCCAGGTTGGAGCAAAAAACCATTGCCCGAGCCACCAGAATATACCGATCTCTTGATCCCGACTTCCGTACCGGTGCGGAAAAGGTACTCGAACAATGGCGTCAGTATCTGCATAACTGCGCCAACGTCTACCGCCAAACTTGGCGGGGTTCAATAACAGCCCAATAAAAGTGTCGTTTTTCTTTTTCAGGCCTCATCTGGCTCGACCGGATGAGGCCTCTTTTTTTAATTTTTTTCTTCATTTTCCTGCCTCAACAGCTCCCTTGCTTTTCCTTGCCAGACGATTTCACCCCGGTTTTCCATTTCAAGAATATAGTCCGCGATTACAAATTCACGCTCTTGTTTGTCCGGCAACAACACCAAATAACTGACCAATATATCATATTGAGCGTTCAGGCGCATATTATCATCTTCAATTTGAAGCCACAGATTATTTTTGTAGGCCCATGATATAAATTCGGAATTATTTTTATTTTCGTCAATGACGCCCAATAATTTCGCCTGAACTGTTTCCTCCTGCACCCCGGAGTAATCAGCTTTATTGAGCAGATGCTTTATCGGCCCGAGCGTTTGGTCCAAATATTTTTCAATTCCTTCCGGATCATAAGGAATATCCTGAACCGGATAAAGCGGCCGCATGAATAATTGAACCTTCTCCGGATGATTTGCTATATCCATCGCCGATATGGCATCCAATATCTTATTCGCTTGAGTGAACGAAAGGTCTGTTTTCAATAATTTAAATACGATATATTCCAGCGCCGTATCCAGTTTTGATATTTTTGTCGGAACAAATTTTATCATCATTTGTTTTAAAAAAGTGGAATGATTGTGCGCCCGCTGAGGTTCGCCGATGGCATAGCCCTGCCGATGCCTTAGCCACTGAAGCGTTTCTGTTGTCGGAAGGCGTAAGTTGCGTAAAATTCCCGTCGCTTCTGAAAAGCCGACAACCACCAAATAATCGGCTTTAACTCCAAGAATTTTTTCAATTTGTGTAATTCCATATTCCAGCCCGCCAAGTCCGCAGGCGTTGGATACATAATAATCCGACGAAGTTGTGCCCTTGCCCGGCGGCAAAGGCGAATATGTGCCTCGCGGTACGGCAGTGATACTTACTGTGCTTGTATTATTATCAATGGTAATAAGTTGTATCGCGTCGCAGTGACCGCTTTCTTGCCCAATGCGTGAGTCAAGCCCGATCAAGAGGACACGCGCCACTTTGTCTTCACCGAAAGGGTCATCACCTTTTCCATCTTCGGAAATTAGTAAGCGGCGGGAATCTATAATATCTTCAATCGCCTGATTCCGCTTCTCTTCTGCCGCGTGTTCTGCGGCTGAATTCCGATACCACAAAATGCCTCTGACCAAAAGCCACAAGCAAAGACCGGAAATAATTATAAGAAAAATAATGGTAATTTTCCTGTTCATAAAGATTATTGTACTACCATGAACAAAAAAGACAAGCGCGCCGCTATTTATGCCGTATATTGACTTTCTCGCTAATTAATGCTACACTAATATTCACAAAAACATCCCAGGTAGGAACATAGTCGAATTTTACCCGTGATCAATTTTTGTATATTATTCACAATGTTTCTATCTATCTCTATGACAGGTACAATCAAAACTCTGATTACAGATAAGAACTTTGGCTTTATTACCCCGGAAGACGGAGCGAAAGATTTATTCTTTCACGCCACTTCTTTAAGCGGTGTTGAATTTACCGCCTTAAAACAGGGTGATGCAGTCACGTTTGAAGTCGAGCAGTCAGACAAGGGTCCGAGAGCTATCAATGTTGCTCGCGCCTAATGTTTTAAAAAAACCCTCGGCTTTTGGCTGAGGGTTTTTTATTACACAAAATATTTTAAAATTCCGTCAATTTATCGTCTTCATCAGGTCGTTTTACTCCATGGTAAACAACATCAATAATATTTTGCACACCAAACTGCCGGCCATCCAAAAATCCTGACATAGCCGCCTCTGCCAACCAACCGGATTCAACCCAATCAAAAAGCCATTCATTTGTACAGCGCGGATTATCCTGAAATATGCCTGCGCCGATTGTTTTAAGCCATGTTTTGTTAAATACCTCCTGTGATCCGATTGGCGGGGCTGTAACAATCGGCAGGCCTAAAGCGCTATAAAACACCAGCTCACTCGGTTTAGTCCAAAGGACGTCAGTTGTACGCAAACATTCATTAAAACGCTTAAAATAGTCCTCCTTATGCATATCAAACAATATATTCAGGTTGCGCTCATAGGCCTTCGTTAAACCCGCTTCTTTAATGCGCTCGTGAAAATATCGATATACATCATTTCTTGTACCGGCGACTAAATTAAAATTAATCTCATTTGCTAAAATTTTCTTCTTTAAACTCAACAATATATCATCGGCCAAAATCTTCTGCGCGCCGGCTCCGCCTACCGCAAACGTCAATGTCAACGGATGATTATGTTTCGCCTCAATTTTAATATCTTTCAAAAAATGTTTCAGTGTTTCCGAATATTTTTTCCGATAGCGCTTTTCCGGATCTAAATTAATCAGCCTCTCCGCCACATCACCCCTTAACTTGCTTAAATTTATGCCGCCCAAATTTTCTTCAGGCAAAGGAAAGCCAGTGAGAAAAATATTGCTTTCTTTTACGCCGTAAAGTTTTAACCGCTCAACTACGCGACGGCACGGCGCCAGGTATTTTATACGGCTGTGAGCGGGGTTGTATGCCACCCAGGACCGACTAATGTCCGAGTCGCAAATTATTGTATATATATCATTTTTAAAACCATGCTCTTCGGCAAAAAAAGCAACCGTAAAAAAAGAAGTAATAAGAGGAATATCCTCCTGGTTTAAATAATTAACCAAATCCTTTCCCCATCCTTCTTTTATCCATTTATACATTTCTCTAATCTGAAACGACGGTTTTGACAAGTCGCGCCTCGGATAGAATTCAGGTATTGCCTGAAGTTTGTCATATTGATTGAACAACCAGTTTCCAATTAATGGTAAGTTAGTCAAGCGTGACACAAATTCATAAAAAGATCTGGTTCTCTTCCAAATTTTTAAGTCATGGCTAGGAATGCCCTGATAATTATTTGCGTTAATTACCTGGCCGGTTGGCGATAAATGCCTCAATGGGTGCGCCGCCCGCTGATGGCCATAACCCATGTCAACGGCAACAACCCACGCTTTGTAACTCATATTAATTCCTCTTTAATAATTTATTTCTCGCAAAAATAAAGCCCATTTTTTTATCAAACTTCGACGGGAATATTTCCACGCCAAAATGATTTTCGCGTAATATCTTTTCAATAATCTTATGATTTCTTGCCCCGAAATTGTGATATTCAAAAATAAACGCGCTTACAATTGAAAAATCGTTGTCGGACAATTTTGATATTACGTTATATTCCTCGCCTTCAATGTCCATTTTTATCAAATCGATTTTTTTTAATTTATATCTCTCTGCCAAATCAGATAGAGAACACGTTTTAACTTTTATCGATTTTCCGGTCACCAGCATATCGTTGCCGGATAGCGAATGATTATGACTATCCCCAGATATTAGAAGGTCTGCTTCTCCGCTGATGCCAGATAGAGCAAGCTCGAGCGGCTCTACATTCTCAATTTTATTTAGCCTGATATTTTCCAGCAAAAATTGATAATTCTCCGGCTCAGGCTCAAGGGCCAATACTTTAACTATTGGGTTAATTGCCCGACAATAAATCGTAAAATACCCCGCGTGTGCGCCAACATCAATAATGACTATTTTAGCTTCAGATATTGCAGTTTCTGCTCGCCTATATTCCCGATGCTTAAAAATTTCCGCCGCTACACTATTATCAACACTGTCTCTTATCTGCAAAACGATATCTTTTCCCAAATATTTGACTTTTTTTATGTTCATTTGATAATTATACACTAATTTGCGCGTAAAAACAAAAAAAGCGCCAAAAGCGCGCTTCTTTCCGTGGCTTGGATTTGTATTGCTCCCCGTTGCTCACTACCGTTCGTTCCGGGGCTTGGAATCGAACCAAGATAGACAGCTTCAAAGGCTGTTGTCCTACCTTTAGACGACCCCGGAAATTATGCCTTTAGCTGTCGCCTCATGGCCAGAAAACTTGATGCGATTGTCAATAGCAACACGGCCAAAGCCTGCAGACCGAACAAGAAGAAGATATGCGAATTATAGTAATTTGTCAAGCTGAAACTATTGGGGAAGACAATTTGAATATATGGATCAAGCCAGCGCAAAGCCAAATAAATTAGCCCGCCGGTAATGCCAATACTTAAAATAGTAAAGATAACCGATTCAACAACATACGGACCTCTGATAAACCAGCTTGAAGCTCCAACCAACCTCTTTATACTTATTTCAATCCGATGCGTATAAATCGCCACTCGGACGGTATTGAAAATTATTAGAAATGAAATAATCGCAAATAATACAGACAACCCAAAACCGAGGCGTTCAACGCGATTTGTAATATTTTGAATCTTCTCGATCCCCTCTTCATGTCCTTCGAAACTCTTTGTTTCAATTAAATTTTCATATTCCGGGACGTCGAGCGCTGACATAACTTTCTTGTAATCTTCCGGTTCGCGTGTCTTGACAACAAGGGTCGGTCCAAAAGGATTATCTCCCAATTCGGTAAGCCCAGTCAAAACCTCCTCGCTGAGTTTATGCCTTTCGACGAACGATTTTAACACTTCCTCACGCGATAATAACTGCAGATCCGTCACTTCGGGAAAAAGAGCAAGATATTTTTTTACATCTGTCACCTCTTTATCCAGCGCTTCGGCTTTAAAATATAAACTGACGTTTATCTGATTTTTTACCAATTTAACCGCTTCTTTTGTTACCACATCAACGGACCACAAAACATTAACAGACAAAAGCATTAATACCAAGATTAGGACTGTCATAAAAGACAACCCCAGATTTCGGCCAAGATCCTGAAAAGCAAATTTTAACAAACGCCAAAAAGCTGTCATAAGCGATATTTCCCTTCGCGCTCGTCGGAAGAAATTTCCCCGCCGCGTAAACTTAACACTCTCCGCCGCAAACTGTTAACTATTTCACGATTGTGCGTGGCAAGCAAAACAGTAGTTCCAAATTCATTTATTTTTTTAAGTATCTCAATTATTTCAACCGTGTTGATTGAATCAAGATTACCCGTTGGCTCGTCGGCGATCATTATTTTTGGACGATGCACTAAAGATCTGGCTATGGCTACGCGCTGCTGTTCTCCGCCTGAAAGCTGGAGCGGATAACGATGAAACTTATCGCTTAAACCGACAATATCCAGCACTTGCGGCACAACCTTGTGAATACGGTCGCTTGTTTCACCGGCCACTTCCAAGGCGAAGGCAACATTTTCATAAACCGTTTTCTTCGGTAATAATTTAAAATCCTGAAAAATCACGCCGATTTGACGTCGAAGAAAAGGAATATCAACCGGACTAATATTTGTAATATCCCAATCCCCGATAATAATTTGCCCCTTGGTGGGCTTCTCTTCAGCAATCAGAATTTTTACGAGTGTAGATTTGCCGGTCCCGCTCTGGCCTACAATAGAAACAAACTCACCCGCGTCGATGTGCAAGTTAATATCGCGAAGTCCGATTGATTCTTCGCTATAGATTTTACTTACTCCATTTAATTGGATCATAGCATAATAAATTATACCACAATCCCTGGCGACTAAACAACCCATTAATCGCGGGTTCTTATGGAAGTTAATATATGCTCCAGCGTTCGAGTCCCAAAAGAGACCAAAACTATTTGGTCTCTTTTGATCGAGCCGACCATGGGACTCGAACCCATAACCTACGGTTTACGATACCGTTGCTCTACCAGTTGAGCTAGGTCGGCGCCAAGAGCGGGATACGAGAATCGAACTCGCATCTCTTGCTTGGGAAGCAAGCATACTACCACTGTACTAATCCCGCTTTAGAAAAGGCGGGGTTTTCCCCGCCTTTCTGGGCAAATTATTTAGTTGTTGTCGCTGTAAGCGGATTATTTATTTTTGGTGCATACCAATTTACATTGGCTTTTTGCCTCGCCTCATCAATTAGAGACGCATATTTCGGCAAACTGAAGAAAATGTGACGGGCCTTAACTTTTTCCACATCGATTGCCTTCCCATTTTCATCTTTCCCCTTTTCAGTAGTTCTATCCTCAAGCCAAATAATGTGGTAGCCTTCTGTTGATTCAACCAGCTCCTGGCTTATATCACCCTTTTTCATCGCGAACACGGCCTGCTCAAATTGCGGAACCATTTCCCCTTTTCCGAACCAACCCAAATCTCCGCCCTTTTCCGCCGTGGCATCCTCTCCGTATTTTTTTGCTAAATCCTCAAAATTGCCACCGGCCAAAACTTCCTTTAACACAGCTTCGGCTTTGGCAATTTTTTCCCCTCGCAACTGCGTCCCGACCTCAATATACTCATACAATTTTCCCTGAATAATATACGGTCGGATGACATTATTTGTATATTCTTCAAAGGTCCAGCCATATCGCTTTAGGATCTCCTGTTCGGCCGTCGCCTTATCTTTAAAATTCGCCAATAACTGTGTTTCAACAGTCTTTACATCTGTTTCCGCCACAGAAAGATTATATTTTTTAGCCAACTCATCAACGATGATATTGTCGATCAACCGATTTACAACATTATCTGACAGGTCAACATCGGTTAAACCGGCCATTTCTCCGCCGTATTGTTTATCATAATCGCGCAATAATCTGATAGCCCCCATGTCTCCGATATAGGAAGAATACAAAATGACTTGTCCATTAACTTTTGCCAGAGGTAATCGTAATATGCTGGAAACAATTTTTGTCGCTCCATCTGTCGCACCCTGAAAATATACCCTAATTACACCGTATCCGGCCACTATTATCACCATCAACCCAACCAATCCAAATAGTCCGTAAAGAAATAAATCGCGATTTCTTTTCCCCTTTTCCGATAATTTACCCGCGACGCTCTTTTTATTTTCCGGGCTCACTGTTGTTGGTATATTCTCCATATAAAAATTAGTATGCGGTGAAAAAATTCCACCATTTAATAAAATTTGAAACGTTGCTTGATTCTACCACTATATTATCCACTTGTCCATTGCCAATTTCACCGCTGCCGCCGCTCTTTACGATAGCTACCTGCTCGCCCGGCTTGCTCATGTTAAATTCCATCCTTGCTTTCTGCTCCGCAAAATCAGAAGACTGCACGTATTTCAGAATCTCCAAAGTTTCAATCTTTTTTGATTCCAGAGTGTCTGCTTCCGACTTAAGCCGTTCAATCTCCTGCTTCACCTGATAATCCTGATAATAGGATCGTAAAAAAGCGAAACCGACAAAAAAAATGCCAACTAAAATTATGAAAAGAAAAATCTTTGAATAGAAAAATTGTGACCAGCCGTTGCTATTTTGACTCATAATTTATTTCATTCTTCATGGTTCTGGACTTGATTTTCAATACGGTTTTTGACTTCAATTAGTTCATTTAATCCAAGTGATGGCAAAACCCTGTAGAAATTATTTATCGCCAGCTGACTACTGGCCATTTGCCTGCGTCTCATTACTGTTCTGGACATAACTGTTAATTGGTCGGCAAAATGCTGAGGCTGACGTACGCCGTGTAAGGTCAGGGCGTATGAATCACTGAATACATCAACGGTAATATCGCCATAGTCGAAAAAAAGCGCACCGAAACCCTTTTTATGAACAAAAACATCTTTTATTTCTCCAAGTGCCGTGGCCGAAATTGATTCATCCAACAGGCCATGCTTTTCCACATCTATCAGGCGGCGGTTAGTAATTACCCAAAAATTCTTTTTACTGGAAGACCAAGCTCTAAAAATGATAATTACACCGATAAAACCAATGGCTGTGAGCGCTATACTGCCTAAAATACCGCTGGCTAAAAGCCAAAAACTGAAAAAAGCACCCAATACTAATACGAAAATGCCGATAAAAAAATGCCAAAAATGAAAAAGCGGCGACGAATGGATCGATTCCGCTATATCTTCACCTTCGGCTAAATTAATTTTTTTTCGTAGCGACATATTCTATTGCTTCCCGGGCGACCGTACGATCATCCCATGGAATTTTTTTTCCGCCAGAAACGGCGATAAACGGTTCCGTTCCTTTCGCTGTAATTGCCACCACATCTCCCGGCTCAGCAATTTCCAAAGCTTTTTCAATGGCAATTTTTCTGTCAATTTCAATAAGCATATCAGTGCCATCTTTTTTGCCGGCATTTCTTGCTCCAACAGCAATCATTTCCGCAATATCCATGGGGTCTTCATCGAAACAATTTACGTCTGCAATAATTACCATATCCGTCATCTCACCGGCAATACGGCCCATTTCCGCTCTTTTTAATTTATCTCGTCCTCCGCCATCCGAACCAATAACAGAAATTATTTTTTGTTTATTGCCGACGAAACGTCGTAAACTTGAAAACAATTCCGCTAAACTCATCGGTTCATGCGCATAATCAACGACCACCTTGTACGGCTGGCCTTCCTCGATAAATTCCATTCGTCCCGGAATGCCGCGAACCGACGATAGGCCGGAATAAATTTTATCATCACTTACGCCTTGCGACTTGGCGACAGCCATTGCGGCGAGCGAGTTATACACATTGAAGGCAGCGGGGACATTCGCTTCATATTTTTTGCCATCAACTGTAAAAATAGTCTTTGCGATAGTACTTTCAACTATATGGCCGCGTATATCGGCGTTGGGTAGGATTATTCCGTAGGAAATTTTTCTATCAGCCGGAAATTGTAAAAAATATTCAGCGTTAGCATCATCTATGTTCGCAATTATAATTTTTTCAACAATTTTCTCCCCAATTTTTTTGTTCCCATATTTTTTAAGCCCAGCGAAAATCTTTCCCTTGTCCCGCCTCAAATTTTCAAATCCACCATGACGTTCAGAGTGTTCGGTGCCTAAATTTGTGAATACCGCGACATCATAGTTCAAACCAATATGGCGGTATTGCAGAATTCCTTCGGATGATGTTTCCACTACGGCATACTGGCATCCGGCTCGAACCATACCCCGAAGCATTTTTTGAATTTGACCACGTCCCAGCATGGTCATCTTTTTATCATTAGGCCAGCGCTTATCGCCAATTTGAAATTCAACAGTAGAGAGCATGCCAACTTTATATCCACCTGCTTCCAGAACCGAAGCAATAAAACGGCAGGCGGAGGACTTTCCTTTTGTGCCCGTCACACCGACAACAATCAGCTTTTTGGACGGCCTTCCGTACCACAAGTATGCAAGCCAGGCGAGTTTCCAATGGTATAATCTCAGGAAAACATTCATAGTTTAGAGGCGTTTCAAACTGACTTCGTACACGACCTGTTCCAATTTATGAAGTGCCTGCTTTGCCTGATCAAATTTCTGGCGGTTATAACCGGTTAAATCCATATCCACCAATTCGGTAATTATTTCTTCGGCAATTTCATAACATTCAGTAACACGGTCAAACTTCTTTTCAGTAGCTGATTTTATAGCATAACGATACAGTTCACCCGGAACATCGCAAAGACCGCTAATATATTGGTCTGCTTCCAGCTCAAGATTTGCTATCTTCCCGATTGATTTTTGGGTCAGAGCCTGTCTGACTAAATCGGCCTCAACAAATTCTTCAAGAGCCGCCCGGTGGGAACCCTCGCCTGAAAGGCGCTCGTCAGATTTTATGATTTCAGCAGCTTCGGCTATCTGAGCCCTGGATTGAGACAATAAATCATCGGCCGCCTTCATATCATCGCGTACAAGGGCGAAAATAGCCTTTTTAGCGTGCTGTTGGGCGTCGCCTGATATTTTGATAATCTCACGCCTTTTTTCCGCGTAATTCAGCGATACCGACCGTATGTTTGAAAAATACTTTTTATCCAACATAAATAAAAATAATAATGATTTATCCACCATTTTTGGCTTCCCCTCTTGATTTTTTTGCAAATATATTGTATCATTTTCGGAGTGTTATGTCTATTGGCCCGGTAGCTCAGCTGGTAGAGCAATTCCCTTTTAAGGAAGAGGTCCTGGGTCCGAATCCCAGCCGGGTCACAAAATAAAAATAATCCACTTTAGTGGGTTTTTTTATTTTGTGTTTCAAAGTTGGGATTCGAACGGGAAAGGAAGAAAATGGGAGTTTTCTCTTGCCGAGGAAAGTTCACGAAAACCCGAAGGTTTTCGTGAGAGGCGCGAAGCGCCGATTCTGAATCCCGCCGACTCAAATTATGAGCAACCTAAAGGCTTTGCCCCCCTCCTTGACCAAACCCAAATTCCATGGTAGCCTAAATATATGCGATATAATTAATATATGCAACAAAATCACCGCCAATTTACTAAGGGCTATATGAACCCGACCAAACTCGGCATTGTTGCCGATTCTCGGGTTTCTTATTGTTTATTTAGCCATGGCGGTTTTTATAATATTTTCAGATAAAACCATCTCTATTTTAAAGAGCGCCTCGGCTAGATAAGCCGGGGCGTTTTTTTGCGCCCAACCTGTCTAGGCGCTCATTCACAACCAAAGGAGATGGAAATGATAACCAAATCAATTCGCTTGTATCTGCTGCTCTCGGTGATGGAGAGGTTTGCAATCTCATTCATCTTCACCTGCTATATGCTCTTTCTCCAGGCCAACGGCCTCAATCTGTTTGAGGCCAACCTGGTGAACGCCGCCTACTTCATCGCTCTGTTTCTGTGTGAAATCCCCACCGGTGCCATCGCCGATGTCTTCGGACGCAAGCGGTCGTATGTGCTTTCCTGTCTGATTCACGGTCTGTCGCTGTTTGTCTATTCGCAATCAACCACGCTGTACGGTTTCATGATTGCCGAAATCATCGGCGCCGTAGGCTTTACCTGCGCCAGTGGCGCGTTTCAAGCGTGGCTGGTGGATTCTCTCAAACACTACGGCGGTGGCAATCAGTACATGCCGATATTCGCCCGGGCGGAACAGCTGGCCGCACTCGTCGGCATCATCGGTGCCTTCGTCGGCAGTTACCTCTTCGGCATAGACATCAATCTGCCGTGGCTGATCGGCGGAGTCATATTCACGTTCACCGGTATCTTCGCGTATTTCAGCATGCGCGAAGATTACTTCGAGAGGAGCGAGAAAACAATAGCAGAATACTGGCGGGAATTCATAAATACCATCGCAAGAAGTGCGAAACACGCCCGCTCAAACGCCAATTTCCGGTTCCTGATATTTGCATCGCTCTTCCAGTTCTGCGCGATTCAGGCGCCGAACATGCACTGGCAGTTGCTTTTCAGCGGACTGACCGGCGACAAAAAATGGCTGCCGTATGTCTATACCGCCATTGCAATAAGTATGATTATCGGCTATTCAATCGCCCGGTCGGCATCGAAGCGGATTATAAATGAAAGGACGGCTATCAGCACCGTGCAGATCATTATCGGTTTGGGAATTGCCTTATCCGGAATGATGAACCTGCTCCCATGGGCCATTTCGGTTTTTCTTATACACGAAGTGGCCAGAGGTATGTATAAGCCCCTGCGGGATGCCTACCTCAACGATAATATTCCTTCGGCCGAACGGGCTACACTTATCTCGTTTGAAGCGATGTCACAGCACATCGGCGGCGTCATCGGCCTCGTCGTCAGCGGCATCGTCGCCGAATGCGTTTCCATCCCCTTTGCCTGGCTGCTTTCCGGCACATCTTTAATCATAGCCGCCTTGCTTATGATTAGAAACGGAAAGTAAACGTTCTTTTTTATGCGGGTCGAATTTCGGCCCGCATTTCTATTCTTGAAATTTTTTCAAAATATTGATAGAATCCGACTAATATGTCCCGTAGAGAAATTTTGAACGATTTTGCCCACTGGGCAAAATCCAATAGCATAATTTATTAAGACGGGACAGGCTCTATCACCAGCGAAGTGCTAGTCATATTAAAAGTTAATCAACATTCAAAATTCTTCTACGGGATATGAAACTGTCAATAATAACCCTCGGTTGCAAATTAAATCAGGCCGAATCAGATGAAATTAAAAACGCGCTAAAAAAATTGGGCCATTTTTTTGTTCCCATTTCTTCTCACGCTGACGTAGCCATTATTCGCGCCTGCGCCGTAACGATGAACGCCAGTCAAACAACGCGCGGACTGATAAGGCAAGCGAAAAAACGAGGCGCGTATGTTATCGCAGGCGGTTGCCTGGAAAATCGTGATCTGCCGGAGATTGATTATGTGGCGCAAACTGCGGGTGATATTATTAAACAAATTTATGTCATTGCGAGGAGTGAAACGACGAAGCAATCCCATGTGAATTCAGTAAACCAAGGGATTGCTTCGCTTTCTTCGGAAGCTCGCAATGACAAAATTGTGGCTGACCGCACGCGCGGACTAATAAAGATACAGGGTGGCTGTAATTTCAACTGCACTTACTGCGTAATCCCCCATTATCGCGGAAAATCAAAAAGCGTACCCGCGAAAGAAGTGATTAGAAAAATCATTGAGGCGGAAAATCGGGGAATCAATGAGATTACTTTAACCGGAGTAAACATCTGCCAATACCGTGCGGGAATAACAAACCTGACCAGCCTGCTTAAGAATATCTTGAAGAATACGAGTATCAAGCGTATCCGCCTCGGTTCACTTGATCCCCGGTTAATTACGGCGGAATTGATAGGAGTGTTCAAAAACCCGCGTCTGATGCCGCACTGGCACTTGTCATTGCAGTCAGGCTCGGACAGTATTCTAAAGCGAATGAATCGCGGATACACAACCGGACATTATCTGAAAATCGTTAATAAACTACGCAAACAATATCCGCTATTCTCGTTTACGACTGACATTATCGTCGGTTTTCCGGGCGAGACAGATAAGGAATTTGACGAGACAATGGCATATGTAAAAGTAATCGGCTTTTCAAAAGTCCACGTATTCCCCTACTCCAAGCGTCCCAATACGCCTGCCGGCGCGATGACACAAGTGCACGATAAAACAAAAACGGAACGCGTAAAGCGTCTGATAAAATTGTCCGGAGTGGTTGCCAGGAAGTATGCGTCTAAGCTTAAGGGAAAAATTAGACCGGTTTTGTTTGAGCAGAAAAAAAACGGCTATTGGATCGGCTACTCTCCTGAATATATTTTGGCAAAATACCGTTCCAACGCGAATCTGAAAAATCAAATTAATGAAATAAAAATAATCCCCGCATAAAGCCGGGATTATTTTTTTATTAGTATGTCTATTATTTCAGAAATCTTGTCCGGCTTTGCTACGGGCAAGAAATTATGCAAAACTTTGCCTATCGCTTCCCTCTTAACCGGGTCTTGCGCCAGTTCTTTAATTTTTTTTGCCAGTACTGCGCCGTCGTCAGTGCGCTCATCAATAAGCGAAACGGCTCCGGCTTTTGCCAGCGGTTCCGCGTTTTTTTCCTGATGCGTGTCAGAAATCGGCATGAGAATTACGGCTTTAGATAAAAAAGCCAGTTCAGTAAGAGTGGCAAAACCAGCGCGCGAAAAAACAATATCCGCCGCGTTCAAGGCGTATATCATTTCTTCATTCAAAAAGCGAAATACCTTGTAATTCGCGTATTTTTTTGTTGCATCTTCATCTCCATCGGCACTACGCTCCGGCCCGACAATATGAATAATATGCCAGGACTCCGACAGCTGCGGCAATGCTTCAAGCACCATTTGATTCAATTTTTGCGCCCCCGTTCCTCCGCCAACCGCCAGAATGACCGGTTCATTATCGCGAATATTAAAATATTCTCTTGATTTATTTATGTCCGCCGCTATTTCACGGCACGGATTTCCAATCCACTCGGTTTTTTTGATGTCAAAATATTGCCGGCTTTTTTCAAGCGCAACAGTGATTTTAGTAGCGGTCTTGGCCATTAATCTATTGGCCAGCCCGGGCATAACATCCTGCTGATGAATCCAAGTGGGAATTTTTAGAAACCAGGCAGCCCAATGCAGAGGCACACTGACAAATCCGCCGGCAGAAATAAGCAAATCCGGTTTCTCTTTTTTTAAAATCATAACAGATTCAAAAAAAGCAGTTGATATTCTGAATAAGTCAAAAATATTTATAACGGAAAAATACCTGCGCAATTTTCCGGATTTAATTGAAAAAAATTTTATACCGGCGGTTTCAACCACTCTTTTTTCAGGGCCGCTTTTTGTCCCTATCCACAAAAACTCGCACTGTGAATTGCGTTTTTTGTAAGCATCGGCAATGGCGAGTAGTGTTGTTACCGGCCCGAGCGTTCCTCCGCCGGATAAAATTATTTTCATAGCGTATTTTTGACGCAAACGATTACCGCTGTCTCGACATTTCTCTTTTAAATTTTTACAAAATTTAGACACGGCGGGAGAAAGAAACACCGAGATAGTCGCCTTCGCTGCCGGACCCATACCTGAACACGTCCGCGCCCTCGGAGCCAGTAACACCCACACCGACGAGATCACCGAGGAGATCACCGTCGGGACTGCGGCGAGTGGTCCAAGTGTACATTTTCTCCAATAGGTATTTTCCGGTAGTTTGAAAATGGATGAGAATATCATAGAGGGCTTCAGCCGGGGTTTGGCGGGTAAGCTGGTTTATTTGAAGGTTGGCAAGTTTTTCAGCAGCCACATGCCATTCATAACTATTTATTAGCCCCTGAATGTCATCTTTTTGGTCGGCGAATTCATTAATAGCCGAGAGATATGTTGCAGGCATGATTTGTCCTTTAAAAACTTCCTCTGATAGGTAGTTGACAATTATTTTCGTCTGTTCAAAATAATTTTTGTCGAGTGTGCCAGGGATAACTTCCTTGGAAACAAGAGCCCAGCGCGGTTCAGGAACTTCTTTGGTAAAAAAATCTTCACTTTTGTACGAACCGGTGCTGTGCAGAGCTTTGCCTTTCATTTCTCTGGTGAACAAGTCATCCATACTCTTCATTGTCAGGGGGTTACCATCTTGGTCGGTGTCTTGGACGAAGAATGAGCATCTGACCGAGTTCTTTGGCTCTTTCAAGGTCTTCCTGGGAAAATGGAATGGGCGGAACTTCGGATTCTCTGACGTGGAAGTCAAATGTTTTTTCCACTGCTTCCGGACCGTGGAAATCTTCTCCGAAAATTCTCTCAGCTTCGGCTAAAGTCACTTCACCTTCTTCCGAACCACTCGTTTCTTCCGACGTTTCGCCTCTTTTTATCTTTTCAAACTCTTCAAGGTATTCCTCATATAGCCGGATGGCAAGTATCGTGTCTTCGTCTGCTTCAGCTGCTTTGGCTCTTTTAAGGATATTAATAAGGCGGGCATTGTCTCTGGGAGATAATACTGTTTCGGGTTGCTTTTCTTGTTTAGGAGATATATCTGACGGATTTACTTTGGCGAATTCGGACATATTAGTAGTCCCTTAGCTTTTGAACGATGTTCATATCCTTAATTTTTTCCAATGCCTTTGCCTCAATCTGGCGGATGCGTTCACGAGTTACGCCAAATTCCTGGCCCACTTCTTCAAGCGTATGGGTGACACCATCGGTTAAGCCAAAGCGCATTTCCAGAATTTTTTGTTCGCGGGCGGACAAATCTTTAATCGCTTCTTTCACGTAATCGCGCAAAATCTGCAAGCCGGCGGCGCGGTCAGGCGAAACATTTTTCACGTCTTCAATAAAATCCTGAAGCGATGAGTCGTCGTCATCATCGCCGACTGATACTTCCAAAGAAACTGTATCCTGTGAAATCTTTATAATGTGATTTATTTTATCAACCTCCTCGCCCATTTCTGCGGCCAATTCTTCAGGCGTCGGGTCTCTGCCCAAATCCTGCAACAAGCGGCGTTGAACCTGTTGAAAGCGATTGATTGTCTCAACCATATGCACAGGAATGCGGATGGTGCGCGACTGGTCGGCCAGGGCTCTGGTAATCGCCTGACGGATCCACCAGGTGGCGTAGGTAGAGAATTTATAGCCCTTTCTGTAATCAAATTTCTTTACGGCGCGGAATAAACCGATATTTCCTTCCTGTATCAAATCCAAAAGCGACAATGTCTTGCCGACAAATTTTTTAGCAATGGAAACAACCAGGCGCAGGTTGGCTTCAATCAGTTTGCACTCTGCGGCGCGGTCGCCCTTTTCCGTTCGTTTAGCCAGAGACACTTCTTCTTCGCCTTTAAGAAGCGGGATTTTCCCTATCTCCCGCAAATACATTTGAATTGAATCGGAAGAAATTTGTCCCAAATCAAAAGGCACGTCCATATCAGGCTGTTCACCCTGGAAGCCCTTTAATACTTCCTTGCGCTCGGCGTGAGAACCAAGCAGGCCATTCTGACCCTCCACCAGCGCCACGCCATTTTTTTCAAGCAGATCCAGGAAGCCCTCGTAGAGGTCGAGATACCTTTCCGGGCGGTTAAAAATGCTTAGCATTTCCACCTCGGTAATAAATCCGCGAATACGGCCTTTATCTATCAGATGCCATATGCGCTCATCGGCCGGCTCTTCCACCTCTTCAATTATTATCGGCTGTTTAAATTTTTTAAAATGTTTCTTTACTTTTGCATTAACCCTGGATTTTTTTAAAACTTTCTTTTTTGCCGGCTTTTTTACAATTCTTTTTTTTGCGGTCTTGCCTTTTTTTGAAACGGCCTTCTGGGTCGTTTTGCGGGCAGCCGCCTTTTTGATTGTCCTTTTTTTTCGGGACATAAAAAGTTATTTTGTTAAATCCATTATTTGTTTTAATAATTCATTTTCCCTCGCGCTGTCTCCCAGATCTTGAACTGTTTTCAACTCGCGAGCCAACTCATCGCGCCGGCTTTTTTTATACATCTTATCAATTTCACTCAGTATCAGTACGGCTTCTTTTTCACTGTCTTCATCGCTCAATTCCGCGTAATCTTTTTGCGACTGCATATATAGCAGGTCCGCAAGATTCTCTCCTGCCGCGTTATTTAACTTAAAATCGCCAAGCGATGGCCGGATGTTATCATTATATTGTTTTTCCAGCATTTCGTAAAGGGGGCTGTATGCGGTATTTACGAAATACTCCGGCTTTATATACGCGTGCAGAGCAGAAAAAATTGCAGGCCGGCTGATTATTAAAGCGCATACTTTTTGCCTCAACAAGTCTATCCTCTGCCCGCCGACTAAGATGGTTTCCTTCTCACTTTGCGCTGTCTGAACATTGGCTGATGCCGGCTCGCGCGTTTCCCGCTTGATTTTACGCAGTTCTTCAAGCAAAATTGCCGTGTCCGCGCCAAGAAGCTCGGACATTTTCTTTACCCAGGCCTCCCTTTCCACTGCGTACGGTATCTTTGCAACTTCAGAAAGAAGTGCCTGCGCCGCTTTCTGTTTTGTCTTTGGATCGCTCAAATTCGCCCCTTTCAATATGTTTGCGAAATACCACTCCATTATTCCTGTCGCCTCATCAACGGATCTAAACCAGACGTTAGAATTCTTTTTTAAGCATTCGTCAGCGTCTTTGCCCGCGCCATCAGGAATTTTTATCACTTTAATATTCAATCCGGCCAATAAGGCCACATCAATCCCCCGCTTGGCGGCATTTTGCCCTGCACTATCTGCATCAAATGCCATGGCGATATTATTGGTGTATCGCTTTATCAGGCGCACCTGATCGTCTGTTAACGCAGTGCCGGAAGCGGCAATAACATTTTTCATACCGGCTTCATGGCAGGCAATCACGTCCATCTGCCCCTCCACGAGCACAGCCATGTCTTTGGTTTTTATTTCCTGTTTGGCTTTGTTGAGCCCGTAGATCACTCTGGATTTATCATATGCCAGTGTTTGAGGAGTGTTAACATATTTACCGCCGGAATTTTCGGTTTCCACAAGGATTCTGCCGGTAAAACCGACGATATTTCCGTGAACATCCTGAATGGGAAACATTATTCGCCCGCGAAACCTGTCGTAATGGCTCTTACGTTCATCATTTTTTACAGTCAGACCGGAAGCAACTAAATCATCAATACCAAAACCTTTTTTGAGAAGATATTGAGTCAGCAGGTCCCATTGGTCGGGAATAAAACCGATTTGCCAATCAATCACTGTTTGCTCCTTCAGTAATCGTCTTTTGTATAAATATTCTCTGGCTACGGCAGCCGCAGACATCTCCAATAAAAGATGATGGAAAAAATATGCCGCCTTTGAGTTTATCTCATAAATTCTGTTTTTCTGACTTTTATTTATTTCACTATATTGGCTCGATTCAATCTTTACTCCGGCGCGGTCGGCCAAAAGTTTCAGTGTTTCCGGAAAATCCAAGCCCTCCATTTCCTGCACAAATGTAAAAATATCTCCGCCCTTGCCACAGCCAAAACAGTGCCAGATTTGTTTCTCAGGATGCACCATAAACGAGGGCGTTTTCTCATGATGAAACGGGCATGGCGCCTTCCAGTTTGCGCCCGCTTTTTTTAGGGGAAGATACTCCTGAATTAGTTGGACAATATCAACCCGGTCTTTGATTGCCTGGGTATCGGCCATAACAATTAAAACAGCCAATTAGCTGGCTTTAAAAATACCTTTTCACGCTTGAATATTATCATTGCGGAGTGTTGTTGGCAAGCCAAACACTATTCACGGCGCAAGGCCTCCATCGGATTGAGCGACGCCGCCTTTTTGGCTGGGTATATGCCAAAAATCAGGCCAATGGCGGCGGAAAACCCGATGGCAAGAAAGATTGACGACAGGGGCACCGAATAAAGCCATGTGTAGTTGTAGCTGGTGGCAATAAAATATATCACGAGCGCCAGCAAGGCTCCGGAAATTATTCCAAAAATTCCACCCGCTACAGTTAGTATTATCGCCTCAAATAAAAACTGCATCAGTATATCTTTACTCTTAGCCCCAAGCGCTTTGCGCAATCCGATTTCATAAGTGCGTTCCGTAACGGAAACATACATAATATTCATGATGCCCACACCGCCGACCAGAAGAGAAACACATACGAGCGCCACCAGAAGCAATGTTAACCCGTTTACAACCGAAGACAGCATTTTGGCGGCTTCTTCCATTGTATTTACAGCAAAGTCATCTTTATTCGGATCTGTAATATCATGATTTTCACGCAAGGATTGTTCCAAGTCGGCAACGGTTTGCTTAATTTGCGTTCTGTCTATAACCTTAGCAATTATTTCCTGATAATAATCAATACCCAAAATTCGTCTCTGCATTGTTTTAGCGGGTAATACAATCATTTTATCCATATCCATTCCAAGCACTGCGCCCCGCTTGGCCGCTACTCCAACAACTCTGAACGGCTTTCCCTTGATATATACTGTTTTGCCGACTGCATTTTCTTGACCGAAAAGAAGTTCGCTCATCTTTGAGCCGAGAACAGCCACTTGGGTAAGTGAATCTTCTTCGTCTTGCGTAAACAGCCTGCCGGAATCTATCGCAAATTTTTCCACTTCCTGCAGGTTGTACCCCTCGCCGAACAATAAACTTGTTTTAGTTTCATTTTGATATTTGACCACCGCCTGACCCATGACAAACCCGTAAGCTGCTGAGACATTGGGATGCTTTAATACCGTATCCAAGTCTTTGTCTTTTAGGGTGGTAATGGTAATGCCCGTGGCTATACCCATGGCATTATCGTTCGATGTTTTCTTGGTTGCCGGTACTTTTACTTCAACGGTAATTGTGTTAGGAGAAAATATTTCCAATTGACCCATCACCATATAATCCAGACCTTTGCCGGCAGCCATTATTGTTATGACAACGGCAATACCAATGCTCATACCGAGAATCGTTAAAATAGTTCGCGTTTTTTGCGCGCTTAATGCGTTATATGCCAATCTTATCGGCGTGAAATTCATATTACTCATGTCTTAATGCCTCTATCGGATCAAGAAGGCTCGCCCGGCGAGCCGGGGCAATACCAAAAAGCAGGCCCACTCCCACGGAGACAATACAACCAATAATAATTGCAGATATTGATATCACAAAATCCCAATTATATCCCATTTGCTGGGCGACTTTCGCAACTGAATAAGAAATAAATATTCCCAGAATAATTCCTATTATGCCGCCTATTAAAGTAATGGTAATTGATTCAACTAAAAACTGAACCGTGATATCACTGTTTTTTGCGCCCACCGCTTTGCGCAAACCAATCTCACGCGTTCGCTCCTGAACGGCCGCCAGCATAATATTCATAATACCGACTCCGCCGACGATTAGAGCAATCGCGGCAATCGCCGCCAGAAACATTTTTAACGCATTGGTAATTGACATAATAGCGTCCAAACCCTGCGCCGTGGAACGAACGTTGAAGTCATCGTTTTCCGGTTTGTCTATCTTATGGCGGTCTCGCAATATAACATTCATTTGTTCCATGGCAGAATTCACATCTTCGGCATTATCAACTTTAAACCGGGCAAAACTTATATAATCAATTCCTAAAAGTAATTTCTGCGCCGTATATAATGGCACGAATACCTGATTATCCTGATTTTGCATGCCCGAAGTGCCCCTCTCTTTCATTACACCAATGATGTTAAAAAGAGTTTTTTTGATTTTAATTTGCTTGTCCAAAGGGTCCTGATCACCAAATAAATCTTTAGCTACCGTACTCCCAAGTACAACCACCCTTGTCGAAGCCCGCTCCTCTTCTTCGGTAAAAAATCGGCCGAACTCAACTTTCGCGTCCTCAACTTCAGTATATTGAGCGCTCACACCGGTAAAATTCGTATCAGTCTTTTGGTCTCCCCAACTGATGGTTTCCGCGCCTTTAACATACCCCGTACCGGCGGTTAATGATGGAATCTCCTTAAGTAATGCTTTAATATCATCATCTTTGAGAGTGGTGATAACTATACCCATGGCTGAAGCCGGAGGGCCTTTCTCGTCCGCTTGCCCCGGCAAAACCCCGACAAGATTTGAGCCCATGCTTTTAATCTGATTTAATATCAAGCTTTGTGCTCCGGCGCCGACAGACATAACAACAATAACGGCCATAACGCCGATAACGATGCCGAGCATTGTCAAAATCGACCGCACTTTATTGCGGCCGATAATTTTCCATACTGAACGGATTTGCTCAAACAAGTTCATAACACCACGATATTTACTTTATCAGCTCTTTCGCGCCATTCGCTATTTGACGATTGTTTACAATTTCGTCTCCCACTAATTCGCCGTCTCTGATACGCAAAATTCTTTTCGCATGTTCGGCAGTATATTTTTCGTGTGTCACGAGAATAATGGTGTGGCCCTCCTCGTTCAGTTCCTGTAAAATTTGCATAACCTGCAGGCCGGATTTGGAATCAAGATTTCCCGTTGGTTCATCGGCAAAAATAACGGCCGGTTCATTCACCAGGGCTCTGGCGATCGCCACCCTTTGTTTTTCACCGCCCGAGAGCTGGCTGGGCACAAATTGTAAACGATGGTCTAAGCCAACAGAAGACAAGGCGGCTTTTGATTTTGACATGCGCTCTTTTTCCGACATTTTAGTGTATATAAGCGGCAGTATCACATTTTCCAACACGGTTGTTCTGGGTAAAAGATTAAATGCCTGAAAGACGAAACCCACGGACTTACTGCGCATCTCTGCTAATTCATCATCAGTCAATGTGCTGACATCCTTGCCGTCAAAAACAAATTTTCCTTTTGAAAGTTTGTCTAAAAAACCAAGAATGTGCATAAGAGTGGATTTCCCTGAACCGGACGGCCCCATGATGGCAACAAATTCTCCCTTCTCAATTTTGAAATTTAAACCGTGAAGAACGGGTGTAACCACTTCTTCGTTGACGTACTCCTTATCCAAATCTACAACTTCAATAAGAGCCATACAATTTTATTGTCCCTGAACGCTAAGAATTATTTCATCCCCTTCTTTCAACCCCTCAAGAATCTCCACCTGCCCGTCATCGGCTCGAAGTCCGAGTTTAACCGTCGTATCTTGCGGTGCGCCTTTTACAAGAACGCGCACGAATTTTTCGTTTTGGCTATTTGTTCTTACGGCGCGAAACGGAATATACAACGCATTGTCGCGCGAAGCAGTGCTTACAGTAACATTGGCTGTCATGCCGGATTTAATTTCTCTATCTGAATCGTCGAGAGCTACTTTTACTTTGTAATAAACAACATCCTGTACATCAGTAGAGGCCGGATCGATCGATATGACTTTCCCGCTAAACTTAACATCGTCTCCATAGGCATCGAGAGTCACAATAACGGTGTCTTGCAATTTTAATTTGACGACATCGGTTTCCGGGATATCAACGTCGATTTCAAAATGAGGCGATAAAAGTTCAAGAGCTACTTCACTCATTGAAGCAAACTCGCCCTTCTTTTTGTATATCTTTGTAACCATACCATCAATCGGGGCGCGCATAATCGCTTTATCGCGATTGGCGATTGCCTGGGAGAGCGCAGCCCGATACGCCGCAACATCAACTTCACGCGGCGGATTAATTTTTGCGGCAAGATTTGCCTGCGCTTGTTTATACGCAGCATCCTTCATATCAATATTGCTCTGCGCTGATTTTTTCGTATTCTCCAAATCGGATAGCGCTCTATTATAAGCAATCAAATAAGTATTATAACTATTTTTTGCCGAGCTAACTTGCTGTCGCTGGGAAATAATTGAATTATACTGCGTGCCGGCTGCAGACCGGGCTGTTTCGATTGTTGTCTTCTTTGAATCAAGAATTGCCTGCGTAATAGAGCCGGCAGGCGTGGTTGCAACCAACGTATCTTTAACATTGATTAAAAGTTGAGCACAACTGCTTAATGCAATTTCAGCTTTATCCAGAGAGTCATCAATTAAAGATCGCTGACTTTGTGTTGTCAAACCGATAATTATCGATCGCGCCGAAGCAACATTCAATTTCGCAACGGAATATGCCAGATTTGCAATAGGTAATTTGGATGTATCCTTGATAGACAGGTACTGTTCAATATCGTCGTTTGCCAGCGGGTTATCAATACCTAAAATATTGTCTGCTTGAGTCAGGCTGTTATCCATTGTTGATAAACTCGATTGAAGAGCTCCTACAGCATTCTCGTAGGCATTGGAAACGATCTCACTATTATCCCCTCCCTCCGCCAATTTTAAATTATTTTTCGCGGTTTCCACGGCTGATTCAGCCGATGAAATAGAATGCGCGCCGTCGGCAATTGCCTGGTCGAGCGATGCCTTAGCCAAGTCGGCGGCTGACTGATAATATGAAATGTCTTCTTTGGTGGCTCCGGCCAATCTTTGATTTAGATTTGCGCTCGCCTGCGCAACAGCCGCGTCGAGATCGGCGGTTTTTAAACGCATTAGTATATCATTCGCTTTTACTACTGAACCCTCTATAACTTTTACTTCTCCAACCGTTCCTGAAATTTCAAATCGCAATGACAAATCATTGGCCGACTGAATTTTTCCGGTAGCCTCAACCGTTTGTTTTATTGTACCTACGACGGCTTTGACCGTATCATATACAATCGGAGTATTCGCCTTTTTATATTGACTATACACAACCAGGCCTCCGATAATTAAAATGATGGCCGATATTACAATGAATTTTTTTGACTTAAAAAATGCCATAAAATTATTTATTTAGAAAATCCATTTTTATTGAATGAAAGTATTTTAACGCGTCTTCGTATTCATTTGGAATAATGCCGTCCAAAATGGCCTCTTCAATTGCCTCTTTTATCTTCCCCACTATCGGCCCGGGCTCTAAGCCGCATAATTTCATTATCTCATCTCCGCGCAACGGTGACTGAAACTCCCGCAATTTATCTTTGTCAATCACCTCAGCTATACGTTTTTGAAGCCGGTCATAATTTTTTAATCGTTTCTCTTTTTTTAACGGATTGCCGGTCGTAATATCGGACCGGCCGAGTTTTAACAGATCATTAAGCTCATTGCCTAAATTTACGATTAATCGCCTGACCGCGCTGTCAGTAATTCCCTCGTCCATTAGCGATATAGGCTGCTGATGCCAGCGCACGAGCTTGGCAAGATACTCAATATTATCGTTTGACATGTGAAGGCGCTTCCCTATTTGCTTCGCCATTTTACGGCCCACATGCTCATGCTGATAAAAAGTCCAGCCGATTTTCGCCACAAATTTCTTTGTCTGAGGTTTGCCGATATCGTGAAGAAGGCCGGCGAAACGCAACAGTACATCATCCGATTGTTCAGCAATATTATCAACCACTTTAAACGTATGAACTAAATTATTCTTGTGCTGATGCCCGAATACTTCCTCGACGCCGTCAAGTTTTGCTACCTCCGGCAGAACAATATCTAAAAGCCCTGTTTGAAACATTAGTGTCAAGCCTACTGATGGCGTTCCACAGCCGAGCAGGCGCAATAATTCCTCCTGAATTCTTTCATCAGAAACAATTTTCAAGCGGGCGCGATTGTCATGTACCGACTTCAACGTGTCGGTGTCAATGCCAAAATTTAATTGCGTGGCAAACCGTATAGCCCTCATCATCCGCAAAGGATCGTCGCTGAAAGTGCGGTCCGGATCTAATGGTGTTTTTAATAATTTGTTTTTTAAATCTTTGATTCCGTTACACGGATCAATTACAGACTTTTTGAAAATAGCCAATGATGGTTTAACTTTTTTAGCAAATATGCCGACCGGCACCGCCATGGCATTAACAGTAAAATCACGGCGCAACAGATCCTCCGCCAGCGTTGACTCAACTACTGCCGGCTTGCGCGAATCTTTACTGTATTTTTCCGTCCTCGCTCCGGCGAATTCAAGGACAACCCTGTTCTTATCTTCGCCCAATAAATAACGGGCTGTATCAAAATCCGGAAATTCAACCAAACTGCCGGCGCCTTTCATTTGTGCGTCAAGTGCTTTGGCGAATTCAATTCCGCTTCCCTCCACGACAAAGTCAATATCTTTTTTTTGCTCTATGCCAATTAGAAAATCACGCACAAAACCGCCGACAATATAGGTCGGAATCTTTTCTTTTTTGGAAACTAAATTTATTGTTTCAAATACGTCGGCATTTTTTGCCATACCTAAAATTTCTTACTCGTACCGATGCGCCTCAAGGCGATTTCTTTATCTATAAGATTTTGATCAAGTAGTTCTTTAATGGAATTTTCCATGGTTACCATGCCGTCTTTTACACCTGTTTGAATCATTGACTTTATCTGATTGATATTATTTTCCCGAACCAAATTCGCGACTGCCGGAGTATTGATTAATATTTCTCTTGCCGGCACGCGCCCTCCGTCTTTGGCCGGTATCAAATGCTGTGCGACGATAGCGCGCAGCACAGATGATAATTGCGTCAGCACTTGCTTTTGCTTCGAGCCTTCAAACACATCAATTATTCTTTCAACCGCTTCCGCGGCGCTTGGAGTATGCAATGTAGAAAATACCAGGTGCCCTGTTTCGGCGGCGGTAAGTACGGTGGCAATAGTTTCGGGGTCGCGCATTTCGCCGACAAAAATAACATTCGGATCTTGACGCAGTACATGTTTTAACGCATTGGCAAAAGTTAAAGTATCTTTGCCAACTTCGCGCTGTTCAATCAAACTAAGTTTATCCTTGAACACAAACTCTATCGGATCTTCGATGGTCACGATATGCGCTTTGCGCTTTTTGTTTATTTCTTCAATCATTGATGCGATGGTGGTTGATTTGCCGCAACCAGTCGGCCCGGTAACCAATACCAACCCGTCGAGTAAACCGGTTAAACCCCTCATAGTATCATTAAAGCGAAGTTCGTCTGGTGAGGGAATTTCAGTTGGAATCAAACGTGCCGCCATGCCGATTTTTTCATCCTGCTGATGAAGATTTACACGAAATCTGACTCCGCTGACTTCATAGGCAAAATCCAGCTCCTTTTCTGATTCATATTGATCTCGCTGGGCAGGCGACAAGATAGCCAAAATGGAACGTCTTAACTCCGTATCTTGCAGTGGAATATTGTCGAGTTCAGCCAACTCGCCATGAAGCCGCAACATCGGCTTTTCCGCACCAACAAGGTGTATATCTGAGGCGCCACTCTTAATTGCCTGCTTAAATAAGTTGTTTATATCTATCATAAAAAGGGGTAATATTTGGGAATATTATATCACAATTTTTCTCTATTGAAAAGTAATAGAAATTGTGATAATATGGCGCAATTCGGGGATTAGCTCAGTTGGCTAGAGCGCATGCATGGGGTGCATGAGGCCGCAGGTTCAAGTCCTGTATCCCCGACTTTGTGAATTACATTGACTTTTTGTCCATCCAGTAATATAATCAATCCAATTTTCGGGGTGTAGCTCAGTTGGCTAGAGCGCATCGTTCGGGACGATGAGGTCGCAGGTTCAAGTCCTGTCACCCCGACTAAACAAAAAACGCCGTCAGGCGTTTTTTTGTTTTGGATGGGTGGGGCCGAGTAGCAAAAGTCCTCACTTACCCGATACAACCTTGACGAATCAGCTAATCTATGCTATGAATAACTGTCGATATTTTTGTAAAATATCCAATTCCATGCTCATTCAACTACGGCCCCACAGGGCTGTTCACAAAAAAGTCCACTTAAACAGTGGCAAGGAGGTCACGTGCAGATAGAAGAGATCAAAATGGCCGATCAGATCTGGAGTTATGTTTCCGAAAAGTACCTCGAAGCGGGACTTGCGGATGAACTGATCCATGGAATGCGGCACATGCGCCACGTCCGCGAGGTCTGCAACAACATCTTCGACGTGCAGGTCAAGGACTCGCGGGTCATCAGGTGTTTGCACGCAGCGGTCGACATCCACGACATCGGTCGGGCCATCGACAAGACGCGCGATCACGCCATGGTGTCCGCGGAGGTGTTCCGGCAGATAACTCTCGAGGATCTGACCACGGACGAGTACGAGGCGGTGCACTTCGCCGTCACGCACCACAGCCGCGGCCTGCGCGCCATCGGCATCAACGAGGCGAAAGACCTGAAAGAGGTCTTGCTCGGCCTGCTGTGCGTCTGCGACCACGCGGACGCCGCAAGTCCGGACGGCGCGGCTCGAGCCGCGTTGGCGCTAAAGGGCAAACCGATCCTGTCGGACAACTATACGGCCGATCATCTGCGCGAGCTAATGATCAACGGCTGCACGCCGGAGATGATGAACGTCTACAAGAACGACAGTCTAGTCGCGCATCTATCCTACAACTACTGCGCCACCGCGCACATCATTGCGCCGGTTCGGCACCTGCTCAGCGACCGCTACATGAATGACTGGAGCGAACCGCGTCTCGCCATGTACCGCGTTATCGTCGAGACCTACCTGAATCTGCAGGAGAAGAAGAACCTCCTGTAACCCCCCCCACTGACTTCGAGATAGAAATTCTTTAGCCCCCACTCCTGGGGGCATTTTTTTATAAATAATTTAATTAAAAAATCGCCTCATGGCGATTTTTTTTTATTATCATACAATTTCCAATCCGCCCAAGTCCTCAATCTTAATCTCTGTATACAATTTATTCTTCACCAGCGCGGGAGCTCCGTTATGTTCTATCACATAATATACAAACCCTCTCATCTGTTTTACCAATTCATAATCTGCGTGCCCTGGCAAACTGACCGGGTCGCGCTCTTCAAAATCAACCGGGCTATCATCAGCGGTAACCAGGTAGGTTGTGCCGATATTTGCAACTAGGTGCCCAAAACCGGTGGGCATATAGACGCTATCCCCTTGCTTCACTTTGATGGCTTTAAACTCATCGACAACATCCGCTATCGGGCTCCCCTTTTCATCAATAGCCAATTTTTGCGTTATCACCACTCCCTCTCCGAATAATATCCAGTAAGTTTCATCTAACTTGCCGACATGATAATGCCCGTAAGTTTTTATATATTCTCCGCCAACTGTACCAGGTTCCCAAACAGTAATATTTTTTTGTTCTTTACCGCCGCGTATCATGTAATAATGGATATCCGGGCCGACAGCATCAGGATTCATTAGTACCTCTTTCATTTTCCCGTTTGTACGGGACGCGTAATGCTTACCTACGTTTTTGAAATCAATATTCATAAAATCAATCAAAATATTTAAGTAATGTTATTTTTGATTTGCGGTATAGTCCGCAATAAATTCGCGCAGAGCATCACCCCATGGTTTCTGCAACGCGGTTTTTGTGTTGACCAGCGTTGAATCAACTGGCCGCTTAGCCGGGTTATTAAACTCTGACGAAGAAATGGGTATTAATTTCGGACTCTTCCCTATTAATCTGAATATTTCTTCGGCCCATTCAAACCAACTGCATGAACCGGAATTGGCGCCGTGGTAGATCCCGGGCTTTGCCTTATGGCTTATCAGGTCGAATGTGAATTGAGCCAGGTCGGGCGCATAGGTAATACTGCCACGCTCGTCGCTTACCACTTTTACTTCTGGCAGGTCGCTCTTCTCCAACATTATTTGCACAAAACTTTTTTTACCGTCCCCGCTCCCCTGTCTGCCAAAAATTCTTGCCGGACGAATAATATAATACTCTCCCCCTACGCTCTCGACATTTTTTTCTCCGAGATACTTTGTCTCTCCATAGACACTGAGCGGATTTGGCGTGTCTGTCTCCGTATAACCCCCTGCTTTCACGCCATCAAAGACGAAGTCGGTTGAATAATTGACGAAAATCGCTCCGATGCTCTTCGCTGTTTCAGCCAAAATTTTAGGAGCCTCCGCATTGACCACAAAGGCAAGTTTTTTTTCAGCATCATCTGTTTCAGCCATGTCAACTTTATTATATCCCGAAGCATTAATAATAATTGCGGGTTTTAAGGCGACAATGTTTTCAGAAAAATTGTTAGTTGATAAATCAAGTTCTGCCTTGTCCCAGGCAACTACATCAAAATCATTTTTACTAAAAATCTTTACCAGCTCCTGGCCAAGCATCCCCTTCGCTCCGAGAATCAATACTTTTTCGTTCATAATTATGCTGCAATTACTTTTTTGTACTCTTCGTAATCTTCAATATAGTCGCTCCTGTCTTCACGGTAATTGGTGGACGATACGGCGAGCAAAACTGCGTCGTCGCTAAAATCCTTATAACCGTGCCACACATAATTTCCCACATATATGGCATCTCCAGGAGATACTAATGCTATTTCTTCCTTGCCGTTTCCGCGGTCAATAATCGCAGTGCACATCCCCTTAGCCATAACAAACAACTCTTTTTCTTCCTTATGACAATGCTGGTTAGTGGCCTGCTTGCAATTCTGAATAAAATAGATTCTTTTTACCTCAAAATCGACAAATTCTTTAAGTTCGGCAAAGCTGTACGTCGCCCTCTCGTTCACCACCAATTTTAATGACATTCTTTTGAAATCCAATTGCATATTATGATATTAAATAATTTTTTCACCCGACTCGATTTTTTCATCATGTGATTTTTCCCGCTTCTCTCTGGTCGGGGCGTGGTTGATTTTGTAAGCGTCCTCGTGCTTTGACCATAGTGCCTCAACCCAATCGCGGTGAGTCAAATACCAGTTAATCGTTTCCGACATTCCGATTTCAAATTGGCCGCGATCATAAATAGGTTTCCATCCCAGTGCCTCCAATTTAGCGGCATCAATTGCATAGCGCAAGTCATTTCCCGGCCGGTCTTCAACAAACTCAATCATATTCTCGGATTTGTTCATTAGCGACAAAATCATTTTCGAAATCTCCAAATTATTGCGTTCATTGTCAACCCCGACATTATATATCTCGCCCGGCTTGCCCTCGTGGAGCATCAGGTCGAGCGCGGCACAATGATCGCGCACATATATCCAGTCTCTCACATTAACGCCGGATCCGTGAAGCAATATCGGCTTATTTTTTAATAATCTGAAAATTGACGACGGTATCAGTTTCTCCGGATGTTGATACGGACCGTAATTGTTGGAGCAGTGCGTCACCACTACCGGAATTTTGTGGGTTACAAAATACGATCGACAAATCATATCGCCACCGGCTTTTGCCGCCGCATATGGCATATTCGGTTCGATCGGAGTTAGCTCGGTAAAACGGCGCTCATCATTAAGGCCAAGGGTTCCATAGACTTCATCGGTTGAAACATTAACAAATTTTTGCAGACCAAAATAACGCACTAAATTACACAACATTAGAACGCCGTAGGTGTTGGTCATAACAAAGTCCGAGCAATCTCCAAAAATTGACCTATCAACATGAGTTTCCGCGGCAAAATTTATTACGTGATCAATTTTATACTTTTCAACAACCTCGGCCAAAAGTTTGTAATCGCAAATATCACCTTTAATAAAGGTGTACCGGGTCGAATATTCCAATTTATTCTCAATATCTTTTAAATTGTCCAGGTTCCCGGCGTAGGTTAGCTTGTCATAATTCACCACCTCATAATGCGGATGCTTTTCCAGAATATGATGGATGAAATTTGAGCCGATAAACCCGGCGCCGCCACAGACTAATATCTTCATAATGTAACGAATCTTATTACCACCAGATAAGTATTTTAAGTAAATACCAATAAATTGTAAAGATGAAATTAACGCTTACTCGTATTATGGCCGGAAGACGCAAATCCCCTGTCCCCACTCCGACAGCCGCGCGGAAAATCATTTGGCGGTCGCTGACGATTCTCTGCTTCTGCAATATTTTCCTGTCGGCAAGCCATCCTCTCCAGTTTTTTGGTTTTAACCAATATCCGTAAACCTTAATCAATTCAGGAAACCACCCGTTTACTGCTGACAAAAACAGTAAACCGACATTATACACTATTTCCAAAGGCAGAAGCAGAATCAATGTCGGCCATTTATAGAACAACAATTTAAGCGCGTGCCGATTCCGCTCAATCCAAAAAAACTTATTCGGCTTATTAGAAAACTCATATTGGTGATAAAACACCGCCTGGCCAGCCATACCGATTTTATAACCACGAACTTTTAAACGCTGCGAATATTCGGTGTCCTCATGATAAAGAAAAAACCTGTCGCTCCAGTATCCAAATTGCTTTAGAAGGTCAGCGCGCATAAATGCGGCCGCTCCGCTGACATATCCTATTTCGGAAAAAACCGGATACACATCCTTAACTGCATCGCGGTAGCTCGCGCAAAATCCTATACCCAAATAATGGAACTCATTTCCTGCTGAATTAATCAGATGCCTTTCGGGGTATAGAAGTATTAAAGGCTGGCACTCCCCTATATTTTTATCACTTTCCATGACCCTAACCAACTCAGCTATCGCAGTATTTTTCAAAAAGCCATCGGCATTATGCAAAAAAATATAATCGGCGCCATGTTCCACCGCATATCTGGCGCCAAAATTATTCCCTGCTGAAAAGCCGACATTACCTCCCGGTTCAAGGACAACGGTATCGGGCAATCTATGCCGTTTATCATTGATCTCATTTCTAATATAGTCCAGCTGAGATTCTTCACCTGAACGGGGACCATTATATACAACTACTACCATCGTCCCCTCTTTCGGATATGTTTGCCCTGCAATAGCATCAAGCGCCGCGCCCAAATACTTTTTCGGTTCATCGGCCCAGCACAGATATATAATTGCCGTTTTCGGTAAACTCATATATCGTGCGGATAATAATGGCGATTATTGCGCCATTTAAAAAAGTATTTCAACCAGCTGTAAATATGAACGCGGGTAAATGGATTTTTTATTAGTGCCCGAAAAACACCGGGCACTTTTGCCGACGCCCGCCCGTGCGTATGGCGCAGATGAATGTCGTGAACATAATAAACCGCCCAACCCGCTTCCCAAAGACGGCGGCACAAATCGCTATCCTCCGCATACATAAAATACCTTTCATCAAAACCGCCGATCTGCTCATAAGCCGCACGGCGAAAAATCATGGCGGAACCCATAACCCAGTCAACAGGTATCGAAAGATTATGATCAAAATCTTTCATTAAGTACCTGCCGGTGGCTTTTTTTCCGGTTTCGGTCTGCCCGGCGCTTGTTCTGGAAAAAACGGGCTGAAAAAAAGAGGGAAAACGATAGCAGGAATATTGTAAAGAACCGTCCGGATAAAATATCTTTGGACCAGCCATTCCAATCTTAGGATTTTCATCCATAAATTTTACTAATCTACGGAGAAAATTCTGACCGGCCGGAAATTCGGTGTCCGGATTGAGTATAAAATAGTACTTCGCCGTTACGGCCTCAAACGCACGATTGTGCGAATAGCCAAAACCCATGTTTCTCTCCTGCCTGAGAACTCGTAAATTTGTGTATTTTTTTTCCAATTCCTCCACGGCTTCACCGGACGAATTATCAATTACGGCAATGCCAAAATTTAGCCCGGACTCCATCGAATCGGCGAATAACGAATCAAGAGATTTCTCTATCTCCGCACGCTCCTTTGTGTTTACTATTGTTACACAAACGTCAAACATATTTTATAACCACCATCTTCGCAGCCCTTTCCAATACATGCGCCTTGATTTTATGACCGCCTTACGCGCCTCACAGGTATACTTGCGGTTCTTAATTATATCCGACCATCCCATGAAAATTACTTTCGGGTCGATAAACAGAATGTAAAAAAACTTTTTCAGTTCGTACCAGAAAATAAGAGGAAGATCAATCAGGAAATTCTGCCAATATTCATTTTTATATAGAGTACGCAAATGATTTTTATATGAATGATAACGGACAAAAAATGTCTGACGTGTTTTGTTTTTCAGTGCGGCCCAGTCGCTCATTTTCATCGGTCCGGCTCCTGTTCGGTCGTGATAAACAACGCTGTCAAGGATTACGTAGGAAACGTAACCGGCATTACGCAAGCGGTACGCCAAATCCAAGTCTTCCTTATATGAATGATATGTAGGGTCAAACATGTTCTCGCCCGGAAGGCGAACGTTATCAATAACACTCTTCCGGTAAACCGCGAAAGCGCCGGATACGCCGAAAACTTCCAGGACATTTTTATCAAATATTTTTTGCACATCAATCGAAGAGCTATCCTTGGCCCATTCCTGTTTGGTAAGCCATTCAACGGCGCGACGATTGCGAAACAGCCGTATACCGATAGCGTCTATCTGCGAAGTGAAACCCTGACGCGCCACAGCCGAATAGTCGGATCCGCTACCAATTCCTGTACGCGTAATTTCAAAGTCCCAACGCATCAATCGTGGAGCAACCGCGGCGGTATTAGTGTGGGTGTCTAAAAAGGATACCGCTTTCCCCAACACGTCAGGCATCAAATATGTATCAGCGTTAATCAGAACAAAATACGGCGTCTGCGTTTCCTTATAAGCTTGATTATGACCATGGGAGAAACCAAGGTTTTCAATATTCTGAATCAAACGATATTCAATTCCTGAATCAACCATGCTCTTTTTTATCAAATCGACCGTGCCGTCAGTTGAAGCATTGTCGACAACGATCATTTCAAAATCCTTGAACAATTGATGCTTTAACGACTCAATCATAAACGGAAGATACCTTGCGCCGTTGCAGACAACCAAATTTACGCTTAATTTATGCATAAAAAAATTATTTCTTATTTATGGCGGAGAATGCGATTGCTACCGGCCTAAGCGCCGCAACCCAGATCCATTTATACCATGGCTCCCATTTCTGAAAATACTGCAGCATGCTTTTTGTAAAATTTTTCTGTTTCCATATTACCGGCATTTTTTTAAAACTCTGGCCGACATAGTCGACGCAAGAAATAATCGGCGTGTATACGACTTTCATTCCTAATTTCCTGCACTCACGGCAAGTGTCAACATCTTCAAACCAGATAAAGTATCGCGGATCGAAAGCCCAACCGAGTTTTTCATAAAGTGAACGACGCATAAGCATAAATGATCCACGCACGGTATCAACTTCCTGTTCCTTGTTTTCATCGAAATCTTTATACAAGTATCCGCCAAGTATGTTTGGAAATATGTGCGGTAACTTCAAAAGAATCGCTATCTGGTCTGACAAACGGGGAAAGCGCCGCGGCTTAGCATTTTCATTAAACTTTCCATTTTCATAAATTAGCTTACAACTGGCGATACCGACTTCAGGATGCGCCCGCATCCAAGCAACAATCTTATCTAACCCCCGCTCTTCTAAGCGCATATCAGGGTTTAAAAAAAGGAAAAAATCGCCGGCGGATTTTTTCGCCGCCTGATTATTGGCACGGCCGAAACCGGTGTTATCGGAATTTTTTATAATATTCACTTCCGGAAAATTTTTGCTGACCAACTCCGCGGTGCCATCCTCTGATCCATTATCAACAACCCATTGCTCAACGCTAATATCGCGGGCCGCAGACTCTACGGATTCCAGCTGGCCCGCCATTTGATCTTTATCATTGTGGGTAACGGTGATTATAGATAAATCCATAAGTGTCTCTTTGCTTTTATAACCAAAAAAATTAAGCCGAATATTAGCTATTTTTTGCTTACTTAAGCAAAACTATATTATCATAATGGCCTGATTTGTCAAAATGGTGCAAATCAAAAAAACCCCATTTCGGGGTTCTCTTTAAACAGAAAATAATTATCGCGATCCACGGCTGACACTGGCAACAATACCCACCGCCGCCAGGCTAATCATAAGAGACGACCCGCCGTGGCTGACAAAGGGTAAGGTGACACCTGTCAAAGGCAATAACCCGACCATTGCTCCGATATTTATAAACGATTGCCAAAAGAACCAAACCATAATTCCGCAAACAAGTAAATAGCCGTATTCATCTGACGCCTCTTTGGCGATATTGAAACCCCGCCACGCAATAAGTAAGATGAAAACCATAAGACCGGCAGAAAATAAGAAACCGAGCTCCTCGGCAATAACAGCGTATATGGAGTCGGCCTGAACTTCCGGAAGATAGGCGTGCTTTTGCCGTGAATGGCCAAGCCCAAGCCCCCAAAAACCACCGGAGCCGACCGCCAGATACGCCTGGTTTACGTGATAGCCGACGCCCTGAGGATCAAGTTCGGGATGTAAAAAAATGGTTAAACGATCCATGCGGTAGGGTGCAACTAAGGCTATTAATGCAAAACCGGCAACGCCAAGCAGGCCGATTATTGCCAAGTAAATCTTTGGTGTCTTTGCTAAAAATAACATGCTGTAAGAGATGCCACCCAACACCGCCAGCGTTCCAATATCCGGTTGAAATAGAACTAAAAACATCACCGGCGCTATAACGCCAAGCACAGGCAAGAGACCGTGTTTGAAATCTCTCAGGTCGCGCCTGGGGTCGCTTAACATTTGAGCCAAAACCATAATCAGACCGAGCTTTACAAATTCCGCCGGTTGAAAATGAAAAAAACCGATATCAATCCAGCTCTTTGCATATTTATTAAAATCCGCACCCACTCCAGGAATAAATACTATTATCAGAGCCGCTAGACAGGCAAAATATGCAACCCAACTGACACGTTGCCAAAACCTAGCCTTAAAACGGATAAAAATAAAAAATATTAATAATCCCGGCAATAACCCATAAAAAATTTGCCTTTTTACAAAATAGTAGATATCGCCAAAACGGCTATAGCCATACGGTGCGCTGGCAGAGGCTAAAGCAGCCAGACCGAATAAAATCAGTATAGCCACATAAAGCAAAAAAAGACGATCAGTCTTTTTCTCGGCCACTCGTTCCAACATATAAAATTATAAATTAATTTCAACCATCAAATAAACCGCCCACACCAAAAAAAGCTGAAACAATCCGACGCTAAATGATAATAAACGCGCGATAATTTTATCAGTGTTATAAGAATAAAAAATCAGCAAATAATTTATTAAAATGATGGCCAACCCGCCGAGCGGCAAATATAATGCTTTCCACCAGGCGCCGACCAAATCAATTCCAAAAATATTATTATAATGCAAAAAAGCCTGTTCACCCGTGGCGCTAAGCTTGATAATTATATACGGCCACATAAACAATTGCCCTCCCGCTGAAACAAGCAGAGGCGCAATTATCCAAGGATCCTTAATCAATACTTTAAGCAAGTAAAACATATTTATACGACTGTTAGCGACCCCCCTTCACCGAGTACAATTTTATCACGGCGCTTAACCAAGCCTGACAAAATCATTTCGGCCAATTTATTTTCAACGCGTTCCTGAAGAGCGCGCCGCATCGGACGCGCACCGAATTCAGGGTCAAATCCAACGGATGCGAGAAAGTCCAGAGCCGAATCTTCAATCACTAATTCCATGCCTTTTGCTTCAAGATCTTTTGCCACTCGCGACAACATTATTCCAGCGATCTTTTTAATATCATCAAGTACCAGCGCTTTAAACAGTACAATACCATCAAAACGATTTAAAAATTCCGGACGGAAATACTGTTTTAATTCTCCGTGCAGAAGGCGCTCTTTAATGGCGTCTGATGCAATACCCGCCCGCATCTGCTCCTGCACATATGAAGTGCCGGCGTTTGATGTGGCGATCAATATTGCATTGGTAAAATCAACTATTTTCCCGGTACTATCCGTTAAACGGCCGTCATCCATAACCTGTAAGAATAAATTTAAAATATCCGGATCAGCTTTTTCAATTTCATCGAGCAACAGCAGAGTAAACGGATGCCTACGAATTGCTTCGGTAAGAATTCCAGTTCCTTTTTCTCCGGGCGCCCCTATTAAACGATAAATGCCGGTCTTATCCTGATATTCGCTCATATCTATCCGGGTCATTCGCTCTTCACCGCCAAAATATACATCGGCTATTGTTTTTGCCAATTCAGTCTTACCCACACCGGTCGGACCAAGAAATAAAAAGTTGGCAATCGGCCTTTGTTTTGATCTGATTTCAACTCTGGCGCGTCGCAAGGCATTCGCCACCAGATCAACCGCTTCTTCCTGGCCGATTACCCGCTGGTGCATCTCTTCTTCAAGCTTTAATAATTTGCTTGATTCATCTGTTGTAACCGAAGTTACCGGTATGCCGGTTTTATCTGATACAACGGCCGCGACTTCCTCGGCAGTAACCAGAGAGTCATCTCCTTTTTTTGATCGTGTATAAGCAGCTGCCTCGCTGGTAATTTCCAAAGCACTACCCGGCAAATATATTTCGTGCAAATAACGTGCCGATAACTGAACGGATTTTTCTACCGCACTGTAGGCAAAAAATACATGATTTTTATGTTCCAAAGCGCCAATTTTCGACTCAACCACCTGAATAGCCTGATTTTCATCCATTTCTTTTACATCTATCTTTGTAAATACGTTTGATAAAGTGGAGTCGGCAATATGCTGAGCATATTCTTCATCGGTGGTGGTAGCAATAGTAAAAAAATGACCTCTCTTTAAATACTCGGAGAGTGTGTCGGCGACATCCAAACTGCCTCCACCGCCGGCCGCGACGCCGACTAGCTCATGGATATTATGAATAAACAATATAACATTTCTGGCCTTTGCAATATCGTTCATTATGCCGATCAGCCTTTCAATAGCTCCCGCAGGCGTTGTCCCGGCAAGAAGCGACGATATGCTCAATTTCACCAAGCGCTTATCCTGTAAACGCGGCGGAACATCATCTTCAACCATTTTTTCCGCAAGTCCTTCAACAATTGTTCGTTTTCCTACGCCATGAGGGCCAACCAATATTACATTCATTCCCCCGCCGTCAACCACCCGAAAAATCTCCTCGTCCTCTTTTTCTCTGGCAACACAATAATCAAAATGGCCAAGCTGCGAGAGTAGCGTCATATCTTCGCTGAAAGAATTCAAAAACGGAGTGGCTAATGCCGTCATCGCTTTATCCATCCCGGTTTTAGACCGACTGCTCGCCGCCCGTGATAATTTAACGTACTGCCGGTATAGCCTTTCTCTGATTCTCGCCCATTCAACCACATTCATTAATTTATCTTTTTCGACATTCAAATCATACATTAATTCCTGCAAAAAAGGCGACTGTTTAATCACCGCTACTAAGAGTTCAGTAACACTGACGTAATCCTGATGTGCTTCATACGCCTCTTCATACGACCTAAACAATATTTGCTGAAGATCAACAGACAAAAGGGGCATTGAGGAAGAATTCTGCGTTTTAGCCGGCGAGCCCAGTGAGGCGGAGACATCATCCTGCAAGGCCTTGGACGGGATTCCCAGCCGAATAAAAATATTTGATATGCGGTTAAAAGAAAGCAGGGCATAAAAAAGATGCTCCGCTGCAACCATCGGATAATTATGTTTATCGGCAAAACGATATGCTTCTCCCAGGGCGGACATGGCTTCGTCGGTAAAAGCGCTATTTATTACCAAACGCTTACTATTTGTAATAGTTTTTACCTGAGACCAGTCGGATATAGACCCGCTCTGCGGCGCGTCAGCAATATCCTTTTTCTTATAATCATATTTCTCCACCAATCCGGCTTTATTTCTCTCCACAATCACGCGATACCACAAAGCGCACAAAAAAATAGCCCCCAGCCAAAACAAAAATTTATACTGTCCGTACAGCGCTGAAAAAGCTGCCGGCCACTCTAATGGCGAGGAAATAAAATTTATTGCCGCTCCGCTTCTGTAAATTAAAAACAAAAACCAAACCCAGCAGTTTAGCCAGAGGACAATCAGGGTAACGCGTCTGATTTTGTTCCAAATTCTACGGCCGTTGAGCAACGCCAGATTGTATCTGGTGAGAGGGTAGCTCCAAACGAGCAATTTATTCCTTCGCCATAAACCAAGCGAAGCGCCCTTGCACTGCGAACACTTCTTAAAACCAACCAAACCGGTCCCTTTGCACGATGGACAGGCTAAAACATTAAGTTGCGATAATTGATCAAACATCATATTTTTGCCGCGGGAAGAAATGAACCGACCAAACCCCAGACAATAACTGCCGGTATCGCCAACCAGACAATAAACAGTGCCAGACAAAAAATTAGCCAAATTAACAAAGCGAATCCGCGGCCCAGCACCTGAAAAAATCTCATTAGAAAACTGATAATCCGGCCTTGAATATCATATTGACCGAACATCGGAACAAAAATATTTTTTAACCACAATCCGGGAGACAAATTTTTGTTTCCCACTTGGAACATATCGGCGCACCAAAACATGGCGTGCTTTACGCCGCCGGTGTACCACCAAAACGGAAAATACAGCGCGTCTAACAGCGCTTCAAAAAACAAACGCTGTAATATCAAATATAGCATAATGAAATTCTTCAATATCAATTATACCATAAATAAAACAGCCGTCCAAGGAGCACGCGGCGACTTGAACGGCTATGGAGAGTTACCTATTTTTTGGCAACGGCGATATCGGCCGGCTTGACATATTTAATTGAAGCAACAGCAATCATGCCCGAGGTCTGAACTCTTTTTTCCAAATTTGGCAATGCGTTCAGACTCGCAACCTCAACGTTTATTTTTTGTATTTCCGATTTAAGATCAGCTACCCGTTTTTGCAGGTCATTCACTTCATATCCACTGCCTGAAGCAACACTGACCTGACAAATATAGGCCAAAAGTAACGAAGCAAAGACGCCGGCATAGGCGAGGCGGGCTTTATATCCATATATCCACGCCGGAATCGATAAGCATCGGCAATAACCGAGCAACAATCGCTTGTAATGCTCAATCTGATATTTAATTTTTCTTTTTAAAATCATAATTTTATTACTGCTCTTACTTTAGCGCTCCTGGCGCGCCTGTTAATTGCTATTTCCTGCTGATCCGGTCCGATTGGCTTTTTATTGATTAGCCCGATTTGTTTACCGGCAATTCCGGCAAAAAATTGCTTCACTATTCTGTCTTCAAGCGAATGAAAGGTGATAACCGCCAACCGCCCACCGATTGCTAGCAAGTCAACAGCTTGAGGCAATGCTTGTTTTAATGACTCAAGCTCCTGATTTACTGCGATCCGCAATCCCTGAAAAATTTTTGTCGCCGGGTGTGACCCGCCTGTCCAAGGCACTTCTTTATCGGTGTGTAGTTTTTCGCGGTAGACAGACAGTATTATGCCTACTAATTGTTTTGTGGTGAGAACAGGTTCAATTGCTCTTTTTTCAACCACTGCCGACGCAATATCGTCTGAAAATTTTTCCTCACCGAATTGTTTGAAAATTTTTACCAACTCCGGTTTGCTGCTGTTGTTCAAAATAGCGGCTGCTGTTTCCCGCTTGGCATCATTCGGATCAAACCTCATATCCAGCGGTTCGTCTTTTTCAAATGAGAATCCCCTGCCCCGTTCCTCAAACTGGGGCGATGACCAGCCAAGATCCATCAGTATCGCATCAACTTCTTCAAATCCGTTTGCCTGGGCGATTTTTTTTAAGTCTTTAAAATTGTCTCTGGCAAAAACAGCACCTTCGCCGAATTTATATAAATATCTTTTTGCCCGAAGCAATGATTCAGGGTCTGCATCGATGCCAAGCAATTTGCCCTTTTCGCCGATCAGATTAAGAATCGCTTCAGCATGGCCGCCATCTCCCAGCGTACAGTCAATTACTCTGTCTCCTTTTTTTGGTTTTAATAACTCTATGATTTCATTTAAAAGCACCGATTCGTGTCTCATATTAAATTCCCAATTCAGCCATTCGTTCGGCAATCTCACCGCTCTCGGCTTCTGTCTGAGTTTTATATGCTTTCCATTTTGATTCGTCCCAAATTTCCAGGCGGCTATATAAACCGGCCACGACCACTTCTTTTTTTAGGCTTGCAAACACCCGAAGATATTCCGGCAGGACCACCCGGCCCTGTTTATCCACCTCCACATCCATCGCTCCTGCCAGCATCAAACGGGCAAACGCCCGGCTGTTAGACTGGCTGATGGGCAAAGCGGCCAATTTTTCTGCCAGTTTTTCCCACTCATTTCTTGTATAAAGAAAAAGACAGTTATCCAGGCCTCTGGTTACCACCGCACCCCCTTTGAGCTCAGCACGAAATTTTATCGGTATCGCCAATCGCCCTTTGTCATCTAGATTGTGGGAGTATTCGCCAATAAACATAAAAACTGGATATTTACCACTTTCCACCACTACATTCCATTTTATACCACATAGCTACATACGTCAACACAAAACGCCACATAAATATTGGCTAAAATTAAACAAAAAACCCCGCCGTTAGCGGGGTTGTGGATAACTTAGTTATTCTACTCTAATCAAAACTCTACAGCCATTTCCGGCGAAGCGACGTCTATTTCAATGGATAATTCACTTTTAACTCTATCGGCAAAAGCCTGGCTTTGTACCAAATCACCGTGATTTAGAATTACTTTTTTCGGAAGTTCTCCGTTGTTTTTAATCCAGTTAAATAATCTAGCGCGATCCGCATGGGCCGACAAAACATCAACGAACTCTATCTTGCACTTTACCCGTACTCTCTCCCCGAGAAACGACACCGACGAAGCGCCGTCAAGTATTTTCCGGCCTAAAGTGTTAGGCGCTTGAAAACCGGTGAAAAATAAAGTATTTTTTTCGTCAGACAAATACCGCAAAGCATGATGTTGAATTCTTCCTCCGTTCATCATACCGGCGCCGGCAATAATAATCTTTCTCCCAGGCGTACTGTTAATTTTTTTTGATTCATCCCGGGAATAGCAAATTTTTAGGCCACGGAAATGGAATAAATCGTCGCCTGAAAACAAATATTTTTTCGCCTCTTCGTCAAAATATTTTGTATGTCGGTTGAACACTTCGGTAGCTTCGATCGCCAGTGGCGAATCAAGGAATATCGGTATATCCTGCGGAAAAGATTTTTCCAGGTCTATCATTTCATTTAGATCGTATAATATTTCTTGCGTGCGCTCAACAGAAAAAGCCGGCACCATCAACACCCCTCCCCGGTCAAGCGCTCTTTTTACCACCTCCTTTATTACTTCCTGCCTGTCCGCCCTGGTATCATGCAACCGGTCGCCGTAAGTTGATTCGCACACCAATAAATCAACATCACCCGGCAAATTATCCGTATCGCGCAAAATCGGCACCTTCACATTTCCTAAATCTCCGGAAAAAATAATTTTCTTACCGCCACAGCGTATTTCAACAAATGCTGAGCCGAATATATGGCCGGCCTCATAATATTTAATTGCAACTTTTTCCGATAACGGCAACGTAAACTCTTCATAATATTCAACATTTTTGCAATGGCCGACCGTTGCCGCCACATCATCAAGATTATACAAAATAGGCGTACCAAATTTTTTGTTATTATAGGTCATAACTTCAACGGCGTCCTCAAGCACCAATTTGAGCAACTCAACCGTTGGCGGCGTCGCATAGATAAAACCGTCGTAACCGGCTTTAATAAGCAAAGGCAACCGACCAATATGATCGAGATGGGCGTGAGTGACCACTACTGCGCTTAAAGTTTTGGCGTCAAAAACAAAAGGATCGGCGTTTCTTTCCTCCACAAAATCGCCGCCCTGAAAAGCGCCGCAATCTACCAATATCCGAATATCCCGGTGCTCGAACAACGAGCACGAGCCGGTCACTTCATGAGCCGCGCCGAAAAACGAAATTTTCATATTAAATAGGCTAATTACGACGTAATTATACCATAGTTTATACCCTACACAAACAGCAATAGTTCTGATATACTGACACCACCTATGACCACAAACCCCGATGACCGAATTATCGACGTAGAAATCATCGAGCCGCCGATTCAGGAACTAAAAAAACGCGGACCATGGCTGACAACCGCTTGTATGAGCGGCTGTGGTTTTATCTTAATTTTTGTGGTTGGAATTATTATCGGAATTAAAATATTCATAGGATCTGGCCCAAGAGAAATAAAAAATTTGCCGCCGAATTTTCCCGCTGGCATCCCAATTTATGATGAATATAATATTGATAAGATTACCCATATTACCGGACGATACAAAAGCCGCAGCATGGAGGTATCCGCACTTTTTCCAAAACTGATTCTTTCGCCGTTAATTTTAAACAACGACGCCGGGCAATCGGGCGAAAATAGACGGCCGGGAATAATCCGCGAACTTTGGAGAACATTCACCGAACCTGTTGGCGATACCCGGGATACTGTCCAAATCGAATGGCGCGACATCTCGGGCGATGCCAAGACGATGATGGCATATTACAAAAACAATCTGATAGATGCGAACTGTTCAATTGAATCCGAAACCGCCGGATTAACTTTCACCCAACTCACATTTACACGAGGTGACGGATTAAGCGGGACAATCTACGTGGAACCGGGTGAAGAAAAGAAAATAATTTCTTACGCCTATTTAATTATCAACTTGCCTCCGTCCAATGCCGTTACTACAACCAGCAATTCTTCAAGCCCGGCACAATAATGTGATTTTTCTAACATGATATTGGATAGATTAAACAATCAGTCAAAAACAGTTACCGGCGCGGCTATTATTATCGCCTCGGCTACTTTGTTAAGTAAAATCATCGGTTTGATACGGGACCGTGTTCTTGCCCACTATTTCGGAGCCGGGGAAATTATGGACGCATATTACGCCGCGTTTAAAATACCGGACCTTATCTACACTTTACTGATCGTAGGCGCTCTAACCGCCGGTTTTATACCGACATTTACTAAATTATTTTACTCCGGTGAAGAAAAAAGTCCTGCCTGGCGCCTGGCCAACAACATTTTTAACATTGGCGGATTGGTCATCGCCGTTCTCAGCATTGTAGGCATGGTATTTGCCCCTTGGCTCATACCGGTTGTCGCACCGGGCTTTTCTGAAGCAAGCCGCGAGCTGACTGTATCACTCACCAGAATAATGTTCATATCACCGCTCTTTTTCGGTTTATCCATGACGCTTGGAGGTGTTCTTCAATCGCTGGGGCGTTTTGTTTTCTATTCAATCGCTCCAATTTTTTATAACCTGGGTATCATAGTCGGTGCAGTATTTCTGGTTAAATTATTCGGTCCAATTGGTCTTGCCTGGGGAGTCGTTCTCGGCGCGGCACTTCACTGTTCGCTTCAAATGATCGGGGCTCGCGGAGCCGGTTGGCGCTGGCACTGGCAATTCGACCTTAAAGACGCGGAAACCCGCTTGGTGGCAAAACTGATGATACCACGCACTCTCGGCTTAGCAATCACCGAACTCAATGTTTTTGTAGTTACTATTTTGGCATCACTTTTACCGATAGGCAGTGTAGCTGTTTACAATTACGCCAACAACCTGCAAGCGGTTCCTACGGGCATTATCGGCATCCCATTTGCCTTGGCGGTTTTTCCTTTACTGTCAGCTGCGGCAGCAAGGAATAATTCCGCCGACTTCTTAAAATACCTAAGCAGCACCGCCCGGCAGATTCTCTTCCTAGTAATTCCCATGTCCGTCATAATACTTTTATTGCGCGCGCAGATTGTTCGCGTGGTGCTTGGATCCGGCGCTTTCGATTGGTCCGCCACTACAGCCACAGCCGATGCCCTCGCCTTTTTTGCATTCGGACTTTTCGCTCAATCATTAATTCCTCTTCTGGCGCGCTCTTTCTATTCCCTTTCCGACACAAAAACACCTTTTGTGATCGGTGTAATTACAGAGCTAATAGCAATCATCGCGGCTCTTATTTTAATGCGCCCGCTCGGAGTCGCCGGCTTGGCTCTTGCCTCTTCAGTCGGCGCCGTACTTAATATGACCCTACTCGTAATATATCTGCGAAAGGCTACCGGCGGGATTGAGGGAGAAAAATTAATTGCATCGCTTTACCGTATTTCCATTGCCGCCATTGCCATGGCTGTTGTGATTCAATTTTTGAAATATCCGTTGGCAAAAATCTTTGATATGAATTATTTTTTCGGCGTACTCGGCCAGGGTCTGGTCGCGGGGTTGATAGGATTCGCCGTTTATGGCTTTATCTGCTGGCTATTAAAAGTACCGGAATTTGTATCGCTTAAGGAGGCGTTCGAAAGACGCTGGCTAAAATTGCGGAATATTACAACCACCGAACTAATTGAAACAAAAGAATAGATATGAATGAAATGATCAGAAATTTTTGCATTATCGCCCACATCGATCACGGAAAAAGCACTCTGGCTGATCGCTTTTTAGAATTAACCGGTACAGTATCGCGCCGGGACATGAAAGAGCAACTGCTTGATTCAATGGATCTGGAGCGCGAACGCGGCATTACCATCAAGCTCACTCCGGTTCGTATGGAATATCAAAAATACATTTTAAATTTAATTGACACTCCCGGCCATGTTGATTTTAATTATGAAGTCTCCCGGTCTCTGGCCGCGGTTGAAGGCGCCGTTCTCTTAGTTGACGCAACCCAGGGTGTACAGGCGCAAACCATCGGAAATCTCTATCTGGCGCTGGAACAAAACCTAACCATCATTCCGGTGGTAAACAAAATAGATATGCCGCTCGCGAATATCGCCAAAACAAAAGAAGAAATTATTCACTTAATCGGATGCAAAGAAGATGAAATAATTCTTGCCTCCGGAAAAACCGGCGTCGGCGTGCCGGAAATTTTAAACGCGGTAATCAAGCGCATACCCGCTCCATCTGACAACACAAAAAAACCAGCCCGCGCCCTGATCTTTGATTCCGAATACAACGAATACAAAGGCGTAGTCGCCTCGGTGGGAATGGTTGACGGAGAATTGAAGAAGGGCGATAAAATTCGCCTGATGACTGCGCACACTCCGGCCGAAATTTTAGAAATCGGATATTATACGCCAAAGTTTAAGCCGGCCGACAAATTGGCCAACGGCGAAATCGGATATATTGTCACCGGCCTCAAAGAAGTACGTGAATGCCGCGTTGGCGATACAATTACTTTACTCGGTGATAACTCGGCTGATACTCCCCTACCGGGCTACAAAGAAGTTAAACCGATGGTTTTTGCCGGCATATTTCCTAAAGAAGGAAATGAATATCAGGAACTGCGCGATGCCATAGACAAACTCAAATTAAATGATTCTGCCCTATATTTTGAACCTGAACATTCGCAGGCGCTTGGTTTTGGCTTCCGCTGCGGATTCTTAGGAATGTTGCATCTTGATATCTTTCAGGAACGCCTTCGCCGCGAACATAATCTGGAAATAGTTATCACGGTTCCCAGCGTTGCTTACAAAATCATAAAAAACGGCGGCGCCGAATTGATTATCCATGGCCCGCAAGAAATGCCGGATCAGGGCCATATTCAGGAAATCTTTGAACCTTGGATGACGCTGGATATCATCACCCCGAAAGACTTTGTCGGAAATGTTATGGGTCTAATTTCAGACAGGCGCGGCCGATATATTAACACCGAGTATTTGTCAGCCGGCTCAGACCAGCGCGCGGTGATTCATTATGAAATACCGCTTGCATCCCTGATTACTGATTTTTATGATAAGCTAAAGACGGTAACATCGGGGTACGCCTCAATGAATTACGAATATAAAGGATATAAACCTACCAAGGTTGTTAAACTGGATATTCTGATCGCCGAAGAACCGGTGGAGGAGCTTTCCACTCTGGTATGGGATGATGAAGCGTATAAAACCGGAAAAAGAATTGTTGAATTGCTAAAAGGTTCGTTGCCGCGCCAGCAATTTGAAATAAAAATTCAAGCGGCCATCGGCGGAAAAATAGTCGCCGCCGAAAGGTTAAGCGCCTATCGCAAAGATGTTTTAGCAAAACTCTACGGCGGCGATGTAACGCGTAAAATGAAACTTTTGGAAAAACAAAAGAAAGGGAAGAAAAAAATGGCTGCCAGGGGGAAAGTGGACATCCCCACGGAAACATATTTAAAAGTTTTAAAGCGCTAATTTTAATAAATCAAATATGAAGCATAAAACCATAAAAAATCTCTGGATAATAGTGGCTCTGATCGGGGTAGCGGCAATGGTAATGTTCACAATCATGCCGGCTTTGCAATAATAACTGTTATGAAAAAGTGGATTGTTCAAGCACCGCCTCCGTCTGATTTTATAAATTCGCATCCTGAATTGCCGCCGATAGCCGCACGGCTTCTTTGGAACCGCAATATTCATACTCAGGAACAAATTGATGAATTTCTTAATCCCGATTATCTTACCGACGTGCACGATCCTTTTTTATTTAAGGACATGCGCAAGGCGGTTAATATTATTTTTGAAGCGATCAAGTCGGACAAAAATATCATGGTGCACGGAGATTACGATGCCGACGGAGTCTGCGCTTCAACGATTTTGATCAGTACGCTAAAAAACGTCGGCGCTAAAAAAGTCGGAGTTTTCTTACCGCACCGCGAAATAGACGGCTACGGTATAAACATGAATACCGTCAAATCCTTTATTAAACAAAAGATTGACCTGATAATTACCTGCGACTGCGGTATATCAAATTTTGATGAAATCGCGGCTGCCAAAGACGCCGGCATGCAAGTCATACTGACGGACCATCATACTGTTCCGGCTGAATTGCCCGGTGCAGACGCGATAATCCACGCTCTGGTTCCAAATGAACCATATCCGGATAAGGGCCTTTCCGGAGCGGCGGTCGCCTTTAAGCTGGCTCAAGCGCTTATCAAGACGAGCGCGGAAAACGGCGAACCTCTTCAAGACAAACAATCACATGAAGGATATGAAAAATGGTTGCTTGATCTCGTCGCCATTGCCACCATCGGCGATATGGTTCCTCTGGTCGGTGAATCGCGCACACTTACCCGCTATGGCCTAACGGTATTGAACAAAACCAAAAACATCGGCTTAAGAGAGCTGCTAATCGCATCATCGCTCGCTGATGAAAACGGCCGGTCGAAAAAAGGATCATATACTTCTGAAACTGTGAGCTTCCAAATTGTACCGCGTCTTAATGCTGCCGGGAGAATGGACCACGCAAACACCGCGCTCGCGCTACTTATGGCGGAAAAAAACGAGGAAGCGCTTGCTTTGGCACTGCAACTCAATAAAAATAATACCGACCGGCAAAAATTGACCGAGCAAATGGTTGAACAAGCGATAAATCAAATTACAGAATCAAAGCAGGAAAGCAACTCTGTTTTAATCGTCATGGGCGAAAAATGGTCAACCGGCATTATCGGCTTAATTGCCGGAAAAATTAAGGACTTATATTACAAGCCGTCAATCGTATTGGGAAGTGATGGTAATGAGACAACCGCTTCCGGGCGTAGTGTGCCGCAGTTTAATATGATCGCCGCCCTGCAATCAATGCCTCAGTATTTTTCCAAATTTGGCGGTCATCCGCTCGCCTGCGGTTTTTCCCTTAAGTCAAAGGATTTGCTGAAAGACTTTAGCAAAAAAATCAATGCGCTGGCAAAAAAGCAGACGACTGGGATAGATCTCGTACCACAAATTGTTATTGATGCTGAAGTGAATCTGGAAGATGTTGATTGGAAATTGTATGACATACTACAAAAATTTGAACCATTCGGCCAGACAAACGAAGAGCCGCTATATCTGGCAAAAGGCTTAACTGTGATTGAGATCAGCCCGGTGGGACAAGTCGGTCGGCATCTGAAACTTTTGGTTAAGCATAATTCTCATTTAGTGAAAAAAACAATCGCTTTTGGTTTTGGCAACACGGAAAAGCATCCGGCTGACTGGAAAAAAACATTAAAACCGGGCGATAAAATTGATATGGTTTTTTCCGTTAGCGTCAATGAATGGAACGGCAACCGTGAGCTTGAACTTTCAGTAAAGGATATGAAAAAAGCAAATGCCTCTGATTAGCCGCGTCTCTCCGGTAAATTATCAAAAAAAGAAGCGCTCCAGGCGCTTCTTTTGCATTAAAAAATTAATTTTATCCGTTTCTAATCTCTTTTTCCAACTTGCACCACCTCTTCTGTAATTCTCGTATCAGATTATTTTTAACATCGACCGCCAATTCCTTTTTCGCGCTGTATTCCTCTACCGCTCTCTCCACCAACGCGTCCCACATCTCACGGGTCGGACCTTCCAACTTCATGATGCTTTCCTTTAATTCATTATACAGCGGTTCAAGGTGAGCAATTAATTTAGCTCGATATTCTTTGCCTTTTACCGTAGCATTCAGCCACATTAGTCCGGCGCCAACAATACCACCCAGCACTAATCCTTTTTTAAATCTACCCATATGAAAAAAGTTAATTAATGAAAATTAACCACAACTCGCATCAGTACTTGCGCCGGCGGTACCAACGCCAAAACTCGGAGCGGCGCTTTGCGTGCTGAGGGCTGTATCACACTCAGCCGGCGCTTTAGTAAAGCTGGCGCAAATTGCCTGCTTCACCGCCTCGGGACTACGATCGACTTCTGATTGTACGCCATTGATGACCAAAGTCGGAGAACCCTGTACGCCATACTTCTCGTTATCAGCGGCATGAACCTGATACATTGGGAATTGTCCGCTCAGCCAGCTGGCTTGATCATTAAATTTGGCCGTGATGCCAAACTGCGTATCCGCTTTTGCCATACAAGTATTAACCTGGCTCTCATTTACCCCCGCTTCCTTTAAACATCCGGCATAATCATCTTTCCCCGTAAAGCATGTCAGATACTTATTAAGTTTAGCCACTTGATCTTTCTGTATGCAATACTGTCTGGTATTTTCATCAATCTCTTTCTTTCCGTGCATGGCATAAGATACAAACTTAATATCCATCTCCGCTCTTTTCTTTAAAAGCTCCATCACAGGCAAGTATGCCTTCTCCATCTGAAGCCCATAGGGACAATACGACATTACAAACAACTCAACTTTCGGTTTATCTGTTTTGGGTGGAGGAGTCGCTTCGGGCTGGGCGTTGGCAGTATCTGCTGTCTGCGCGGTAGCCACAGCTTTATTTTCACCCGCTGCCGCGGCCCGACAATTAACGCCCTTAGTTAATGCCATGATACCCAGCACAATAAACCCGATGGTACAAAGAATAAGCAAACCGGCAATTCCGCCGACTACCATAGCGCTTCGCGAATCCAAAAGCTCAAAAAACCTCTTTTTTTCTCCGTTTTCCATAGACCTATATATTTAATAAATGATTATAAACAGATATGTAGGCGCGGGCCTCCACATCTGCTGTACTTAATTTTATAGTATTTTTATCCAAAGTCAAGTGGATATTTTCATTTTCTGAACCGCTAACTAACTCACTTAATATCCGAAGTTTTCCCGTCCCAGAAATCTTAGAGCAAACTGATAATTTTTTACAGGTGTCAGATGTGCTTGCTATTACTAAATCCGCCAAATTTATTATCTTCGGCAGATAGTACCGGTTATATAACGACAAAAGCAATGAAAATAAATCACGGATGTTAACATTTCTATAAAAAGTGACAATCAGCGGAATATTCCGCTCTTTTTTCCATTTAATTAAATCACCCGCCAAACCCATAAACGGAGCGTGCAGATGGACAACATCGGCCGCATCAAGCTCTGAAATCACGTAGGAGCCGCTAAACAGTCCGGAGAATTTCATGGTCGGAGTTTTATACGCCGTTACCGCCTGTTCATTACGCGAAACAGTGCCATATTGAAGCGTGTAGGCCTCGGCGTTTATTCCAAAATCTCTCTCTCGCTCGGCAAGAGCCATGGCACTATCCCTAATATCATCAAAATAGTCAAAGACAGACGGTATAATATGTATTACGTTCATAATTTCTTTTTATTTCTTACTGCCAAATGCACATTTGGCGACGGTATAAGAAAAAACAACGCTGATTCAAGAGAAATTAAAAAATTTACTAATTTCTTGAAAATTGAATACCAGCCTGAATTTGAAGCGAGAAAAAACTGTTCGTTATTCAACTGCTCTTCACCGGTATTCTTGGCATGTCTGGCCATTGCTTTGAATACCGCCACACCCAATATCTGGCCTATAAAATGCTCGGCGTAACTTTTACTTTCAACAGTAAAACCGCTATTTTCAAAGACCTGAGAAAGCTGTTTGCGAGAAAAAAAATGTATATGTCCGGCAAATCTTTTAGTTAATTCATGTTTTTGCCCCAGTTTATCCAGTAAATGCCAAAGCGAGGTTATATCTCCCTCACAAGGAACAAAGGCATAAAGAACCCCGCTTGGTTTAAGCACCCGCCTAATTTCTTGTAGAAAAACAACCGGATCTCCAACGTGTTCTAAAACATCAAATATTGCGACACCATCAAACTCACCATCCGAATAAGGCAGGCTATATTCCCCGCACAGCGCGTATTCAACGCCGCCGCCCGCTGAGATGATGGCCCTATTTACCGCAGTCTCGCTGATATCCGCGCCAAAACAATTCCAAGACGGCCTAGCCGATTTAAGCGCCCGAATAAATTCGCCCGCTCCACAGCCGACTTCTAAAATTTTTGCTTTTTCAGATAAAACAGAAAATACATTCATGCACCGGCGCAAACGCACATTGGCTGGATCGCTCCACTTCAATGTTGCCGTGCCCTTCCCCCAAATTGATTTGTTATAATCAAACGTCATATTAAAGCGCGGTACACCTCACTCAAAGAAAAAATATGATTGTTCCAATCATATTGAAGCGCCCTTTCCCGAGCTCTTCCCTTAATAATTTTTTTTTCCTCTTTGCCTAATGACAATATCCGTTCAATACCATCTTTCCAAGCCAACGCGTCATTTAACGGTGATAAAAATCCATTAGCGCCATTCACAATACGCCTGCGGATTCCCGCAACATCACTCGCGAGCACTATTGCACCGCAAGACATCGCCTCGACTACCACCAATGAAAATGATTCTGAAAGAGACGGAACGGCCACCAGGTCGGCGTAAGAATAATATTTAGGCAAATCATTCCGTGAGACGCCGGAGCCAATAAAGACAATACGATTTTCATACGGCGTACCGGCCGTTATTTTTTTTAGTCTTTCTTCATCATATCCGCCGCCCACTGCCATAAGTATTATGTTGTCCTGTAATTTCGGCAATAAATTAATTAAGAATTCGAAATTCTTAACGGGTAAAAGATTACCGACAAATAGGATGACTTTTTTACCAATCAACTCCGGCCTTCCCAGCGCAGACCAATCCCCTTCCTGCCCGCTGAATTCGTATGTGTCTACTCCGTTGGGTAGAAAAATAATCTTTTCTTTTCCGATGTAACGCCCAAATTTTGATTTATTAAAATAATCGGCATCCACGGCAATAATCTTATCAGCTAATGCGAATATCTTTCTGGAATACATTGAATCATAAATCTTTTGTAAAGCCCCTTTGAAGCCGCTGCCCTGCGGATCCATATGGTAGGTGACAACCAGCTTGAAACCAAGAAGCTTTTTGGCCTTAACGAGCGACCCCAAGGCGCCGTAAAACGGATAATGCAAATGTACAATATCAAAGCCTCGCAGAAAATTCGGCAAACCGAAAATTATTCCTCCATCGCCGACTTTCGACATCGGCCTGAGTCGGCGGACAGAAAATCCAAAATCATTATCATTATATTTCACTCCCGGATATTTCAACGTAAAAACAGACACTTCGTTTCCGGTTGTCATACGGTTTACCTCTTCGTAGCAAACCGCTCCCATACCGCCTATATGCGGCGGAAATGTTGATACTAAATGCGCAATTTTCATTATATTATTATAAAATAGTACCATCGCGATCTTCATCGGCATCGGCATTCGGCAAAACATATACATCACCGCTATACTGATCTGTCGCCACAAACTCCGCCTCTCTGTTAAATATCATCTCAAACGGGCGGCAAGCCGAACAGCCGTTTTCGCCTGCCGGACATTTATATCTTTCAATCTGGCGCGCTAATTTTACATCTCTTCCCACGGCCAAAACCTTTTCATGACATTCATCAAGATTAGGCAATATTTTTTCTGTCGGCTCGTCGCTATAATCAAGATACCAATAACTGGCTTTTGACGCCTTTCTTTTTTGACAATTATGAACCAATAAATGATATATCGGCAACTGCAATGATGCCGGGTCTTCTTCGCTTTTGCCCGTTTTAAAATCGATAATATGGACGCTGTCCGTTTCCGGAAAATATTCCAACCAGTCAATTTTCCCGCATAAAATCAGATTGTCTTCTTCGGAAAGCCAATAATACGGCAAGTCCATGTTGATCTTAACTGAAAGTTCGGCTATCGGCCCCGGGTTCTGCAACACCCGGCGCATCATGTTTTGGCCACGCGTTTTGTATCTATATTCCATTTCTTCATTGAAAAAACCTCCTCTTTTTCCTGACACTTTTTCCCATGACGAATCAAATTTCTTTACCAGGGACACATCAAGCCGGCGATTGCGCGGCAACGTGGAAAGCGATTCCAATACTTCATGCACGCACTGACCGAGCGCCAGAGGCGGACTCATCAGTTTGATTTTGTGATTATTTTTCGGATCGCGATAAACATTTTTTAGATAATACGCCCGCGGGCAGCACAAAAAATCACTAATCGAGGTGTGGGAAATCCAATAGGCGCTGAATCTATCTGCCATAATAATTATTCTTTTTTATCGTCAACATTTTTTAATGCCATCAGGCGCGTGAGAATGGTGATCTCGCGCCTTTGCTTTTCCACGGATATTATCAGACGAAAAACCAGAAAAAATAATAACACCAGAGCCAAATAGACAATCAGGTCAGCGCCGCGCCCGATACCGAATATTTTTGCAAAATAGAATGTGGCGTCCGGCCAGGCGACTACTGCACCGGCGGAAAGCCAGAATAGTATCCATAAAATAAGCTCGGACGGCCTGATATCTCCGCGTTTAAATCTGATAACTGAACTTAACGCACCCGCTAAAAAAACCACCAATAAAATTATTTGAATCAATGTCATAATTGCTATTTAAATAATTTGGAAATAAATATATCAGTCAGCACTTTAAGGCCTCCGCGTATCCCCTGGCCATATTCATGGTAAACCACCTCAACCGGTATCTCCTGAAATTTCATTTTATTCTTTCCAATTTTAGAAACAATTTCCGAATTATGCGCCATACCATCCTGATGAATTACGAGTTTTTCCGCCGCAGCACGACTCAGTACGCGAAATCCATTGTGCGCATCCGTTAGCCAGATGCCGGTTATCAGCCGGTTAACTATCCGTGCAAACGGTAGTATCAAATATTTTTTAAGCCACGGAATTCTAGACCGCTCGTCCAAAAATCTTGAGCCAAGCACGGCATCGAGAGATTTTTCACGCATCAAACGCACGGCGCCGGCAATGTCCGAGGGATTAAACTGGCCATCAGCGTCAAAGTGCACAATTATTTCGGCTCCGATTCGCAGGGCAAACTGGTTGCCGGTTCGTAGTGCGGCACCTTGCCCGCGATTCAGTGCATGGCAAACCACCAAAGCTCCGGCTTCAGCGGCGAGTTTGCCGGTCTCGTCGGACGAACCATCGTCAACCACAACCACCTTCTCATAGCCATGTTCAAAAAGGCCGCGTACAACGCGACCAATTTTCTTTTCTTCATTATAAGCCGGAACAACAACAACGATCATAAATTAACGATTGTGGTTAAAAAGCAGCGCCTCTTTATTAGCCACGACAAATTCAATGGTTTTTTCCAAACCGTCTTCCAGACGTACGAGCGGCATCCAGCCGAGCGCTTCTTTAACAAAGGTTAAGTCTGCAGCTCCTTTTTTTGTTAAAAACAGCAAACTCTTTTCGAATGTGACTTTAGATGTGGAATTCATCATCTTAATAATCATGTTTGCCACATCAACAATTCGAACGATTTTATCATCGCCGAAATTCGCCACTTTAATTTCCGGATCCGATGACATCAGCTTCGTCAACCCGGTCACCAGGTCATCCACGTAGCAGAGAGAGGTGGAAAAAGATTCATCTCCGTAAACAACCAAATCTTTTCCTTCCATCGCATCAACGATAAAATCCGGAATAAGCAGGCCCTGAAACAAACGCATGCGAGGCCCAAAAGTAGTAAATATCCGCGCTATTTTCGCATCTACTCCATGCACCTGGTGATATGTCTCCACGGCGGCTTCGGCAAATCTCTTCCCTTCATCATAGCACGCGCGCGGTGAAAGATGATCAACCACACCCTGATCGGATTCCTTAAAACGGTTTCTTTCCTCTGTGGCATCACCATAGATAACCGAGCTTGAGGCAAATATGTATTTAGCACGATACTTTACCGCTAAATCCAAAGTATTGAACATGGCGGTTGAATTCGCAGCCAGAGTTTGCATTTTTAAACTCTCAAAGTCCTTCGGGCTGGTAGGACATGCCAAATGGTAAATCTCCTGAACGCCCTGAAACTTAATTTTAAATTTATTCAATTCTTCATACTGATCTAAGTCGAGCGACTTTGACACATCAAGATTAATAAACTCAAAATCCGGATACTGCAAAAGATGGTTGATATTCGTGGGGTCGGAATTGGAAAAATCATCGATACAGATGACTTTGGCCTCCTTTAACAGCCGCTCGCATAAGTGCGAACCGATAAAACCGGCACCGCCCGTGACAATGACATTTTTTTTCTCAAAAATTGGGGTATCCATAAATGCAAAACTATTATATAAATCCGTACTATTTTAACAAAAATTACTGTCTTAGGCAAGTGAACAAAACACGCCTATTTAAGGCGCGGCAACTGCACTGATTTTAGCACATTTCCTTTGCCTGAGACAATATTAAATATTCCGCCGCCATTATTGTACAACAACAGATCCGTCGCTCCATCGTAATTGTAATCAGCCGTGAGTATTGACCATTTTTCCTTAGTATCAGCCAGGCGTTCGGTCAAATACCCGCCGCTTTCCGGATAAACAATCAACCGATAAGCGTCTAAGCCGCGCCGTGAAATTACCGCTATTTGTTCATCACTGCCAATATCCGTATCCGTAAAATTGCCGACCGATATATCATCGGCTCTCGTCGCACCGCCAAGATCAAACTTCTTCTGAAAGTTGCCGAGAAAATCGTAATCCTCAACAATTAATCTTCCATTTTTAATACCCGCAATAAATATGCGGCCGTTATCATTAACATCGAAAGTATCTACCCGTCCCGCAGCCCACCAGGATATTTGACGCTTCCCTTCTATAGAAAAAGAAATAATCTTAGTCCGCTTGCCCTTCACATCATAACCCGCAACGTAAACAAATTTTTCACCATTAACAGACGCAACTCTGACGAGATTAAAATTTATACCTTGTTCAAGAGCCCAACCGGAATTAATAACGCCAGTTTTAAAAATAGTTTTAATCGTAAAATTATTTTTTTCTTTTACCAGTGCGGCAATCAGCTCACGGTCAGAGCTGTCAATCGTCACGAGACCGGTTTTTAAATCAACAATTGGCGCTGATTTATTATCGTACAAACTATGACAATAAATTTGGCCTGCTGCGGGATAGCAAATATTGGCGAATGGCCCGGTTAATAATTTCTCTTTAATTGCGATTTTTACCGCCGCCCCCACATTTAACCGGCCATAACCAAATCGGCCAAGAAAATTGGGATTGGCCTTATCAATATTATCAACAGACGCCAGCAAAGTTGAAATCAGCTTTTTTGGCCCCCAATCGGGTTGCACTGATTTTACCAAGGCGGCTGCTCCGGCCACCAGCGGAGTAGCGAATGACGTACCCTTCCATGGGCCGGTGAAACCGAGATTATTATTGTCAGCAGTGCGCTTGATGGTGCTAAATATATTTTCGCCCGGTGCGGAAATATCCACGCAACCGCCATAATTGGCAAACCCGCTCAGCTTATCCGATTGATCAACGGCAGTGACGCCTAAAATCCAATTTTCTTTTTCCGGGTCCGGGTAGCAGATGGGGTATAAAAAATTTTCGCCTATATTGCCGTTTACCGATAATCCTTCATTTCCGGCTGCAACGACAATTAATACATTTTTCGTATAGGCGCGGCGCAATGCTTCATAGAGAATTGCTTCATCTGCGCTGCCGACAAAACTCAAACTTATAATGTCAGCTCCATTGGACGCGGCATAATCCACCGCCTTGGCCAAGTCTTCATACGAACCGGAACCGTAGTTATCGATAGCCCGTATTGGCATAATTTTAACCTGCCAATTCACTCCGGCGCCGAACTGGTTATTATCACCGATCGCGCCGATCAAACCGGCGATAACCGTTCCGTGCGAAATGGTCTCTATGCCAAAAAAGGTCGCCTCTGTGGAGGCGTCAACATTGTTATTTTTATCAATAAAATTCCAACCGTGAACATCATCAATATACCCATTACCATCATCGTCAATCCCGTTGCCGGGTATTTCATGTTCATTGGTCCAAATATTCTTCGCTAAATCCGGGTGCCCGATATCCACTCCGGTGTCCAAAACAGCCACAACAATTTCCGGTGAGCCCGTAGTATAGTTCCAGGCAGCGGCTGCATTAATTTGTTTGAAAACTGGCGCCTGCCGCGCAAATTCAGGATCTAAAGAGGTGCTGGCCATGGCCGGAACGGCTAAAAACAAAAATAGGCCGGCCACCAGCCAAACGATTGATTTTTTTCCGGAAATAATGTAGGATTTATGCATAAAATACTGCCCTAATTATACACTAAATCATTCCTCTTGGAAACGGATTATGTTTTACCGCATTAAACAACTCACATTGCTCATAGGCGATTGGCTGGCCCTTTACGCGGCGCTATTTGCCGCTTTATGGCTGCGTTTTCTGGAATTACCTATCAGTCAATGGAATATTCTATTCGCTCCGATGACACGGCTGTTTGTTGTTGCCGCGGTAATTTTTTTTATTGTCGGCCTTTACGATATCGGCCAATCAAAAAACCGTTGGCCTTTTTTTCAAAAAATATTTGTGGCAATGGCCATATGGCTCGTTGCCGGGATGATATATTTCTATTTGAGCGCGCAGACCGAAGCAAAGCCAAAAACAATAATGCTTCTATGCGCGGCTATCGGTACGATATTTATTTCCGCCTGGAGAGCGCTACATAATAAATTTTTGTCAAAGTCAATTTTAAAAACCAACATCGTATTCGTCGGATTGCCGAAGGAGGCTCTTGAGTTGATTAAAAAATTAGAAAATGAACCTGAAATTGGATATGAAATTGTCGGGGTAATAAAGGGGGGTGAAGAAGTGCTGCAGGCCAGCTTGCCAGGATTTGAAAAATATCCTGTTGCTGAGAGTTTAGGCGCCCTGTCCAAAAAACAAAACAAGCCGATCAACTTAATTATCGTCGCGCCGTCAATGGCACAGAATTTGGACATCGCCAAAGAACTCTATCAACAGCTTTTCCGCCAGGTCAGTGTCGTCAACTTCGTACAATTTTATGAAGAAATAATGAAACGCATCCCTCCTTCCACTTTTTCCGAATCATGGTTTTTAGCGAACTTGCAGGAGCAGGACAAAAAAGTATATGACAGATTTAAAACAATTATTGATTTCCTGTTTGCAGTAATAATGGGCGCAGTTTTTGCCGTGACCTTCCCGATAATCGCCCTCGTAATTAAGCTGACATCTTCCGGACCGATATTCTTTATTCAGGATAGGGTCGGCAGAAATAGCCTTGCATTTAAAATTTATAAGTACCGCACCATGTTGGCGCTATCTAAAGACGGCAGTGCGGAAATTAACGGCGCGCAATTTGCTTCTGAAAACGATCAGAGAATAACGTTTATAGGCCGTTTCTTGCGCAAAACCCGCCTGGACGAACTGCCGCAGTTTATAAATATTTTCAAAAATGAAATGAGTTTAATCGGACCAAGGCCGGAACGGCTTGAATTTGTGCTACAACTCACCGCACAGATGCCTTATTACGCATTGCGACATCTGATTAAACCGGGCCTGACCGGCTGGGGGCAGATTCAGAAATCATATTATGGCACGATCGAAGAAAACCTGCGCAAACTGGAATACGATTTATACTATTTAAAAAATCGCGGCCTACTTCTTGATGCCGCGATTATCCTTCGAACGTTTAATATTTTGGGAAGAATGGCCGGCAGATAAAATCAAAAAAGCGCCTTTGGGGCGCTTTTTTAGTTGCTATTTTTTTCTGTTCACTGCCGCTTTGATCAGCCCCATAAACAACGGATGCGGACGAAGCGGTCGCGAATTAAATTCAGGATGAAACTGCGAGCCGACAAAAAATGGGTGGTCTTTCAATTCAATAATTTCAACCAGATTTGATTCATTGTTCACACCGACAATTTTCATACCCGCCTTATCCAACTCATCGCGGTATTTGTTGTTAAATTCAAAACGGTGTCGATGGCGTTCGCTTATTTTATCCGCCCCATAAAGTTTGCGAACCTGGCTCCCCTTTTTCAAAGTACAGCCATATGCACCCAGGCGCATAGTGCCGCCGTATTTCGCCTCCTGAATATTTTTTGCCTGATTGGGATTCACCTGAATAATAATATTGGAACTGATCGGGTTGCACTCAACCGTATGCGCGTCTTTGTAGTGAAGTACATGTCGCGCAAACTCAATCGCCGCAAGCTGCATGCCATAACACAACCCCAAATAGGGAATCTTCTTTTCGCGTGCATATTTAATCGCAGCAATTACCCCTTCAACTCCGCGCGTGCCAAATCCGCCCGGCACAACAATCGCGTTGAAGCCGGAAAGCTCCTTTAGCCGTTTAGAGTCACGCTCATATTTTTCCGAATCAATCCAAGTCAATTCCGGTATCGCCCCATTATACCAAGCGGCGGTTTTTATCGCTTCAATCACTGAAATATAAGAATCGGATAAAGTGTAATTGCCGGTGCCGAAGTATTTACCAATTACCGCCACTTTAATCTTTTTATCCGCCGTTCGCATCTTTTTGATAAAATTCGCCCACATTGAGCCATCCTTTTCTTTTAACCGAAGCTTCAATTTTTTAGCGATGATCTTGCTTAAATTATATTTTTCAAAATTGTACGGTATTTCATAAATATTGCGTACATCCGGAGCCGGAATAATGTCGTCCTTGGAGCGCAGGGAACAGAAAAAAGCCAGCTTCTCGCGCCTCGGCTCATCCAGTACTTCATGCCCGCGGGCAATCACAATATCCGCCTGTAAACCGGAATTATTCAGTGTTCTGGACGCGTGCTGAGTCGGTTTGGTTTTCATTTCGCCCAAATGGCCCGGCACCGGCAAATAGCTAACCAATACAAAAATTACTCCATCAGGATCATCAAGCTTCATCATGCGGGCCGCTTCTAAAAATAAGATATTTTCATATTCGCCGACAGTGCCGCCGATTTCAATAATCATCACATCCGCATTTGCCTTTTTTGAAGCATTCTTAATGCGCCCGATAACTTCCAAAGGAATGTGCGGCACCACCTGCACACAACGACCCTTGTACCCCATGCTTCTCTCCTTCTGAATCACACTTTGGTACACTCGTCCGGTAGTCATGTAATTGGAAGAATTTACATCCGTATCCAAAAAACGTTCATAGTTGCCAATATCCTGATCTGTCTCATCACCGTCGTTGGTTACAAATACTTCGCCATGTTCAATCGGATTCATCGTACCGGCGTCGATATTTATGTACGGATCAATCTTGATCGCTGATACTCGCATGCCGCGGTTGGCAAGAATACGGCCGATGGAAGCAACTGTTATCCCCTTTCCCACTCCGCTCATTACTCCGCCGATGACAAATATATACTTGGTTTTCATACTTGTCCCTCGTTATTTTTTATAGAATTAACTATAACGTGAATTTTCGCTTCCAGACCGTGTCTTAATTTAATTGTCGCGCTATATTCACCCGGTTCTTTTATTAAATTTACGGAAATTCTATTTTTATCTATTTCGAAACCCAGCTTCTTCAGCGAATCAAAGATTTTTTGCGCCCCAACCCCGGCATACAAAAAACCGGCTTCATTGGTCTTTTCGGTGAAAGTCACCGGCAGGCCATCGAGCCGGCTGGCCATCGATTGCTGCGTTTTGAGGTCCGTCTCTTCCTCCTTTGCCTTGCGGCGTTTATCGGCGTTCAGTTCACTTACTGATTTCGTAGACGCCAAAACAGCCAAATGGCGCGGAAACAGAAAATTTACCGCATACCCTTCAGCCACTTCCTTTATATCATCAATTTCGCCGAGTCCTGCGACTTTGGCAAGTAGTATGACTTTCATAGCTGACCACCTTGAAAGATATCTTAATTTCGGGTATATTATAGTACAAAATTAAACGGTTGGAAAATAACCTGTCAAGGGATAAATATGGACACAGAAAACACAACAAGCAATCCTGAAAATCCGGCTCTAAAATCCGGCTTGATTACGCTTGTCGGCCGCTCCAATGTAGGCAAATCAACACTGCTAAACACACTGATTGGTACGAAATTGGCCATTGTTACAGATAAACCTCAAACTACCAGAAATATCATCCACGGTGTGCTAAACTGGCCGCAAGGCCAGGCCGTTTTTGTGGACACGCCGGGTGTGTTCAAGGAAAGCAGAAACTTTCTATCCGGCAAGCTGGGAAAAAGGGTGCACGAATCACTGGAAGATATTGACTTGGTTATTTATGTTGTTGACCCGACCAAATCGGTCGGGGCCGAAGAACGCTACATAATGTCGCTAATCAGAAAAATTGAAGTACCAAAAATATTGGTAATAAATAAATCCGACCTGCCGCGGCAGGAAAAAGAATTTCTCGACGATTATCTGGCTCTCAGCGAGAATTACTCTGCCGTATTTGAATTGTCGGCGCTCCACAACCGGCACGTGGAACCGCTGCGCGAAAAAGTTTTTGAGCTCTTGCCTTTTGGCGAACCGCTCTATCCGCCGGACCAGCTCACAAACACCGACCCAAAATTCTGGGTGTCCGAATTGATAAGAGAAAAAATTTTTAAGGCCTTACGCAAAGAAGTGCCCTATACCACACATGTTGAAATAGTGGATATAGAAGAAAAGCCCGATCTCTATGTTATCAAGGCCACAATTTACACGCTTGATGCGCGTTATAAAAAAATGATTATCGGCGCCCACGGCAGAGCAATAAAGGAAATTGGCATTGCGGCAAGAAAAGAATTGGAAACTGCTTTAAATAAAAAAGTATTTATAGAACTGGAAGTTGAAACGGATAAACACTGGGAAGAAAGAATATAAAAAAAATCCCCAGCCTTGGGCTGAGGATTTTTTTTATTTTATACTGGTCGTGGAGTTGCTGACCGGCGCCACTTCCCTGCCCTCCATAATATTTATCGCCCGTTCAAGCATTATATCCTCGCCGACTTTCTCCTTTTCCCAATCTTGTTTAATCTCAATATCCGGAACAATGCCTTCTTTGTTAATATTTTTTCCGGCAGGCGTATACCACTCGGCCACCGTGAGTTTTAAGGCGGAACCGTCCGGAAAAGTTTCAAAATCTTGAACCGACCCCTTGCCGAATGTCTTTTCACCGACAACTGTCGCCTGTCCGTGATCTTTTAGAGCTCCGGCCACTATCTCCGAAGCCGAAGCCGACCCTCCATTAACCAGAACTGTTGTCTTAATGCCGGACAGACGATGAGCGCCGATTGTTTCATGATCGCGGGAATATCCCGTTTCTGACTTTTCGCTAACTATCATTCCATCCTCAACCCACTCACTTGCCATATTTACAGCGGCATCAAGAAATCCACCGGGATTATTGCGCATATCCAATATTATGCCTTTGGCTTTTTCCTTGACAATCTTTTCCGCGTACCGATCAAAGATCACGTCTGTATCTTCATTAAACTGCAAAATCCGCACGTAAGCTATCTTATCCCCTTTCCATTCAAAGGTGACCGATGGAACGTTAATTTTTTCGCGCTTGATTATTATGTCAACCGCCTTGCTTGCCCCGTTGCGGGTGATCGTTAGCGTAACTTCGGTGCCGGCCTGACCGCGAATTTTGCTTACAGCCATATTCACGTCCATGCCGAAAGTGTTTTCCTTATTAATCGCCATTATTTTGTCACCTGGACGCAAACCGGCTCGCTGAGCGGGAGATTCCGCAAGCGGAGAAACAACCGTAAGCTGGCCGTTTTTGATGCCAATTTCCGCGCCGATACCCTCGAATTCACCTGATAAATCTTTCGTAAACTCATCGGCCATTTTCGGAATCATATATACCGAATAAGGATCGCCAAGAGAATATACCAAGCCCTCTATCGCTCCGTAAAATAAATCCGTATCCTTTACATCTTTGTTAACGTATTTTTGCTTTATTCTGTCCCATACGTCCCAAAACTGGCTGAAATCAACACTATCAGAACGGTTTATCGTTCTGTTAAAATTGATCACTTTATTTATTTCCACCTGGCCGTTTTCATTTTCAATCTGTTTTTTTACGATTATTGATTGGCCCACTAAAATACCCAGCCCAAATGAGGATACAAATAAAATAATCGCCAGATATATTCCGACATATTTGCTAAAACGTGCCTTTGACGGCGTCGCGTTTTGCTCAAGCATACAAATTACTCATTAATTATTTTTATATCAGCGCCAGCCCGATTTAATGTCTCATAAAAATCTTCATAACCTCGGTCAATCATATAAGTATTGCGCAAAATTGATTTTCCTTTAGCAGCCATCATGCCAAGAAGCAAGACTACGGCTACGCGCAAAATAGGCGGACAAATGGCTTCATTTGATTTAAAATCGGTCGGCCCTTCCACCCAGACGCGATGCGGATCGAGCAGGGTAATTTTCAAACCGAGCTTTTGCATTTCCATGTAACTTACCGCTCTGTTTTCATACGGCCAATCGTGGAGTAGCGTGCGGCCTTTAGCTTTTGCTACTACCGGTACAAATAGAGGTAGGTTATCAATATTCAAACCAGGATATGGCCGGCACTCTATCTTATCCGGCAAGGCGTTCAGCTTGGACGGAACAATCATCAAGTCAGCAACCTCAAATTTGCCATTCTTTGATTTTCGCAGATTTTTTATTTCAAACTTCTGGCCCATTCTGTGCAATTTCTCCAACTCAAGTTCCAGAAAATCAATCGGACAATTCTCCACCACGATTGACGAACCGGTAACTATCCCGGCGGCAATATAGGTCATACCGACAATCGGGTCAGGCATTATCGGATAGTAGCCGACCGAACTCAACCTTTTAACTCCTTCAATTTCTAGAGTCGTTGAACCAATACCTTTAATTTTCGCGCCAGCTTTATTCAGAAAATAGCATAAATCCTGCACCATGTAATTGGCCGAAGCCATCTTTATTATTGTTTTTCCTCTGGCTAAAACCGCCGCCATCACCGCATTTTCAGTGGCTGTGTCACCGGATTCATACATAACCACTTTCGCAGCTGACAACGGATGGCGGTTTTCTATCTCAAAATAGTTTTCCCGCGAAAAAATTTTTACGCCAAATTTTTCCAGCGCGTAAATATGCGGCCGCACTGTTCGTTCGCCAAGTTTACAACCGCCGGATTTAAACAGTCTGAATTTTTTCTCTCTTGCAGCCAGCGCGCCAAAAAGCAAAAGAGACGAGCGCGTCTTCTCGGAAGCTTCGGCATCGATGCGCTCCATATTAAGATTACCAGAAGCATTAAGAATATATTTACCCGGGCCCAGCTTCTCCACCTTCACGCCAATACTGATAAGCAACTCAATAATCCGGTACACTTCTTCAATTTCAGGCACATCAAACAATTTGACCTTGCCTCTTACCATAGCGCAGGCGCAAAGAATAGCTACCGCCGAATTCTTGGCGGTTTGGTTTGCGATAGATCCTTTCAATTTCCTGCCTCCGTTTATTACCAAGTATGACATACTTTACTGACTGCGTTTTTTAATATATTATAGCTTACACCAATCACCGCCATTAATCAATATCACATGGAATACCCGGGAAGTAGAATTTCAAAGCCGGTTAGAAAAACTATAATGGTTATCTTTATAGCGCTATTTTTTATTATTTCACCGGCCATTATAATGTATACGAGCGGCTATAGGTATGACTTTAAACGCGGATTACTGCGCGAAACTGGCGCGATAAACATCGATATTGAACCAAAAGATGCGGTTGTCACTTTAAACGGGATTAAAATTAAAAGTACGATGCCGGTTCGCCTGAATGACCGTATACCGGGAAAATACAACGTATTGATTTCGTCGCCTGGTTATTTTGATTGGCGCAAGGAGATTGAGGTAAAAAACAAACAAACCGTCTACATAAAGGAAATTTCAATATTGAAAAAAAATCAGCCTGATTTTTTAACTGATGGCTCAATACGAAGTCTCTCCATTTCATATGACGGTTCATTCCTCGCCTACATCAAGCTAACTTCTGATGGCGAAGAATTGCGCGTCAGAAATCTGGATAATCAATCGGAAGAAATCATGCATACATTTGTCGGCGATAAAAAAATGGCTTTCGTCTGGGCTCCAACCAATAATTATATTGCGATCAGTAATGCCGAAGCGCCATACGATACTTTGATAATAATGAATGCCGGTAAAACCGACAAAAAAATTGATGTAATGGCGATAACACAGTACCCGATAGATAAATACATGTGGAATGAAACAGCTGCTCCGGAGCTGTATTTTGGAACTAAGCTAAGATTAATGTCTATTTTGCCGGAAACAGAACAAAAATTTATATTGGGAAAAACCAATTGGCTCGACTGGCAAATGGAAAACGGACAACTCTGGACAATACAAAAATCGGCCAGCACCTCTCAAATTCGGCTGGTAAAAGATACTTTGGGTTTCAAATCCGATTTTATTGATGAAAATATGTTTCTTCCAACTGAACAGAATTTAAAAATCCTAGCATGCTCGGACAACCAAATACTCCTGAAGAAGAACGGAAAGCCTGAAATGCTTCTGCTGACTAAAGATAAAAAATTTATTTTTTCCGGGGAACAATTTAAAATTTCAAAATTCAATAACTGGTGGCTATTTTGGACGCCCTGGGAAATATGGACATACTCAAAAGGTGGAGAACCAAGCTTGTTGAATCGTTCGGGCGAAGGCCTCAAAGAGGTGCTGCCGCTTGATCAATATAATACTCTGGCATTAATCTGGGATGATAAAACAACGGCTCTCTACCCGTATTACCTGGTGACGCACGATTTGGTAGGCGCAAGCATTATTTCGGCTGCCGCCAATACAAACAATAGAGTATTTTATTTTTCCGCAAAAATCGGCGACAAAGAAGGACTGTGGAAACTAAGCTATTAATTGATTATGAAACTAATAATTTTTTCCGACGGCGGAGCACGCGGCAATCCCGGACCGGCGGCAACCGGAGTAATTGTAAAAAATGAAACCGGTGAAACCGTGGCCACATTTGGTGAATATCTGGGCGAACAGACGAATAATTACGCCGAATACGCCGCGTTGATTTCGGGTCTAAAAAAGGCCAAGGAGCTTGGAGCGACGGAAGTTGAATGTGTACTTGATTCCGAACTGGTGGTTAAACAAATGCGGCGCGAATATAAGGTGAAGGAACCCACTTTGCAAAAAAAATTTGTTGAGGCCTACAATGCCGCGATGCAATTAAAAAAGGTGACCTTCAGACATACCATGCGGGAGAATAATAAAGAAGCCGATTTGATACTGAATAAAATTCTCGACGAAGAGGCAAGACGGATAAGGAATTAAAAAATGAGCTATAGCTCATTTTTTAATTCCTCCAATGCTTGTCTTATTTTTTTATTTATTTTTTTCGGCACTCTAATCTTTATACGAACATAGTGGTCTCCCCTGCCGGACCGTCCCAAATGAGGAACGCCGCGGCCTTTTAGACGGATGAGCTGGCCGGACTCAGTGCCCTCAGGCACGATCACTGTAAGTTCGCCGTCCAAGGTCGGCACATCAATTTTATCGCCAAGAACAGCCTGTGTAAAATTTATTTCCGATTCGGTATAAACATCAAAATTTTCGCGATGAAAAATTCTCTGCGGTTTGACGTGCACGCGCACATATAAATCGCCGGCAGGTGCGCCGTGCGGAGCCGCTTCGCCATGGCCGGATAAACGGATCGCTTCGCCGTCATCAATGCCGGCCGGAATTTTTACTTTAATATCCGAAGTTTTTGACAAAATTCCATCACCGCCGCAATGCTTACATTTTGCCGATGGCTTTTGGCCGCGGCCGTGACACTCCGGACAAGTGGCGACGGTTTGTATTACACCCAAAAATGTTCTTTGCTGTTGTACAACTTGGCCCTGTCCGCGGCATGCGGTACAAGTATCCATCTTACTGCCGGGCTCTGAACCGCTGCCGCGGCAGACGTCGCATTTCGATTGTTTACGCAAAGTTACTTCTTTTTCAGTGCTAAATGCCGCTTCTTTAAAATCAAGTTCTGCATCAACTTGTATGTCGCGTCCTCGGCCCTGTCCGCGCCCGCCGCTAAACGATCCACCTGAAGAAGAAAAACCAAAAATATCTCCAAAGATGTCGCCCAGATCAACCCCGCCAAAATTGCCACCGGAAAAACCACCTTGACTGTTGCCGCGAGCCGCGCGCATAAAGTCATCCCAGCTGGCGCCGCCAAAACCACCCTGCTGATCAAAATCAGCGCCAAATTGGTCGTACTTGGCGCGTTTCTCCGCATCACCGACAACTTGAAAGGCCTCGTTTATTTCCTTAAACTTCTTTTCGTCACCACCCGGACGGTCCGGATGATGTTGCATAGCCAGTTTTTTAAAGGCCTTTTTTATCTCGTCTTGCGTAGCGGATTTATCTACGCCAAGTAATTTATAGTAGTCCTTTGACACAATATATTATTTAACTACTTCTCCTTCAATCGGCTTGTCATCTCCCTGTTTTTCATCCGCTTTCGGCTCTCCATCCTCTGTTTTTTGTCCGCCAGTAGGCGATCCATTATCTGTTTTTTTATCTTGTTCTGCGGAATACATCTTCACACCAACAGCTTGCGCCGACTTCGACAGCGCCTCACAGGCCTTTTTCATAACCTCTACATCGTCTTTATCCTTTACTTCTTTCACCCACTTCAGACCCTCTTCCACATTTTTCTTTTCATCATCGGTAATATTAATTTTCTTCTCCTCAACATCTTTCATCATTTTTTCGGTAGTGTAAACCATCGTATCGGCAATATTTCTCGACTCAATCAATTCTTGTTTTTTCTTATCCTCGGTAGCGTGCGTTTCCGCTTCCTTTTTCATTTTCTCCACCTCATCCTTAGACAAACCGGAAGATGCCTCGATGCGGATTGATTGTTCTTTATTAGTCGCTTTGTCTTTCGCCTTAACATTTAAAATGCCGTTGGCATCAATGTCAAAAGTTACTTCTACCTGCGGTACGCCGCGCGGAGCCGGCGGAATGCCATCCAACATAAACCGACCGAGGGTTTTATTGTCGCCAACCATCGGGCGCTCGCCTTGAAGCACATGAATCTCTACACCCGGCTGATTGTCGGCCGCGGTGGAAAACACCTGCGTCTTGGAAGTCGGAATAGTGGTGTTGCGTTCAATCAATTTGGTCATCACCCCACCCAGTGTTTCCAAGCCAAGAGACAGCGGAGTTACGTCCAAAAGCAAAATATCTTTTACTTCACCTTTGAGAATACCACCCTGCACGCCGGCGCCGATGGCCACCACTTCATCCGGATTGACGGTGATGTTCGGCTTCTTGCCGAAGAACTTTTCCACGGTGGACAAAACCAAAGGCATGCGAGTCATGCCGCCGACCAGCACCACTTCATTGATATCTTTTGTTTCCAGCTTGGCGTCAGTCAACGCGTTGCGTACCGGGCCAAGAGTTTTTTCAACCAAATCACCGACCAGCTCTTCCAATTTTGCGCGGGTCAATTTCATCACCAAATGCTTCGGGCCGGATGAGTCGGAAGTGATAAACGGCTGATTGATTTCCGATTCCTGCGCCGTAGAAAGTTCAATTTTTGCTTTTTCGGCCGCTTCTTTGATGCGCTGAAGTGCTAAGTTATCCTTGCTTAAATCAATCCCCTGGTCCTTTTTGAATTCATCCAAAATCCATTGAATCAACACCTGATCAAAATCATCTCCGCCCAAATGAGTGTCACCATTAGTGGAAAGCACCTGCACATTATCCGGTGCCACTTCCAAAATAGAGATATCAAAAGTGCCGCCGCCCAGGTCGTAAACGGCAATTTTTTGTTCTGTTTTTTTGTCGAAGCCATACGCCAGCGCGGCTGCGGTCGGTTCGTTAATTACGCGAAGTACATTTAAACCGGCGATTTCTCCGGCGTCTTTTGTCGCCTTGCGCTGTGAATCATCAAAATATGCCGGCACTGTAATCACGGCGTCGGTAATTTTCTCGCCCAGGCGTTCTTCCGCATCTGCTTTCATTTTACCGAGTATCATGGCCGAAATCTCTTGCGGAGAAAAATCTTTACCCTGCATTTCTACTTTAACGCCTTCACCCGCTTGGACGATTTTGTACGGCATCAATTTCAAATCGCGCTGAACTTCGGCATCATTAAAATGACGGCCGATTAAGCGCTTGATGGAATACAGCGTGTTTTCCGGGTTGGTGACGGCCTGTCGTTTGGCCAATTGGCCGACCAGACGTTCACCGGATTTGGAGATAGCCACGATTGACGGCGTGGTCCGCGCCCCCTCTTTATTTTCCAACACCTTGGGCTGTCCGCCTTCGATGATGGCCATACACGAATTGGTAGTGCCGAGATCGATTCCTAATACTTTGCTCATATGTGTATTGAATTATGAATTTTTTTAATTTTAAATTTATTTCGTCACAATCACCTTCGCCGCTCTTATTACTCTTTCACCCATCTTAAAGCCGCTGGAAATTTCTTTGATGATCTCGTCTTCGCCGACGCCCTCCATCGGCTCATAGCCGACGGCTTCGTGCAATTCCGGATTAAATTTTTCACCCACGGTTTTTATTTCTTCCACACCGTGATTTTTTAATATATCGGCAAATTGTTTTAACACGTGTTTCACACCTTCCAGCCAGGAACTATTATCATCCGTCCCCTGAACAGCCATTTTCAGGTGTTCATACACCGGAATAAACTCCTCCAAAATCTGCTGTTCGCTCATCTCGGCCCACTCGGCCCGGCGGGCGGACATTTCTTTCTGAAGATTTTGATAATCAGCCAGCGCTCTCTGCCAGCCGGTTTTATACTGCTCACATTCATTTTTTAAATCCGCGCACTTCTTGCACGGCTTGCCGAAAAATTTCTTTTCTTCTTTTGGCTCCGCCGCCGGAGCGATGTTGTTTTGATCGTCTGTCATAATTACATTAATTCTTTAACGCGATTCATCAGCGCGTAATTACGGGAATAATCCATCCGCATCGGCCCGATCATCACCAGCAGACTGCCCTCGTCGCGGTTGAACGCCAGCGCGGCCAGCATATTGCCGAAATCATGCTCTTTCCCCAAAAGAAACTTGGGCATGGCGTAAAGTCCGTCATCTTCAAAAAACTGATTTAAACATTGATCGCAATGATCGAGAATCTGCGAAAGATCGGCGATCAGTTCCAAGGCGTGGAACTCCGGCTTGGCGAATAAATTGGACAAGCCGGCAAAATAAACTTTTTCCGGCGAAGGCGCAAAAAATACCGTTTCACCGGAAAGCTCGGCCAGGGTTCTGGCCAAATTTTTATATTGAAGTTCCGGGTCGGTCGCTTCTTTTAAACTCATGCCGAGGACATCGTTGTCTTTTTTTGAAATCTTGGCTTTGGTTAAATCAAGATTTTTCAAATAAAAACGGTAGCCTTTTTCGGTCGGTATCCGGCCGGCGCTGGTGTGCGGATGAGTCAAATAACCTTCTTCTTCCAAAGTGCGCAAATCGTTTCGCACCGTCGCCTCGCTCCAATCAACACCCGCTTCGGATATTAAAAATCTGGAACCAATCGGTTCGGCCGTGGCCACATGGCTTTCAATCACTAAATTCAGGAGCTTTTTTTGGCGTTCATTCATATTATCACTCTTATGCTTCGAGTGATAATATACCACACCTATCCACAGTGTCAACCCCATATCGTTCTTTAGCGATTACGCGGAGTCAAGACTGTATTTTTGTTCCATATTCAAATAAAAAACGGCTGCGCTGACCGGCGCAACCGCTTGTTTTCTGTCTTCACCTACTCGCTCCTACTCATGGCACTCGTCATTTTTTCCGGTGATTATTTCAACCACGCTAATGGCGATACTCGCACTGATTATGAAAACGAGAAAAATGAGCGAAATGCACTCTTTCTCCAGGGTATCCCTGGTTCGAAATGCGTACATACATACCCTCCTTTGGTGGCGATGTTCAGTGTCTGGACACTATACCAACGACTATCATCCGAGTCAATATCAAAAAACCCCCATTTCTGGGGGTCATTTTTTGTTATTCTTTGCTGCTTATCATCTGAATCTCGGTTAACAGCACATTTTCAACGTATATTCCTCGTGGATAAAAAATGCTTTCCAACTCTTGTTTGAGCTGTTCTTCCACAGCATCACGCCGGCTGCCGACAACATCCTGATAATTGAATCTGGAAAAAACCATACGAATTCGGCTGCGGATGGTGGGGCGGACAATTTTTTCGACAAAATCCTCACCGATTGTTTGCCAGATAAGCGGTACCTGATGAACATCAAGGCGCAATAATATTGTCCCTTCTGTGCCAACCCGTTTTCCATCCATGGTAATGGCTGCGATCGGAATGTCACCCAAAGCCCTCGGCTGCTGCGCATCAAACTGCCGTGAAATGCTATATTCCAATGTTTGAGTATTAAAAAGCTTTGCCTTTTGCCAAAACGGAATCTTCAAGTGGAGGCCCGGCGTCATTACTTTCTTCAAAACACCACGGCCTAAATCGTATACGCAGGCCACATATCCGGGCGGCACATGTATAAAAAAACCTTTGAGGACATCCTCAACAACGAAACTGTACATTAATTTGTCCAACGAATCTCCGGCCATATTATGGCTTAATTATGGTACTTTCCGGCTCTTTTGGAGTTGGAAAAAGCACTATTCGAGTAAAAGTCAATATATCAGAAAATATCATACTTGTCAAGATAAAGAGGGATTTGGCCATCGGCAATATCCAAAGCGCCACAAAAACAAAAAGCGGAAATAATACAAGAAATATCGCTTCAGATTTTTCCCACGATTTATCGGCTATTTTTTGGATAATAATAAAGACAAACAAATACACCGCCACGATAGCGCCCCATAACACATCATGCTTCAGGCCTATATTATGACCGTAAAAGTCATTGTTTATCGCGCCCGGAAAACTTATTGAATCATACAATACTTTGACCAGCCTCTCGCCAAAAATTCCGCTGATAAAAACTTGATATAACAAAACCAACACAAGCGCCTGAATGCCGAGTACCAGCACTTTTGCCCAGGGCGAAATACGATTCTTCTTCATTATTTTTCTATACTCTTCATTTTTTGCCACCCGATCATTTTTAAACATCTCAACGGCCTTTTTCGCTTCAAGTTCAACTTGTCGCTGGCGCATCGCGTCCCGTTGGGAAATTATGGACAATGGCAAAAGCGCTGCCCGCAAAAAAACAGTAAGAATAATAACTGCCCAGCCCATATTCTGATTTGCCAGATTGTTATATATCCAAACAAGCGCGTTAAGCAGCGGTTGATATAAATAGGAAAACCAAAAATCAGACATATGAATCAGATACTATAAGTGAACAAGCTAATAATGGCGAAAGCAATGGCTACATAAAATGTTCCTCGCGAAACTGGCAAAAGCGACTCCAAATTAAAAACCAACGCCAGGAGCAAAAATACAACACCGACAACCTGCAATATCATCTTTAGCTTCCCCCAAAAATTTGACTGAACCTCTCCCCCGCTATGTTGTTTATATAATGCTGCCACAACGATAATGCTTTCAAGAACAATAATAATCCAGGCGGCATAGAAATCAACATATTTTAGAACTAAAATGAATACCGTGGTACAAATAAGCAATTTGTCAGCCAACGGATCATACATCTTGCCCCAAGCCGTTATCTGGTCTCGAGTTCGCGCTAACGCGCCATCAATCGCGTCGGTAAATGCGGCAATTAAAAATAAAATCAATCCAATCCAATAATTACCTTGCCACAAAAAAAATGCCACCCAAGGAACCATAAGAAACCGCAGCATGGTGACATAATTCGGCTTGACTCGGTGCGGAATCAAAGGAAGGATGGTTTTATTAAATACCTTGTCGAAGAAGAATAATTTTGGCAGCTGATGTTCCTCGGTCATACTTATCTTTCAATTACATCAACTGATTCAATCTTAATCGGATTTACCGGGGAAGAATTTTCACCGCCCGGCTTTACCGGCGCTTCGGCAATTTTATCAACTACATCAAGGCCGGTTGTGACGTGGCCGAAAATTACATAATTTTTCTGAAGCCCATAATCCTTGTGCATAATAAAAAACTGGCTGCCGTTTGTATCCGGCCCGGAATTTGCCATTGCCACTGTACCCCGCATATAATCTCCGCTAAACGGTTCATCGGCGAAGCGATAACCCGGACCGCCGGTGCCATTACCATCAGGGTCTCCACCTTGAATCATAAAGCCTTTAATAGTGCGATGAAAAATGGTGTTATCGTAAAAATTCTTTTTTGCCAGAAAAATAAAATTATTAACCGTCACCGGTGTTTGATCCGCAGTAAAATCAATGTTGATATCACCCACAGTCGTGTGAAGCACGGCAGAATATTGTTTTCCCTGTTCAATGACAATTTGAGGCATATTAGTATTGTTTGGGTTAGATGTAACTGGCGACGTTGCTGATGCTCCGCTCGCTTGTGAATTATTTGTTGTTGTCTCTGATACCTCACCCGGTGCGGTCTTACCGCTTGATACATCATCAAGCCGGCTTTGCAGCATCTTTTCTCCATCCTTGAAATCTACTGCTTCATCTTGGGAAACGCTTCGCGGCGTTTCATAATTTCCATTAAAGACAGCACATCCGCCGAATAATATAACGCTTGTAATAAGCAAAAAAACCCTCTTTTGTCGCATATATTGTGGTAGATAAATATTATTGTACCAGTAATAATCTTATAACAAACTCACTAAAAAGAAAAGACCCGCTAACGCTTCGTCGCACAAATATAGCGTTTGCGGGTCTTTGTTGAACAACTTCGCATTTTTTCTACAACAGTCTCCTGGATCCATCGACACCTCCATGATTACCGGCAACGGCGTGAAGCCGCGGCCAGCTGTCCCTGACTCGGGCCGGAATTGGTAAAAATACTCCCAGTTTTCTGAGCTGGCGCAGGTTCTCGGACACTTCCCTGGGCGATAGCGCTCCATGCCGGACGAAGAAGAATACATCCTGCCACAACTCTTTTGCCGGGGCATCAGTCTGGCTGCCGCGTTCAGGGCAACCTGGTCTGACCGCCGCCAAAACAATCAGGGCGCTAAGCGCCTTTTCCACCTCCCTTTCCGCGATTTCCTGCCGGTTCATCGCTTCCCGAATTTCGAGCCATTCACCATAGGTTGAACCTTTTCTGATTTGCACCACAACAGATATCATCCTCGCCATGACTCACCTCCTCTTTAGGCGAAGTTCAAAGAACTTCTGCGCGCACCATTACGCGAAGAAGTTGCTGAAAGATCTATATAAACAATACCACCTTTTTTATTTGGGTGGTATGAAGTTTGTCAAGAGATGAATGCTGGCGGAAGGAGAGGGATTCGAACCCTCGAAACCTTTCGGTTTACACGCTTTCCAAGCGTGCGCCATCGACCACTAGGCGACCCTTCCTGATATTTTTTTACGCTGACTGATTTTATCCCGAATTAACCAAATAGTCAACCCACCAAATAGGATAAGCATACCCCATTGAGCGGGAGTCAGCAAAGCATATCGCACATCAAAACCCTCTATATCCGTTGCTCTAAAAAAATCCAGAGCAAAACGCGCCGCCGAATAAATCATAAATGAATACGCCAATATCCGACCAGGCTGATGAATAATTTTCTTGTACAATAAAATAAATATGATAAAAATGATCGCTGCTAAAATAGATTCTGACAAGCCAAGGTCCAGGCGAGCACCACCCGGATACGCCACCGCTAAAAAGGAATTCGACAAGACACCGATATGATCATGGATCAGAAAACAACCGATGCGCCCGATCGCCCAGCCCGCCCATAAACCCAAGGCAAGAACATCGGCATAACCCAGAAAATTCACCAAATTCAGCTTATGCATTTTACAATAGATATATGCCGCAATGCCCGCGCCAACCCAACCGCCAAGCGAAGATGCGCCACCGTGCCAAACCATAAATATCTCCAGTGGATTCTGCAAAAAAAATAATGGGTTATAAAAAATTACATAGAATAACCTGCCGACGATTAAGCCGGATACAAGCAGCCAAAAAAATAAATCCAAAATAGTTTCTTTGGATAAATTATGTGTTCGTCCAATTTTTTGCGCAATTATAAGCGCTATAAGCGCTCCGACCGACACAAAAAGGCCCCAGACCTGTAGTGTCAAGGGACCAATGTGAATTGCATTCCAAAAAAAATAAGGTATCATTTATTTTTTGCGCAATTTATAATATCGGCAACGCTGTCGGCAATGTGGCAAAGTTCTCGATCGCTCTTTCCGATGGTTTTAAAGTCCTCATACATCACATTAATAAAATCCATGAGCGGCTGCCAAAACTCGCGATTATACAAACAAAGAGGCATATGCTCAATTTTCCCTGTTTCAACCAGCGTTAGCAGCTCGAACAACTGGTGCAGAGTACCAAACCCGCCCGGAAAAAAAGTGAAGCCATTAGACGGCGCCGTAATAATAAGCTTTCGAACAAACGGAAAAGTAAAACCGATAGTCCGCGTCATATAATTATTCCTGCGCTCGACACCCTTAACGCGCATATTAATACCAATGCTTTCACCACCCCGCTCAAAGGCACCTTTATTTGCCGCCTCCATTACCCCCGGTCCGCCACCGGTTACAACGGTGAGACCAAGGCCGGACAGCTCCTTTCCCAATTCCTGCGCCGCCTCATAAAAACGGGAACCCGGCATAATACTCTTCGTTCCCAAAACCGTTGCACCATTTTTTATCTGCGTTAAAAATTCGAAACCATCTACCAGCTCCGCCATAATTCTGAATATCCTCCATTCGGCGCCGCCGTTTGAGTCAAATTGCGGGCTGTAATAATTCGGACGATCCTGCGTATCCTTAATAAAATTAAATGCTTCACTCGCGTCGTCGACCAGGTGCCATTTGTCAATTTCCGCGTCACTCATGGAACCAATTAATTTACCGGATTTTTCGCGTAAAAAACTTATAATCGGTTTCCAAAATTCGCTTCCCACAAGAACGATCGGCGACTCGCTCATATACCCCTGCTCCATAACGTCTACTACTTCAAAAAATTCATCTAAAGTGCCGAAACCGCCGGGAAAAAATACAAAGGCGTTTGCCGGCGATGTTAACATTACTTTTCTCGTGAAAAAATAATAAAAACCAATTGATTTTTTCACATACGGGTTTGTTCGCTGTTCAAATGGCAGTTGGATATTAAGACCGACCGATTCACCGCCCGCTTCAAAGGCACCACGATTTGCCGCCTCCATAATGCCCGGACCGCCTCCGGTAATTGTGGTAAACCCATTTTTACCCAGCAAATGTCCGAGCTCGACGGCGATTTTGTAATATTTTGTATTGGGCGCTAAACGCGCAGAGCCCAAAATTGTCACTTCATTTTTTAATTCCCCCAGAAACTGAAACCCCTCAACAAACTCCGACATTATTTTAAAAATACGCCACGATTCGCGGTAATCAACCATCGCTCCGGCAGTAATAAGTTTTTGCGGACGTTCAGCGGTGTCCACAACCGGATCCTTTATTTTTTTCATAAAAAAAATTAATTACTTTTGAAGCGAGTATCCGATGCGCAGTACCGCCGATTCATTCAGGCGCGCTCCGATAATCTGCACACCGATAGGCAAACCCGCCTTTGTCATGCCGGCAGGCACGGATAGGGCCGGTACGCCGGCCATCGCTGCCGGAGAAACCATCGCATCAGCCAAATACATGGAAAGCGGATCGCTAATCATTTCGCCCACGCCAAACGCCGGACTTGGGGTTGTCGGGGTAATTATTGCATCAACCTTTTTGAAGGCTTCTTCAAAATCATTTTTGATCAACGTACGGACTTTTTGAGCTTTTTTATAATAGGCATCATAATAACCCGCCGATAATGCATAGGTGCCGATAAGAATGCGCCGCTTCACTTCTTCCGGAAAACCGATGGCGCGCGACTTTGCATACAAATCAAATAAATTCTTTGTTTTAACCCTTTCCCCATAGCGAACACCATCAAGACGCGCCAGGTTTGAGCTGTCTTCGCTCGGTACAATAATATAATATGCGGCAATGGCGTATTTGGTATGCGGCAAACTTACCGGTACAATCTTACAGCCGAGATCCCTTAATTTTTCGATTTCTTTTTCAGTCGCTTTAATAATTTCCTTATCAATTCCCTTAACATTAAAATATTCTTCCGGCACACCGACCTTCATACCATTAATATTTTTTTCGATTTCTTTTGAATATAACGGCACCGGCTCATTCACGGTGGTGGCATCTTTTGGGTCCCGGCCGGCCATAATCTCCATAAGCAAGGCAATATCCTCTACCGACTTGGCAATCGGTCCGACAGTATCGAGCGATGACGCCATCGGCATGATGCCGAAACGTGAATTGCGGCCATAACTAGGGCGTAGACCAACCACTCCGCAAAAAGCTGCCGGCTGACGGATTGATCCGCCTGTATCTTCGGCAATGGAAAAAATACATTCATTGTCCGACACGGCCGCAGCCGAACCACCCGACGAGCCGCCGGCGACTTTGGAAATATCGTACGGATTGCGAACCGCTCCATACATACTATTTTCATTACTGGCTCCGTGTCCGAACGCATCGCAATTATTTTTTCCTATCACCACTCCCCCGGCTTCACGCAATCTTCTGATTACGGTTGCCTCATACGGCGGAATATAATTATCCAAAATTTTTGCCGCGCCTGTAGACCTTAAATCAACCGTGCAAATTGCGTCTTTTACCGCAAACGGTATGCCGGCAATAGTACCCGCCTTTTTCTTTCCAATTAAAATATCGGCTGTTCTTGCATCAAGTAACGCCTCCTCGGCATTTACGGAAATAAAAGCGTTTATTTCGGTGTTCCGTTGGCCGATTCTTTTTAGACAGGATTCAGTGAGTTCAACCGAACTGAATTTTTTATTTTTCAACCCCTCGACAGCCTCTTTAATTGTCAGTTCATTCAGGTTCATATTTTTTCTTCTTCATCGGCAAATACGCCAGGCACTACCAATTCACCCGCGTAGACTTCAGGCATTTCATCAATCAACTCATTCCTATTTCCACCCGAAACCGGTTCATCCTCACGAAAAATATTTGTCAGCCCGGTGACCTGCTCAGTCGCTTCAACGCGTGAAGTATCGACCTCGTTCAATACTTTCATATAGTCCAAAACAGCCGAAATAGTTTCGGCGTGTCTTTGTTCTTCTTCCGGCGTCAGCTCAAGGCGCGCCAAGGAAGCAATTTTTCTTACTTCTTTAAGTGATATGGCCATAAATTGCCCCTAAACTATACCAAGAATACCGGGCCGGCGCAACCGCATTTTACTCTTCCAATTTTTCTTTAACCAATTTCACCACATCCCGGATATTCCAATCTGCTTTTACCAGATAATCATAAGACTGCTGTTTTATTGCCTCGGCTACTTTTTCATTATCACTCAAGTTGGTCAACAAAATAACCTTGGCGTCCTTGCCCCAACTATCTTTTCGCAAATGAGCCAACATGGTCATGCCATCCATTTTCGGCATAATAATATCCAGCAAAATCAAATCCGGGTGCAGTTTTAACGCCATTTCCAAGCCTTCCACTCCATCTCTGGCGATGCGCACTCCAATTTTTTCCTCCTTAAGTTGAGAGGCAATCACCTCAGCCAACTCTACTTCGTCTTCAACTACTAGTACCTCTTTCATATACAAAATTTAATATCTCTATCCGCCTGAAAACGGACCGAGAGGATCCCGCACCGCGGAATCATTTTTTAGATAATTCAAAATAAAATATCGTACCGGTTTTTTTACCGGATTCAAACCAGATTCTTCCCCCATGACCTTCAACAATTGCTTTCACAATATATAAACCAAGGCCGGTACCCGCTTTACCGGCATTGGTCACGTTTTCTCCACGAAAGAATTTTTCAAAAACACGACCCTGTTGATTTAACGGTATCCCCAAACCCATATCTTTAACGGAAAAAATGCTGTTTCCATCGCTTAATTCTATCCTCACTTCAACCTTGCCTCCCGGATTAGAATATTTAACGGCGTTGTTAATCAAATTTTGGAATACCTGGTACATCTTTTCCTCATCCACCATCATTTTGATATGTTCCGGCCAATCTACCAATTCAATCTTAATATCGCTTTGCATAACGGCTACCGATTGATCGGCGATCGCCCGCTTCACCAGAGAAACCATGTCAGTACTTTTTTTCTCAATCGCAAATTTCTTACCCGTTTCAATTCGCGACACATTCAGGAGGTCATTCACCAAACGCACCATTTTCAAACTACTGTCATAGATTCTGTGAACATAGTCAGAGTGTTTCTTACTTAAATCTTTCTCGGCTGCAACTAACAATTCAGCGTACCACTTCATCGTGGTGAGAGGCGTACGGAGCTGGTGCGAAGCGATAGAAACAAATTCGGTTTTCATGCGGTCAACCTCTTTAGCTTGGGTAATATCTTTTTCAATGCTTACAAAGAAAATTATATCACCGCTTTTGTCCATAATCGGTGATACATGCACTTCAGCATCGTAGGTTTCACCGTTTTTTCTTTTGTTGATAAATTCACCGCTAAATACTTTTTTATCCTTCTTAATTATCTGCCACATGCGTTTATAATATTCCGTATTCATTTGACCGCCCCATAATTCGCCCGGATCATGACCAATCATTTCATCGATTTTAAACCCGGTAATTCTCTCAGCCGCCCGATTGGCAAATACTATTTTTGCATTAATATCGGTTATCACGATGAGATCAGAAGCCCCATCCACTGCAAGCTTAAATTTTTCCAAATCTTTTGCTAAAGATTCGGAAATACTTTTTTCCCGCCCTATATCTTCCAATACATCTACCATCGCCTTTTTTGCTTTTTCAACTTCAACTACCCTTGCATTTAAAGCATCCTCAGCCCGTTTACGCCCAGTGATCTCCTGTAAAAAACTGAGCGTTGCCGGCTTTCCCTCCCACGTAATCAATACCGATCGAATCTCTCCCCATATCTGTTCACCGCGTTTATTAACAATTCTAAAGGGGTATGTCTCCACAGTTTTTTCACCTTTTAAACGCTTTGTGTATCGTTCGGCAACCATTTTTCTGTCATCCGGATGCACAAGCATAATAAAAGGCATGGCTTCCAATTCTTTTCTGGAATACCCTGTAATTAAAAGTACCTGGGGATTAAAAAATTTTAGTTTTCCGTCTTGGGCGATTACAATCGATTCAGCGGCTTTCTCAACCACGTTGCGATATCGCTCCTCGCTCAAGCGCAGCTTTTCTTCCGCTTTCACTTTTTCAGTTATATCGTTTATGCTTGAAAGTATAATTTTTTCCTGTCCGACAGTAATAAGCTCCGCGAAAAAATTTCCAATTATTATTTCACCCGACTTTATCCTAAATTGTATCACTCGGCCTTTAACGGGGACGCCTTTTAACAAGTCGTCAACAACTTTATCGCGCTCGCTAAAATTCGCCCACAAACCCAATTCTTCAGTCGTCTTCCCAATCGCCTCGGACCGCTTAAAACCCGCTATTTCGGTAAATGACGCATTAATATCTATGACCTTGCCATCCGTCGGACGAGTCATGATATTCGCATATGGTGACGACTGAAAAGCTTTAGAAAATCTTTCTTCACTGACCTTTAAAGAATTTTCAACTAGTTTACGCTGTGAAATGTCTCGGGCTATTCCAAGGACCATCGATTTGCCATTTATTTTTACAGGATGAGTAGTAATTTCAACAGAAATGGAAGTGCCGTCCTTTTTAATCAATTCAAATTCGTCCGGGCCTGTTGACTCACCTTTAACATTTCTTGACAGCAAAGAAAGTATCTTTGATTTTTGTCCGGGGGCGACAAGCTTTCTCAAGTTGATAAAGCTGTTACCAACCAACTCTTTTCTTTCGTATCCGGTAATCTTCTCAGCCGCCTTATTACCATCCAAAAGAATGCCCTTCAGACTGCTGATATAATATGCATCAGGCGCATCTTCAAACATTATTCTCATTCGTTCACTATAGCACTTTAACTCTTCTTCAAACATTTTTCTACCGGTAATATCGCGTATTACCCCGGTAAAAGCGCTCAGACGGCCATTTCCATCATAAACCGGTTTACCAAACTCTTCGGCGTAAAAAAAGGTGCCATCTTTCCTTACCAAGCGAAACGTCGTGGTAAATGTCTGGCTTGTTTTAATAGTTTTTTGCAATTCACGCTTAACATTCTTAACATCATCGGGATGAACGAATTTAAAAATATCGGCTCCGATCACCTCCTTTGTCTGATACCCCCAGAGCGTTACATTGGGGCTAACAAAAATAACCTTACCATTTGGATTAAACGAATAAATTATATCCATCGTATTTTCAAAAATTACCCTATATCGCTTCTCGCTATCGATAAGATCCTTTTCCATCTGCATTTTTTTAACAGTGCTCCCAAGCTCCTTGCCAATGGACTCAACCATAATACGTTCATCTGCGGAGATAGTTTGGCGACGTTTGCTTACAAAATTTAAAGCGCCTATCACCTTATCTCCTACAACCAATGGAACGGATATTAAAGATTTAAACCCAAAAGTGTCACGTTTTTTGGCAACAAATTTCTCATAATATTCAGATACAATTGATTCTCCTTTTACAAATATTCTACTATATGGTTTGTCTTTTACGCGCACACGACCTACCCGCCGTAAAAAACCCTCCGGAATATTTTTACTTTTAACCACATCGGCAAATTCTCCGCTTTGGTCCACCAAGTAAATGCCAGCCGCATCAAAATTCAGCAAACGCATGCCCAAAATTAAAATTGATTCCAACAGCTCCGCCAAATTTATACTTTCATTGGATGCAACAATAATATCATTGAGAATGGAAAGTTTTTTCGCTTCAACCTCAATTTTCTCTTCAAATTTCTTTCGCTCGGAAATGTCGCGAAATGACATTATCATTACAGACTTGCCTCCATAAGAAATTTTCGTCCCTATATTTTCAATCCAAATAACGCGCCCCCTGGCCGTTCTAATCTGGTAGCTCTGCAAATAACCGCCCTTGCCCAAACTGACATTAACCATGTCTTTTATCGCCACCAATTTGGAAGCGGGTAATAAATATTTTAAAACATTTTTCCCCATCAGCACTTTCGGATTATCAATTTCAAAAATCTTTTCAGCCGCCGGATTAAAATATATGACTTTACCGGTAAAATCAACAATCGCCACGCCGTCAAGCATAGTGTTGATAAGCACCTGATTCATTTCTTCACTTTCGGAAATAATAAATTTATGACCACCCTTAAATTTGGCATCTCTTTTTACGGGCAATTTCTTTTTTTTTCGTAAACTCATAACCTATATAACCCTCCTAAAGGCAGGGTTGGGTAACATATTTCATATATTATACCATAAAAACCTACCAACTACCTCCCCCACCGCCGCCAAATCCGCCGCCCGAACCTCCGCCGCTAAAACCGCTCCCGCCGGACGAGGCAGAAGAGGAAACCGTGGCGCCGAGCGTGGACGCCGCCGTAGTGTCAAAACTGGACAAACTGCTGGTGAGCAGAACCGCGTTAAACATACCCTGATGCGACGGATCCTCATACCACTTCGGCTGAATATTGTATATCCCTTCAAACTGCTTGGCCCATTCTTTTTCCACTTTCATCACCATGGCATAGGGTAATAATTTCTCAAACCTTTCCGGATTTTTTTCCGGCGCATTGTGAAATTTTATTCGCGCTTCCTCTGCTACAGTCATATACAGCTTCAGCCCAAGAATTTTCTCTTTTGTTTCCGCGCCTTTTTGGGTTAAAGCCGGCATGATAAATGCAAATACTAAAATAATCAATGCCGCAACAATAATGGAGAATATTCCCAAAAATCCGAAAAATGCTCCGATAAAAAAAGCCAGGAAAAAAGTCAGACAGCTACCGGCCAAATATTTCACTTTGGTCATCATCGGATTGTTTTTGTAATACCCGTCTTTGGTCAGGTCTTCATACAGATTCTTGATTATTTTCTGCATGGCGGAAGCAAACTCATATTTCAAATCGGATAATTTAACCACTTCCCCTTTTTCAAACAGATTATCCATTATTTCCTTGTCGAAACTTTTCGTCAGATCAACTGAAGGTTTCAATTTCGTAAAAACATAATCAGTACTCTTAAATACCGCGCCGGTTTCCTCCCGCCGTATTTTTAAGTAGCCATTAACCGCAAGCTGAATAATTTGCGCCGATACATCGGTCCGGTCGGCCCGGTTGTCATAAAGAGTGCCAACCTCGGCCGGCGCTAAATTGTCCGGTGCTTCATATTCGGGAATGATCGTTCCTCTACCCTTAGCGTCTTTGCCATATTTTTTCCAACGCCTGAAAAGCAATAGAAAAATAATAACCGGCAACAACAAAATGCCGTTGTCGCGGATAATTTCCCAAATAGTCTCCGTGAGAGGCGGTTTTTGAATAGTGCCAACCGGTACACCCACCACCACAGTCAGCCCTTCATACGAACCGAGATTCTTGGCTTTAAATAAAACAGCGGAAACCGAACCGCCGGCTTCCACCTTGTTTTCCTCTACTACCGACATATCGCATACCGAAGTGCTGCCATAGGGGCCGAAAAAACATGTCCGCGTTACATCGCTATCCGGCAAATCGCTCTCAAGTCGGACAATGGTCTCGGCTTCACCGATCGGCACTTCCCAACCATTACCAGTGGCATTCCAGTACAACTCGTCGTGGTCTTTAAAATAATTTATGGCGCGCCCCACCGTATAGCGAATGCGGTAAATGTGCTTACCGGTTATGAGCGTTTCGGCATCACCGATTTTAATCTGCAAATTACTGCCTGAATATGAAGTGGTAAAAGTGTAAGGATTATTTTTTTCATCAACCACCGAAATGTCTGACACCCGCAATTTATAATTTCCACCGCGCGCCTTGTAACCGATTGTAATATCGCGAAATATTCCGTGACGCTCGGCATCGCCAAAATCATAAGCAATGCTTTCTTCAATATTAATGGTGGCGTCGCTATGAAGCTGAATGTCAGTGACAAATTTATCAATTTTTTCTTCGGCAAAAACCGGAGAAGCGATTAACAGCAAACCGGCAACAAAAAATACCAGGCAGATTTTTTTATACATAAGTATATATTAATTGCTGGTATTGTATCACTTTTCCATAAAAAACGTAAAACCCGCGGGATGCGGGTTTGGCGGGAATGAGCGGTGGGTTGTTAGGTGCAGTTGGGGCAGGGAAATTCGTCGCCAATGTTCGGGTCGGACAAACCGCACTCGGGGCAGGCATTTTCGATATTCACGCCCATCATGTCAACCTCGTCGGCGCGGAAGAAAACCATAAGGCTCTCGTCTCTGAACTTGATCAGCGCAAAGTTGCGCGATGCAGCTTCGGCCGATACGGCTCGCACCAGGCCGTTGCTGACGAGCTGTCCTGACCTGATGTCCGTCAATCGGAAATTCTTCATCGGCGTTCTGGCTCTACTTGCCATCTTTCCTCCTTTTTAGGGTGAAAACACCAAAAAAACCACGTTGTCTGAGCAGAGTATAGCATAAAATATGGGTTTTGTCAAGGCCAATGTTGACGATATTGGTATGAAATATAAAAAAACCGGCAGGAACGAATCCTGCCGGGCATAAAAATTCTTCAAAGAGCGAAGCGTCAGATCTGCGGCCCCTCGGCTCTTTCGCAGACCGAACAGATGAAGCTGCGGGCCGCCGTGCTTTTCGGCCGTCCGAAAACCCATTCGGCAAAGATAACGGAGAGAACGTCTGAATCACCGGCAAAGTCGCATGTTCGTTTACTGTCTGCGACCTCGTCAACATCGTCTGCCATGTAATCGAGCGCGGTGTCCGAAGGGTAAATTTTGCAGTCCCACATGGACAGTTGCGGGTGATGGGTCTCAACACAGAGACACCGTTTTGCTCCGACGAGGCAGTACAAGTCCACGGCCCCATCGTAGAACATCGCAGAGAGCGTGCGTCTGGCTTCCGGACACGAACACTGAGCCAGCCAGAATGTAATCTCGTCGCGTCCGATGGGGGTCGCGCACTTCGCGAACAGGTCCTTCCAATCGTATTCACCGATCGCTTCGACAAGGTCAGCGCCGTAGATGTTCATGAGTTCCTCGACATCCGGAACGTCCGTGGTGGCGTTGGCAGAACGTTGACGGCGCAACATAGCGGCGCGCTGGTCCTTTTCTTCCGGATGAATGCGTCTGTAAGCCCTCGTGCCCGCGAGGAGCTGTTTTTCGGACATATCTAACCTCATTGCATGCCTCCTTTTGTTCAGCACCAAATAAAAAACTACCACTAGCTACAGCAAATGTCAAATAAAAAACTCCGGACCAAAATCCGGAGTTTTTTTGTTAGAATTTTACTATTTTATCGTCACTGTTACCTCTTTGTCCGGCGCCATATAACCCACCAGACGCTTTATTTCCTCCTTGGCTTTATCATTCGCCGCCTCCATCATCAGTGTGGAAGTGGCCGCTGACTCGGCCTGCTTGATCAACTCGGCCATGGCTTGATTATATCCGTCATCATTCTCCAATATTCGCTTCAGTATCCCCTGCTTGTTTTCCACATTTATATCCCCAACCAACCGCGAATTGAAAATTTTTGCCCCGGGGATGGTAACAGTAATTTTTCCGCCGGACATTTGAATGTCTTCAGCTTTCATTTCTTCCAGGTCAACACCCAAATTTACTTCCATCACCGCCGACGCCCGGATCTCCTGGCCCCAGAACAATTTTTTCCAAATGCTTGAATCATTGTCTATAATTGTTGTGGCCACAGTGGACACGCTGGTTTCAGTCACCAAAAATCCGCGCTCGCGTAACGCCGATAAAATTGTCTGGCCGGAGACAGTCCGGTCCGGCTTAGCGTCTTTTGCCAAAAGCCAGCCGATCATCGCTCCAAACGCCAATATTACAACCACGAATAGTACTGCCTTAAATAAATTTTTCATACGTTAATGCCAAATTGCTGGGTGTGTCCAGCTTAAAAATTTAATACTCGGCCTTGCGTCCAATATTTTTGTTGACGCAGGCGCCTTCGACACAAGCACAATCTTCAGCGGAATACGCTGCCTGATAGCTAAACATCAAAGTGCACATCTTCGGCTTTTCATAATTCTTAGCGTCTTTTGACGGGATACATTCCATCGGATGGCACTCCGGTTTTGGCACGCAATCGCTATCAACCTGGCAAGCGGCGGGAGTTTTATTTTCCGGCGGCGTTTTTACAGCCCCCTTTTCAGCTACGCTGGCACAGCCGGAAAGTAAAAAAACGGCGATGATTAGGGTTGATGATAAACAAATAATTTTCTTCATATACGAAGCAAACCGATATATTATTCGCAATTAGACTGCATGCAGGAATTTCGCGCCGCCCCAACCGGCATTTTTTCGCAGATAGAACACATATTAATATCGTCCGCGTTTAAGCTCGTTCCGGGGCCGCCATCCACTGATCCACCGGCGCTACCCTCTTCTGCACCTGCTCCCGCTCCGAAAGCCCCGCCGGTTACCGCTTGCATCATCTCATCCAAACTCTGAAACTTGATATTGCCCGGCGGCGTCATTATTGCTTTATCCGGAGACCATTTTTTGCATCTCAAATCCGCCTTGGTATTCATATCCACGCCTTGTTGCTTATTCTGTGCGGCGTCTTCTTTCATTTTCGCCTCTTCCTCTTTGGTAATGGTTATCTTCATGCCGGTCGTCTGGCCATCAGTCCAAATATATTGCGTTTCACCGTCTTTGATAAAATGAGTTGTCTGGTCCCCAGTATCCGCCATGGTAATTTTCACATCGCCGCGAAAATTATTTTCGCCGGCAAAATATAGCGTACCAACCTGCTTGCCGTTCTCATCGTTAACCGAATAATCGCACTGGTATGGTTTGCCGGATCTCGCCATCTCCTCAATTGTCGCCTGAAATTCCTCCACGCTGGTGCTGTCCGCTTTTTGGTCTTCAACTCCGGCCGGTCCGGCTGTTTTTTTACCGCAACCGGTAAATACGAACGCCAACGCTACAAATATCGCCGCAAAATATATGGTTTTTCGCATATATGATATTAATTATAACTGAAAATATATTAGCACAGTAAGATAATATGGCAAGAGCTAACGTTGACAAAAACTTTGTTCTGGTCTAAATGTTATAGTACAATTATACCACAATAAGTGGCCACGAGCGATATAATTCGTAAAAAATATGACACACGAGGAAAAGATAAAATCCATCGCCGAACAAATTAAAGTCAAAGCAGCGGCCGGAAAGCCGCTCGCGTTTGTAAAAAAATCCGTTCCGCACGTGGTGCCCAATTCAGGCAGAGTTGAGGTAAATGAAAAAATATATATCGGCGACTTGGATCAGGTTATTAAAATTGACGCTATAAACAAAACCTGTACCGCCGAATCGGGTGTCACTTTTTATGATCTTGTGAAAAAAACACTGTCTCTCGGGCTTGTCCCCTTTGTTGTGCCTGAACTAAAGGGAATTACCATTGGCGGAGCGGTTTCCGGCTGTTCCATTGAGGCCATGTCCTACAAATACGGCGGTTTTCACGATTCCTGTCTGGCCTATGAGGTAATTTCCGCGAATGGCGAAGTACTCACCTGCTCGCGCGAAAAAGATCCCGAATTATTTAATATGATACACGGTTCCTATGGCACCCTCGCGCTGGTCACCAAATTGAAATTCAAACTTTACCCGGCCAAGCCGTTCGTGAAGATGACATACAAAAAATTCAGCGACTTTGATATTTTCTACAAATACCTCCTGGAACGCTGTGAGCGCGCGGACTACGAATTCGTGGATGCCATTATCCATGGAACAAATTCATTTGTCGCCTGCCTCGGGAATATGGTTGATACCGCGCCATACACGTCGAACTATGAATGGATAAATATTTTCTACAAAAGCACACTCACACGCGACGAGGACTATATAAAAACCGATCAATACTTTTTTCGCTATGACGCCGATTGCCACTGGTTGGCAAAAGCCCTGCCGCTTATGGAAACAAAGCTTAGCCGATTGTTTTTCGGCAAAATAGTTCTCGGCTCTACCAATATGATCAAATGGGCCAAACGACTGGCCGGAATATTCAGGAAAACGAAACTCCGAACCGAGGTGGTGGTGGATGTTTTTATCCCTTCGAAAAAGTTCCCCGACTTTTGGCGCTGGTACGCCCGTGATTTCAATTTCTTCCCGCTCTGGATAGTACCCTATAAAATGCCACAGGGCATGTATCCTTGGGTCAACCCGTCTCACGCAAAAAAAGCCGGAGAAAATTTCATTATTGACGCCGCCATTTACGGCAAACCGAACAACGACCCGAAAATTGATTATTCGGAAATGATGGAGCAAAAGGTCTATGAACTGGGCGGAGTAAAAACTCTTATTTCGCGCAACCACTACACCAAGGAGCGCTTCGCAGAAATATACAATCTTGAACTCTACAACCGCATCAAACAAAAAACCGATCCACGCAATCTCTTCGGAACGATTTATGAGAGAATGGTCCGCTAAGACTTCCCTCTCTTACAAAGAGAGGGACTGAGGGAGAGTCATACTTCCCTCTCCTTACCAAGGAGAGGGTTAGGGTGATGTAAAAAAATCCGCCTTACGGCGGATTTTTTTTATTTACTATATTTATCTTTCAAGGCCTTTATCGATTCTCGTATCGTAGACATTATCCTCTGTTTTTCCTCTGGTTTTTTATACTTAGCCTCTGAAACCCGTTCAACAAAACTGTCTGTTAAAAACTCAGATTCACCTTTAACTGGCTCCGTCCTTTTACTATACATACCCTTTACCTGCTCAACCTTATCGCTCTCCTCTAAAATTTGAATCATTTCAGCTATCGCTTTTCCAGCACCTTCTGAAAAATCCTTCCCTTCTTTCATTCTATCAAATACTAACCCTAGCTCACGGTAAACACTTGCATTGGATCCTTGTGTTAATAGTGCTTGGCGCACTTCATCCGGCTTTTTACCTTTAAACGATTCTACCATACCTTTGGCGAAAAATTCATGGTATGCGTCCGCCTGGGCTGGATCAACAGTTTCCATCGCTGAAGTGATATTTGGTATATCATGAAACATGGCCTGATTAAAAACAGCGCTTTCCGGCCTGCCCTCCGCGCCAAGCTTTGCGTCCAACTGATTTTTTTTCTCCTGTAAAATATCAAGTGGTTTCGTGCCAATTTCTTGAGCCAATCGCTCGGCCGCTCCAGGTATTGCCTTCGAATCCTGGATTAATCTCGCGAGTTCTATTCTGCCCTTATTCGGCATGTCCGTTTTCATTGTTTCCAGAGCCCCCTCTGTTGTCTGTTTTATGAAATCCGGCTTATTTCTAATATCAATAAAGGTTTGAATGCAATCAATCATATTTTTCATCCGGCCGTGCCACTCTTTCATTATCGGAAATTTATCAAGATCAGGATTTTCGCCGTGTTTATCATAGACCGCGCGAAGTTCCTGCAAACCCTCTTCAGTTATACGAGCCAATTTATTTTTTGCCGGATTATAATCACCAACGCTATTTTCTTCCTCTAACTTCATCGCCAGCTTCGGTTCAGCGCCAGCCGCCGAATCAATCAATTTTTTCATTTCCTCCGCTCCGAACATCACTTCCTTTGGCGCCCCGCCGGTTTCTGCAGGCGCTTCCGCAGGAGCCTCAACAGCCGGATCTTCGGAAACAGCGGCTTCAATCGGCTCTTCAGCCGATGCGGCCTCTCCCCCGCCCAAACTCGCAATTTCCGCCTCTAGAGCGGCTTCTCTTTGCAATAATTCATCACTTCGTGTAAGCAGAGCCATCTCTTCCGCCTTCATACCGTCAACAATCTCCTTAGCTGAGGCTTTAGCCTCTTCATCCCAACTTGAAGTATCCTCCGTCTCACACCCCTCAATATCAACTCTTAAAGCCTCCGCCTTTTCAGCATTCTCCAAAAACTCAGCTCTGACCTTTTCCACATCTGTTTTCGCCGCTTCCATTTTTTCAGCCGCCATTCTTGCCGTTTCGGCAGCGGCCTCTTTCTTTTTAGCTTCTTGTTCGGCTTTAATTCGCGCGAATTTATCTTTTGCACTTTCGCCATTCATAAGAAAATATTAGTAGTTTATTACACATATATTAACATTCGATTGCCGCCCAGTCAATTATCTGCTATAATAATTTCATCCATAATCAATTGACTAATTATGCCGAAAGATTCATATAAATTACTTCTGGAAGACGCCAAGAAGCTCAACAAAGAAATAGCTGAGCTAAATAAACGCGTAAAAAAATACCACATTAAAATGAAGAAAAAAACTGACGAATTCAAAATGGACAAAATCCGCAAAAAAATTGGATTGAAATAAAAACACCGGAGCTCAAACACCCCTTAAATCGGGGTGTTTTGTATTGACACATCCCATCAGATGTGCTAATTTAATTGGTCACAAAAACGAAGCCGTACCTTGACAGCATAGACAGAGAAAAGAGGCCGAAATGAAACCGAAAAAGAACAAGGTCGCAAAAAGGAAAACCGCTTTCCGCCCGTCCAGGCGAACTCTGGAATCATCGCTTAGAGATCGAAGGCGCTCAAAACTGCCCTACATCCTCATCACAATCATTGCTTTGGTCCTGATAGCCGCAGCAATCAGCACCAAGCGGGAACAGCCCGCGGCCACGAAAAGGACCGCTGCCGCCTCGCCTCAGGAGCTGAGCGACCACGACAAAGCCGCCCTGAAAGGCATGAAGCAGGTCGCTCCGCGCTGGTTCTCGCCGACAAAGGACAGCCCGGAGACCGATCCGAAACAACTTGAAGCCGACCGGCGGGAACGCGATAAGCTGAGAACCGAGTGGATGGAAAGCGCCGAGGAAGTTGCAAAGATTACCGGCGATCCGCAAGCTCGGGAGATTATCGATTTCTTGCGCGCCAACACCTATCTGATGAGGCCGGAAAGCGCTTCCACTATGCGGATTCTGGAAACGGCCGAGGGGAAAACAACTCCCACCGGCCTGGACATCATCACCGAGGACGACATCAAAAAAATTCCCGGCCTGGACCAAAAGATTCACAGCGTCTCGGCTGGCGCCCAATATATACCCGAAATCCGGGTGATGGTCATCTACCCTGAACTGTTGGGCAAGATTTCGCGCGGTCTGGTGTTTTTACACGAGGGAATGCACGCCAAGGTCTATGGTGAAAATCGATACGACGCGTCGAACCCCGCCATATACGCCAGCCGCGAAGTCGATGTGCACGAATTTCAGAACCGTCTGACACAAAAAATCGGCGGCCAGGAATATCAAAAAATTCTTGACGCCGAAGTTCAGAAACTTGGCAATTCGTTGCGGGGTGAAGGCACAAATCAGATGATCGAGATAGACAATACTTACAACACCGCGCTCGATGGTGCCTACAAGTCAACGCCGATATCAAAGCACGAGGCTTCATTCCGGCAGACCTGCTTAGGGATCGACGCTATCTTCCGGCTGTTAGAAAAACAGAATCCCGGCTCCAGCGGACCGATGCTGCATGCGTTAAAAACGCAGTACATGCAAACCGTCTACATCGACGCTCTGCATCACCGCTAGTCAGCCCCCCTTTTTTCCTCTGTCAGCATCCAACCCCCGGCCAAAAACCGGGGGTTATTTTTTTCATTTATTATTTTCCATTTGCCATTCTCTCGGCAAAACGCTTGCCGATTTTTACTATTTCTTCATCGGTCACTGCGGAGTGCACCGTATTTATCCGGAAAAATCTGGTTTCATTCACAATCAAATCCACACGATAAGGCGTTTTAGCACCCCGGGAATAAAACATCAGATTATCAACCGGCAAACTGTCATCTTTTTTGTAGGTATATCCGTATTTATCAAGATCCGCCTTGTTTGCCGTCACGCTGGTGTCCTCTTCGAGCACCACCACAACCGGAGCGCCTCCCGGTTTGTCGCCGTACGGAGTATGGTCATATGTTTCGCTCCAAACGGTGTAATAATTGCAGATAAAATCCTCCGCGATGCTGTTATCCTCCACTTTCACAATCGGCCGGCCGATTGCCTCTTCCACCAACTCCTTGGGGAAATATTTACATACCTCCTGCATTTCCGACTTCCCACTCTTGCCGGACGGCTTATCCGCGTCCGGGCCTGCACCACCCGGGCCACCGCACCCGGCACCGGCAAATGTCATGGCCATCATGAGGGCCACCGCTCCAAAAAGAATCCTCTTGGGCATAAAAATTATTTAATAAGTTTTAATTTTTCTGTTCTTGTTAAATTTTTTATTCTGCTCTCCGCTTTTGAAGCCAACGACCGGTTGCGATACTTTTTTGAATAAACCAATTTTACCGGACGGCGCGCCCGGGTATATTTCGCGCCGAGCTTTGATGAGTTGTGCTCTCTCACCCGCCGAACCAAATCTACCGTGATGCCGGTATACAAAGTTTTATCGGCGCATTTTAAGATATAGACGTAGTACATGCTTTATCGGTTCAAAAAAGTGACCGTCAGTTGCAAAATTGTGGCGAAAGATACCCAGAGCAGATAAGGAATTTGAATATATGTAATCCAGTGGGCGTGCGGAAAAATGGCAATCATCGCCCAAATAAGCGTGCCGAGAATAAGCAAAATATCCAAAGCGGCCAGATAATTATTTTGCAGACCGAACTGAATCGGAGAAAAAACCAAATTAAAAATAAGATTTAAAATAAACGGTAGAGCAACCAACAGCGCAATTTTTTTATTAAACGCCATCCAAAACACCGAACCGAAAGAAACAGCGATCAAAACATACAATAATGTCCAAACCGGACCGAACAGCCACGACGGCGGAGCCCATGACGGCTTGATAAGCGATTGATACCATGTGAAGGTAGTGTTACTGGCCATATTTATTTAATAATTTATAAACACCTTATAATTATACCGCCTCGCGCAGGTCAGAGTCAAAAAAAAGGAAAGGGTGAGAGGGGCCCTTTCCTTGTTCAGCCTAAATTGACATGTTCTTGTGCGCTACGGTTTAGTCTTCCCTACGGACGACATCAACCTCCTCGTAGTCGGCGCAGGCGAAGATGTCGAAAGGAAGCGGGTCGTAGTCGTCCACGGCCCTGCCCTTCGTCAGCTCCGCAAACGCTTCTTCCACGATCTCATCCACGACCTTGTCGCTTGCGCCCGGATCATGGTGTGTCAACCCGAGCCACTTCACCTCGGCGCGGAGCGCGAGCTTCACACAGTAGTCGGGCGTGCCGTGACCGAACCCGGCTGTCCTCTTGTCGTACACCTCGCGGGTGTACTGGCAATCCTGCACCAGGAGGTCGGCTTTGTGCACGTGGCGCACCAGGTCGGCCGGGATGCCATCCGTGTTCTCGTGGTCGGTCAGGAAGACGAACACTTCTCCGTCGGGCGGCGATTCCTCGAACCGGTACGAAACCGTGTACTCCGGGTGGGCGGTCTTGAGCATTTTCACCACCAGGCACTCGAAGATGCCGTACCGGCCCTTACCGAGCGCGAGCTTGAGGCCTTCCTTGGCCGCCTTCTCGTACACGTGCACGGGCAGGAGGTGGAAACCGGCTTCCGGGTGGATAACCAGCACCTGCGTACCGATGTGCTTGAGCGAATGCAGCTTGAAGCGGTGGCGCAGCTTCTGGAAGTTCACCGGGAAGACCGGCTCGCGCATGAGACCAGAGATCACGTCCTCGGGATTCTGACCGTGTTCTTCCGGACCCCAGATCTTGAACTCCGCGGACGGGATGTGGGTATGGGGCGCGAGCAGGAGCCCTGCGGTGTGGTCGTGGTGCCAGTGCGTGAAGAGCACGGCAACCTTCATGATGCCTTCCTTGAGCAAGTCCTTGCTCGCCTCCACGAACCCGGTGCCCGTGTCGATAAGCAAAGCCCAGCCCTCCGGCAGGAACTCCGAGAGCAGCCGCAGGCAGGTGGTGTTGCCACCATATTCCACGGCGTCCTTTCGGCAAATCGCGGTTGAACCGCGTGTGCCATAGAACTTTACGCGCATTGTTTTATCCTTTCTTTGTCAATGTTCGGCTGTGTCAGTGTCGGACCCCTCTCATGGAGAACATAGCACAAATATTGGAAAATATCAATATTAATAGGTCGGCAATAAAAAATCCCCGGTTATTCACCGGGGACTTCTCAATTATTATTTACTGTATCTGTATCAATTTCGCCTCCAATTTTTTATCTTTATCAGGCGAGCCATAAACAATAATGTTTTGTCCGACCTGCAAAGAAGCCAATCCCACTTCAACGGTTGATGAAACAATCACCGTATCCGCTAAAGACAATATAATCTGATCTTGCGCCGCGTTATTCTTAACCGTAATCTGATTTGCCTCTATTTTGGTAATATTGCCATAAGTCCTCTCCGGCATGGCTGGCACCTCTTTACCTGCCTTAAAAGCCATATTGCCGCCGCCCATCATTATTACTCCCCCGCCCTTTTCTTCTCCAAAGCAAGCTTGAGTACTAACTTGTCCGCGCATCACGCCAAGGCGTTTGCTTTCGCTCTTCCCGCCGTGTCCGAGCTTGTAGAATACTGCCATTGAAATGGCTAAAGCGAGCGCGATCATCACCAATGCCAAAAAAATCTTGAGCAACAGGTGGCCCCAGGACAATTTTGTCCAGGCGCACGAGCAATTCATACCGCACTTATGACCGACGATTTTTTTATCCCCCTTGTTTTCCATATAAATATGGTTAAAAAATAAATTCTAATAATTAAATAACGTAAACTAATTATACCACATCACGGCCAATCAGTAAATCATAATCCTTTTTAAATAATCGGACGGCAATATGAAATATGCCGAAAGTGATAAAGAAGGCGGCGAATACGTCGATGGAATAATGAAGGTGCCCCAGCAAAACCACAATGCCGAAAAAAATCGATAGGGCGATAAAGACGTTCCGCAGAATTTTATTCTTCCAAAAAACAAGCGCCATTAAAAATGGCAGTCCGGTGTGGGCGGAAAAAAATAAATCGCCGGTAAAAGTGAATTTACTGACAATCGCGTTAAACGATTCTGCTGCAGTCTGCGGTATCGGGCCAATGTGCGTTAGAATAATGAAAAAGGAACGAATTAAAATAAAGATACTCAAGCTTTTCAACATAAACGGCGCCCGCTCTGGTTTTCGTACCATCAACCAGCCGAGAAGTATCAGAAAAGCCGCAAAGCCATAGACAAAAATTCCGCCCACATCAAACACCGGAATATTATCAAGTATTATGTCACTTACCACATTACTCGCGCGCAAGGAGGCGTAGGTTCCGGCCCAGTAGTTGATAAACAAACTGACAAAAAATAAACCCAACCCGGCCGCTATAGAAAGGGTGATGTCTTTAAAAATTATTTTTTTGCCCGGCGTTGTCTCAGAAGGCAAATTATCATTCATACGGTTAAATTTGAACTTTCTTGAAAAAATAACTGCCTAATGACAAAAACAGCAAAGTAACTGCGCCAAGCACTAAAATATCCATCCCCAAACCATAATGCCCGGCATTGATAAGCAAACCGCGTAGAGCGTCGATACCATAAGAAAGCGGATCAATCCGCGCAATAATGCCCAATGCAGTAGGCAAACCCTGCAGTGGGAATAGCGCGCCCGATAGAAAAAACAACGGCATCACCAAAAAATTCATGATCAGCTGGAATCCCTGCATATCATCAAGAAACGAGGCAATCATGGTGCCGAGCGAAGTAAAAAGCAGGGCGGTCAAAAACATAATAAAAACAGCCGGCAGAAGGGCAAACCAGCTCGCCGGATGAAAGCCGAAAAGAATTGAGATAAGCATCACCAACACGCCCTGCAAAGTGGCCACGGTCGCCCCGCCCAAAGTGCGGCCGATCATAATACTAAATCGGGACATCGGCGCGACAAGCGTTTCTTTCAGAAATCCGAATTGCCTGTCCCAGATAACCTCCATACCGGAAAAAACAGAAGTGAATAAGATACTCATGCCGATAATGCCCGGCGCCAAAAAATTCAGATAATTCCCCTCGCCCGCCTTTTGATACACCGAACCGAAACCATAACCCAGGGCAAGCAAAAAAAGCAGGGGTTGGGCAAGTGAACCGACGATGCGCGATTTGGAGCGCAAGTATCTTTTAATTTGTCTGAGCCACAGAATGTAAATCTTTTTCATAGGGGTCAATTAATGGCCATGCGCCCGGCGCATTGTCCGCATGTGGTCGTTTGGACTGGCGGATTCTTCACGAATACTCTTACCGGTTAAAGATAAAAACGCGTCTTCAAGCGAACCGGTATTTGTTTTTTGTTTCAATTCCTCTGCCGTGCCGGAAGCGATAATCTTGCCGTGGTCAATAATGGCGATACGGTCGGCAATGCGCTCTGCCTCTTCCATGTAATGCGTGGTAAAAAATATTGTTGTCTTTTCGTTTTTGTTAAGTTCTTTCAGATGATTCCACAGAGAATTTCGGGTTTGCGGGTCGAGTCCGAGAGTCGGCTCGTCCAAGAAGAAAATTTTGGGATGATGCAAAAGCCCGCGGGCGATTTCCAACCGGCGCTTCATACCGCCGGAAAATTCTTTTACCAAATTATCACGCCGGTCCCACAACTCAACGAATTTGAGCAAGTATTCAATTCTTTCACGGCGCAATTTATCCGGCACATCATAAAGCACGCCGTGAAATTCCATGTTTTCATAAGCGGTCAGCTCGTCGTCCAGACTCGGGTCCTGAAAAACGATGCCGAACGAACGACGCACGGCCGACGGCTCGCGAACCGGATCGTGGCCGTTCAAAGTCATTGTGCCGGTAGTCGGTGCCAAAAGTGTGGTCAACATTTTGATGGTGGTAGATTTTCCCGCGCCATTGGGCCCAAGAAATGCAAATATCTCCCCTTCCTTAACTTGAAACGAGATATTATCCACCGCCACGAAATCGTCAAATTTTTTCGTTAAATTTTTAACTTCAATCATAAATTCTCGATCTTCCTCAAATCTTTGTCCGGCCAATACAATAGTAAAAGGCCGAGAACAATACCGCCCAGTGTCGACCAAATGTGGCTGCCGCCAAGCAATCGCCAATCCAACCAATCGAGGGCATACCAAACACCTCGCCAGACCAGCACAAAGCCGATAACAGTGGAAATATTTTTAAGGAGATACATCGGCGTTAATTTTTTCTTGAAACACATATGATTAAAAAATTATTTGTCATTCTCGCGAAGGCGGGAATCTAATGGCGTTGAAAAATAATTATTTCTTCTTTGCTTTCAGGGCCTCTTGCTGTTCCCACCAAATATTAAAAGCTTCCGCACTCTGTTGATTAAGTTCTGCCTGCGCGCGCTTCAATTCGTTTACCTTCATCCGGTAAAAAACCAGAAAACCGACGACTAAAACGACGAACACGACTATTATTGCCAGCAGAACCTTTTTTCCCGTGGTCATATGATAAAAAAATCATTTAATTATATTGTACACTACGTCCTTGCGTTCCACCACCACCGGCCAACCAACGCGCTTGGCGTGTGCGTAAAGTTTTCCGTTGGGATTAAAACAAACCGGACGCTTCACCATTTTCAAAAATGCGATATCCGTTTCCGAATCCCCTACGCCGACAGAGCCGGCCAAACTTAAACCCTCTTTTTTCACCGCCCGCTTTAATATTTTTTCCTTATCGGCAATCAGGTCAGAACGCAGCACTTTACCCGTGAATTTTCCTTTCTTATCAACTTCAAAAACCCGGCCGTAAACTTTATCAAATCCCCATCCCCGGCAAAACTCTTCCACCATCTCATATGGCGAACCGGAAATGGCCAAAAGAAAATAATTTTTATTCTTCAAATCCTTTACTAGCTTACGCGTGTAGCGGTAAACCCGGTTCTTGTGGAAATATCCGACTTTTTTTGCCACCTTCATAAAATCAACACGCGACACCCCTTTTATGTATTTAACATATACCACTATGACCGCATCAATATATTTTTCATAAGAACCCTTGCGGTCCGACCATTTTTTATACGCCTTGGCGTATCCGCTTCTCGCCGCAACCGGAAACAAACCCTCCTGGACCAGGGCTTCGGTTATCTCTATGAGCAAGCTGGAACGGAATATTGTTCCGTCTATGTCAAATATAGCTGTTTTTTTCATAAATATTTTATTCGATATTTTTCCGGGATGCCTTTGCCCGCGACCTGTGTATTTTAACTTCCTGTCGGCGCAATTTGGACGCCCGGGTCGGCTTGGTCGGCCGGCGTTTCTTCGGCACCTGCAATGCACGCGCCACCAACGCCTGTAAACGAGCCACGGCCAGCGCGCGATTCTGCGGCTGCGACCGCTCCTCTTCTGACTTCACCGCCACCTCATCATTAATATTTATCCGGCTCGCCAATTTTATCCGCACCCGCGCCTTTTCTTCCGCCGTCAAAACCCGAGAACGGCCCACCGGCCAATGCACGATTACTTTGGTTGAGGTCTTGTTCACGTTCTGCCCGCCCGCGCCGGATGATCGGGAAAATGTGACGCGGAGTTCAGAGGGTGGGACGCGCAACATATTATTGAATCTTACAATCAATATCCTCGCACACTTTATTCAAAATCCCCACCATCGCCTCCGTATCCCGCTGACAATACTCCAGCATATTATTCTTCAATTTTTCTTTTTCCGCAACCGGCGTTTTGTCGCTCGTCAAAATAGGCCAGCTTGATGAAGCGGTACCGCCCTCCTGTATTTCCAATGATTCATAGGAAAGTTCCGGACAAAGTACCGGCAAGACCGCCTTGAGTGACGCGCTTCCTTGAAACTCACTGTCAGAGTACATCTCACTCTTGATTTTAAAAATAAGATACAGGTCAAAAATTCGCTCGTTCAAATCATCCAAAAGATCAGCATACTCCGGCATCATTTTTGCCATTTCCTCGTTGCGCGATTTTTCAAATGATTCAAACCATACAATCACGCTTCCCTTCGGCTCGATGTCGCGTTTTAATTGCGCCAGCAATTCGGACACAGGATTTTCAAACTTCGTGGCCAAAAATTCCAGATGCCTGATTTCCGCATCCGGTGAATCTTTAATATGTAAGGAATATTGAAAAGGAATTTGCTGATGTGGCCTCGTGCCGTCAAAAGGCGGAATAGCCTCGCCATATGTTTCGTAATCAAAAAAATACAAAGGATATTCCAACTTTTTCAGTTCCCGGCGGATAGACGGCGCGTCAATTTTCGTAAACGGCTCTTCCGGCTCATAACCAACTTTCGTAAGTATTTCAGCGGATAATTTTTCCGGCGCGATAATCCCCCGCTTTATTAACGCGAGCAAATGTTTGGATCCGATTTCCGCCGCTATTTCCGGCACGCCTGCCACGCCCTCACAATAATATTTCAAATATTCACAGTTTTTCGGCGTACTGCAGAGTTTAATCAAACGCTTGTCCGGCTCTTTGGTCCATTTCAATATTTCAAGTGCCTTGGCAATCTCCTCTTTTATCTCATCCATCTTTTCCAGAACCTCATCCGTGATATCTTCCGAAATAAACAATTTTTCCGGCTCAATCGCACCCTGGCGGACATATTCGCGGTTGAGATGCACCAAATATGACCGGCCAATTTTCACGCCGGCACTCTCAAAACAAATACGCTGGAAACCAACATCAAAAATATGTTTCGGCTGGACACTGTTTGACTGTTTCACCTCGTGAAGGTCCCACTTTGCGCCATTGCGCGTCAGGATATCCGCCCGGCAGGTCAGCGGTTCAGCCACCGCTGTGGGCTGAAAAATGACCTTGGCAGAGCCGGCAAGTAGCGCCTGCGTGTTCTCCCAACCCTCTTGGTTAAAACCGGCGGTTTCAACACCACCAGAAAAAAGCTGGCGGGACAGCAAATCCACCTCTTTGCCCATGGCAAAAAGCCGCTGTGTCGCCGCCGTATCTTCCGGAATCAAATCAGGCCGGTGTTTGGCAAGCCAAAAATACACCGGGCACTTAACATAATTCATGAATTGGGATTTTGTAAGCATATCTAACACTGATGCCGCCATGAATATGCGCCTCTATTTAATGAATGTCTTGCTGGTTAGATCGACGATAATCACCAAAATAATCATGCCGATAAAAATAGTAAGCGCTTTGTTCTGGGTAAAGAAATTTTTTCCCGGCTCTTCTTTGATATTTTTATCAACCTTTTTCTGAAAGCTACCGGCAATGATATGCGTGATAAGACCCAAAATCAAACCGATAACAAGCGCGATGACAACGACGATCGTACCGCCGATTGCCGAACCGATTGCCGCGCCCGTTCTTTCAAATTCACTGCTTGAAGCCCTCATCATGAGCGAACTAAGGATAGATACAGCTGCATATGCTGAAATCGGGAGTAAAAAGAAGGCAATTTCAAGCGCGCGCAACAGCTTGAATATAATCTTGTTTTTATCTGCATAATCCAAAACAAACCAAACCATCGCCGCCCAAAGAACGAGCAAAGCAAAGAGTGTATAATGCTTGCCGGTAACCCAAGCCCAGCTCTGGGTAAATATCAGGGCCGGGAGCAGCGCGAGAATGATTTTTAGCGCCGAGAGTTTGTTCATAGCGAATAAAATAAAATGAATTAAAAAACTAATTATAAAAATTATTTAATATGTTCATAAAACTTATCAACGACATCCAATAAATCAGGTGTTAATAACGCCCGGGTCTTGGTAATTATATCATTAGGCACGCCTTTATAAAACGCCTCGGCGATTCCGCCGGTTATGCAGGCAATTGTGTCGCTATCGCCACCAAGAGAAACCGCCTTCCGTACGGTGTCTTCGTAATCAGTGGATTCCAGAAAAGCAATAATCGCTTCAGGCACCGAGCCCTGGCAACTGGCATCAAATTTATAATTTGGCCGGATATCATCCAAACGCCTGCTCAAATCATAGCCAAAACTTTTTTCAACATAATCCTTAATCTCCGCTTTTGTTTTGCCGGTTCGTGCCAAAAATATGGCTGCCGCAACCGCCTGCGCGCCTTTCCGCGCTTCAGGATGATCGTGAGTTATATTCGTACATTTCACTGCTTTGGATAAAACCGAATCCAAATCATTAAAGAAAAAACCAATCGGGCTAATCCGCATTGCAGCGCCATTTCCAAAACTATTGTTCGGTTCGGTCTGCCGTGAAAAAAGCCATTGCCTGAAAGCATCGCCGTACCCGGCATCAGGATATTTTTGGCCAATTTCTTTAAAGGTTAAAAAATAATCTTTCCCGCTTATTAAACATTCGGCCACAGCGACAGTCATTACCGTATCATCCGTAAAATGCGAACGGTCTGAAAACAACGGAAAATCCGTTGTTTTAATATTATTCCATTCGTAAACTGAACCGATAATATCCCCTGCTATGGCGCCGAGCATATTTTTAATAGCGTCGTTTATGGGATCAACTTTTTAGTGATTAACAATTTCATTTTCAATTCTACTTAAATCATTAATATCTAATAATTCTTGTTTCGCTTGTTTCTGGCTTAAATATTCGCGAATTCCAGCTTTATCCTTCAATAATTCGATAAATTGCGAAAGAAACGAATCGGATATAATCTTCCTGGCTTCCTGGTTAGGACAATGATGGATAACAAGACCAATATACCCTAACCAATCAGGAAATTTCGCCACAGATTGGATATCGGATAATTTGGCTTTTGCGACAACAGACGCAAGTTTAATTTGGGCATCGGCACTCGCATCACCAAGAAAAACTCTATTAACATTCATTTCTTTAAGTGAATCGTCATTTTCCTTGCCATATGGCCAAAATGATTCATCATCAGGATTTTGACCATTGATTATTTTTGCATACGAAACTTTAAACGCACCATGCCCGCAGGTTGTACAAACAATATTCCAACACCAATTGGAACGTGAAGCATAATCGCATAAAGCAACAAAAGAGTTTCTTTGTCTATTTTGAGAATTCATATATTTATAAATTTCAAAATTTGATTAAATCTGTACATATTATCCCACTTTACGCTGTTTTGGACAAGTATATCACAGTGTCATTTTTTTTCGTAAAATGACACTGTGATATACATCGGCCACTCTCTTTTATCCCCTATTTCCTTTAAGGCCTTATACATCATTTCACTGGTGTCGCTTTGCTCAATCCTGTATCCGCGTACTCGATTCAGAAAATCTTTGCAATGGCGTACACCCATACTTGCGCAGTGCTGCAAGCTAGTGCCTGTTCCCTTTCCGAGTAACGAGTACCCATCCAATTCATCATCATTAATATATTTTAGATCATTAATACTCATATATTTATTATTTAATATTTATTATTTAATATTCCTTACTAAATTTGTGATACTTTGATTTCATCTCAATAGTTTTGGTCTCCTCTGCGATACATTCACCATTTCTGGCCTCCAATTCTATGCTCATGCCTTTCCTGTTAATTATTGGCAATTTAATCACCTTATTGTCGTAATCACCGCCACCTTTAGGTAAACAAAACCAATATTTCTCGACCGTATCATCCGCGCGAACAAGATCAAGGTGATACCAGATCACAAAATCCAATTCATTCCAATCACTTCTATCGATTTTTATGCTTGAATAAGCTCCAAGAGGACCCTTAACTTTAACGACCTTACTCGTCTCCAGCAGGTCGTCGTCAACCGTCATAAATGCGCCGGTAAAAATGGTTACGCTTTTATATTTCCAGTTCGAATTGTTTATTAAATAAACATCAAACGAAAAGGCCTTCTCTTCCATGATAAAGCCAATAAACAATGGCGGGTTATCAACTTGAACACTTGCTTTATGTGTCTTTTGCTTAGTTCTTCTCATATGTGTATATGTTAATGAATTAATCATAGCCGAATTGCTTTCCTTTCCGCCGTAGCGGTTCGACCTTTAAGAAAACAAAAAAGCGGCTAAGAGATTTCATCAAAAGATACTTGCCCGTCCGTAGTTTCACGAATGAAACGTAGGCGGGTTGCTACCTCTTAGAATGAAATCTCCCAACCGCTTTAGCAGTTAGTCGTCATAATCCATATGGCTCCCAGCAGATTTCCCTGGTTGCCTTGTTTTTGGCAGAATTATGCGGCGCGTTTCGCGCTAATAGAATTTAATGGGCTACATTTATAACATAACACAAAATGAGAAAGATGTCAAGGACTTCACTGCCACTTCTTCTGTGTCTTCGCTCTGTTTAGAATATTATTCATTGCCCAATATTTGTACTTTCCGGCATCAAAAAATAGGACATTAAAAAATTATTGTTTTTCGCTTCTTATCATTTCAATAAAATTTAATGGCGTGGCAAGAACTTGCGCCCCGTCAGGACTTTTTCCCTTTTCAAAAATTTCTTTCCAATAATCATAATTCTTCTTACCTGCAAAAATTGTGCTTGCCATAGACTTATCTTTCCAGAGAGGAAGGATGGATAAATTGTTAATAAAATTCCGTATGTTTGCCCACAATTGATCGTCAAACTTCTCCATAAATAATTGGTTGGCTTCGTAAATCCTACCCGTATTATTAAAATAACTTTCAATGACTTTGTTTAAATATATAAACCAATTGAAAATTATTTCTTCTTTGCTCATACGATAAGCAGTCAAATGCTCGGTAGTAATTTCTACATCTTTCTTGTCAATAATCTTTTGTTCAATACGGTATACTCCAATTTCTGGTTTAAATTTACCGATATATATCTCTTCAGCAATTATATTAAGCAATTCAACAATTTGGTTTATCTGCATTTCTCGTGGATTCAGACCTTCTTCGGACTTGTAATTAATAGGTGTATCCAAAAATTGTTTAGAATCGACAACTTGCTCGAGAATTGCTTTGCTAAAAGCACTATAAGAAATTGGTAACTCCTTCGCCTTACCTTCAAAGTCTATGTAATCTTTTAGTTTATTTTCTTTTGAATATGTAATGGAGTGTTTTATACTATCAGAAATATATTTTTTCATATTTACATTTTCACCCTTAAAATAATCGACGAGTTGCTGTTCTGAAAACGAGAAATCGTCCTCTGCCAAGTGGTGGTCCGCTTGAAATTTATCTATCTTCTCAGTGTATAACGTATTATTCAATTGGCGCATTATTGATTTATCAAACGCAATTTGCCTCAAAGTACTCCCCGCGTTAGTATTTGTCTCAGTCAGTCTATCTACGTTTGGGTCAATGAAGATACGGAGCAGCAGCCTCTTGTTCCCAAGTAATATTTGCGCGACTGCTTTATGCTGACCATCAAAAATTTTTAACTTATTATCATCGATTCGTGCTAAACATAAGTGCAGCTGGGGATTGCCTTTATAAAATTCCTTTACTAGTCGACTTATGCTTGTGTTTATGCCACGTGGATTTATTGCGTCATCGTGATAAATGTATTCAATGGGGACGTCTGTAAAACAAGTCTTTTCAATTTTACCAGTCTGATTACCAGTTAAAATATCTTCATAAATATCTTTGATTTGTATATCATTTTCTCTAACGTCTGAAAAACTAAATTCAATCTTATCATTACTAATCTTATGTTTAAAATCATACTTCGAACCACCAAAGGAAGCCAAAACATCCTTAAGGGATGCCGCCCGACCACTATCGACGAAAACTCGGTCCTGTATTTCTTTAAGGTGACACAAAATTCTTGCAATATTTAAATTTGCATCTAGTTTCGATTTATTGCAACTCTCGTGTGTTAAGGCGAAATTATCTTCCGAATCCTTACCCCGAGTTTTAAGTGGTATGATGTGATCTATATTAGTGGTTTGAAGCGCTAAATCAATCTTTTTTTGGCATATAAAACACTGCCCACTTTGTATCCCATACAACTTATCAGTTAGTTTAAGATACGCCTCTTCAGAAAGAGCTGAAAGGAATTTTGACCCCATATTAGTGCGTAAAATTTATTAATATAGAAATTTTTTAGATTTTTTTATTTCAAATTTTCTACAATTTCGATTTCTTCCGGTTTCAGATCGTAGAGTTCATAAACTAGCTTGTCAATTTGTTCTTCGTATTTTTTGACTTCTGCTTTTTTTGCAGAATTTTCTAAATAATCGCTCGATTTGGTAATTGCCAAAATTTTATCAACACCACCCTTAATCAATACACCGGTATTATTTTTAGTATCAGGCACTGGGACTTTTGACATATAAATTGTTTTGAAAATTATTCTCCCACCATTCCATGGATCGCCAAATGTTGCAAATGTCATTCTTGAATACCAATCGAAAAGCTTACTATTTAATATTCCCATAATTATGGGGTCGTAGCTCACTATGTACATAGCAAGTGTTCCGTATAGCCCCGTTTCATCATATGTGGCCCTCATCTCTTTTGCACAGTCAGGATATATGATTTTTCTTGTATTGAATTTGTCATCGTAAGCACAAGACCTCAGTTCCCACCAGTAATCGCCCTGATCACTTCTTTTTGAAATCTTTTTTTTGTGCTGAATTAAATAGTCATATAAAATAGGATACTGCGATTGAAATATCGTTTCAGCCACAACATTACTCATCCCGGACCAGGGCCACGTAAAGTTCGAGGAAGAACGTAGATTTATTACCCACAAATCATGGAAGTTAGGATTCCATTTTTTTACATCTTTTCCTCTAAGCCAGGGTTTAATAACTACTTCATATTTTTTATCAGCATTAATCAACTTGTCCCGAAAGCTTCTTGTGATTACGTAGACGCCGTCTAACCCAGTTTTAAGTCCAGCAAAAATATTACCATCGTAATATGCCCCGAGTGTATTCTTTTGACTCTTTATTTTATTTAAAACTGTTAACTTTTCGGGATCCTGCAATGACCATACCCCCGATCCCAAAGAAGTTAATTTTATAGTTCCTTTTTTTGTTTCAAAAAATTCATGGATGTTTTTAATATCAGCCCCTGTCTTTGCTTGAGCAAAATCAAGCGAGTCTTTTTCTTTTGGTTTTGTGTTTTCCGCTAGCACAATCGCTGAATCTACAGATGCTTGAAAAACAGGAAGCTCACCGAAGTTCACCACTTTTTTTAATGATATATCTTTTGTAAGCAATGCTCTTGTGTTTTCACCATAACCCCGAACAAAAAACTTATTTGATGTTATAAAAGATAAAATTCCTCGTTCTTTTAGTAGTGTCGTCCCTCTTGCGATGAAGTATGTATATAGATCAGCACGTCCATTAAAAAAATCACCGTATTGTTCTTTTAGAACTGGCTTAATACCTGAAAATTCTTCCTGTCTAACATACGGCGGATTACCTATCACAATATCAAAACCACCGCCACGAAATACAACGGGGAAAAAATATCTGGTATCAAAAAAACCAACGGGTTTATTTTGAAAGATATTTTCGTAACTTTTCCAGAGTGAATTTATTCGTATTCTTTCACTATCTAACTTTTCATTTATTTGAGCCAACGCTTGTTTATGTTTTTCATCTTTCAGATAGCTATATGACTTAATGATGCTTTCGAGTTCTTTGTTTGTTTTTTCGCTTATCAACTGTTGTAATTTTCGTGCTGTCTCCAATTTGTGCAACTGATCGACCGGCGCAAAATATTCGTCAATAAGTTCTCCTAATGCATCTGCAAATTCATCGCCGAATAGCGGGCCTTCATGGACCGGCGGTTTTATAAGCGTGTTGGCACAAACAAATTTAAAATCTAAGTTTGGCAATGGCTCAATACCCCTGTTTGGGGCATCGTCGTCAACTTGTTGGTCAACGACAAGTGTCAGAAAACATCTTAAGCGAGAAATATCTATAGCAACAGGCTGTATATCCACCCCGTGTATGCACTCTCGAATTACGCCGAGTTTTCTGACATATGTAAGGCTATGTTTTTGAAGTTGCCTGCGCATTTCAGGTGGAATCCTGCTCAAATAAATCGAACATTCCGGATCAAGAACGCCAAGCATGTGCACCAATCTCTGAAGAACGCCGATCGGGAAAGCGCCGGAACCACAGGCGGGATCTAGAACCGTTGTATTATGTATAGCCTCAACAAGCAGTTTTTGTTCTTGCTGATCAATTGGATGAGATGTGTCATCGTCCAAATCGTAAGACGAAAGAGCCCGTAGCTTTTCTTCGGATATATTGGTTTTTGTTTTGAGATGAGCAATAAGTGATTCTTCTACCATAAAGTCAACAATCTCACGAGGGGTATAGAAGCTTCCGGTTGATTTCCGTGCGCTGGCACCAGTTTCCGGGTTCACCTCCGCCAAAAGATTTTCAAAAATTCGACCCAACATTTCCGGATCAATCGAGAGTTCCGTATCTATCGAAGTATTTTCATCAATTGTAAAATTGTATTCCTCAAAAACTTGAAACAATTCAGAAAACCAAATGTCGGGCACAATAACCACACCGCGCCGCTCGCTCATTCCGGTAGCGCGATTAAATTTATGGTTGTCTTCTGTATGGTCTTGGAATAATCCACCATTTAGAAAAGGAACTTGATCGAATAATTCTGAATAAGAAAAAATTGTTGGTCGAGAGGGTTGTGGTTTATTCAAAACCTCGAAAAAAAGTGGGACACAAACTGAATGATAATAATCGCCAATTGTTTTTACAGCAGAAACAGATAGTATCTCAGACGGTATGAGCGGACTACCTAGATGTCCTTTTTTCTGTTTCAGAAACCAACAAAAGACTAACCTACCGATAAGACGAATGGCAAAATTTGCATTGACGGCATCATTTGTATCTCCGAGCTTAAGCGTCCTTTCAAAAACCATTGCCTTTCGTCCCTCTCCTCGTGTTCCTCCAACAAGCTTAGAATATTGTGTCGCTATCTGAGTAAAGAATTCCTTACTAACTACCGCCAAAGAAAACTTATTTTCCAGATCAATAATTGAGTCGATGGTTCCTCGTAGCATATTTGAAGGCGTCGCCACTTTTGCATTTGGTCCCAAAACATAAGAAAAACGACGTGGGTTTGATATTGATTCTTTTGTTCCGTCTTTTGTCCTCGCAACCTTGGTGGTGATGAGAGAGAGGCGCCATTCCGAAGAATCATCTGAAATATAGGCAACCAAAGCATTAGACCTAGCATGACTTTTGAGCACGGCATAAGTATTCTTTGTAATTTCGACACGAGCATGAAGCGATGAATCTAGCTGGGCTACAAAAACGACTAAATCGAGTTTATTTTCACTGGCTTCTGCAATTTGTTGGATTGATTTGAAACCGGTGCGAACCTCAGCTCGTTTTTTATCTAAAGAAAGACTCGGAATAATACCTTGTATAAATTCAGCAAATGTTTCTTCGTTATATTTATTTGAAAAAATAGGATTTATCATATGCGGTGCTCTTGCGTAAATAATAGAAGATTTGCCGATTTTGCTTCATTATTTTGTCTATCCAAGCTCACCTTTACCTGCTGTTCCGGCGCTATTTCGATAATAGCTTCGACTAATCGGTCTTCAGACAAATCAGTCTTCTTTGCTAACTTAATTATTGCTTTGAGTTGCCCCTCTGAAAGGTCGTCAAGATCGCTGACAACTTTCATTAAATCATCGCGGTAATTTTGATATTGAGTTTCTCGAATACTTCGTAATATGCGCACGACCTCTGTTCGGTTTCTCGACATTTGCCCCATGGGCGGCTTTTCAAAAAGTTTTTCCTTCAATATGGCAAAAACCAACCCGAATTGGTCATCGGCTTTCTCGCTAACTTCGTCCTGTTTCGCAGCAAAATGATTTAATACTTTTTCTGCATCAACCAACTCAGCCCGTCCATTAGTTTCGAGCGCATATATTTTATTTTGCCCTCGAATACCAACCCCCACCCCCAATTGAACTGGCTTATTTGTTCTCACAATGCGCGCTCTCATCGGAATCTTTTTTGCTAATTCCATTGTTTGTATATTTCGTTTTGCTTGCTCGTATGCTTCTCGGTGTACAGTATCCCAACTCTCTTCTTCGGTTGTCGCCTTTCTAAATTCGTCAATGAAAAAAGATTCCGGAGTTTCATCTTCTGTAAGGGTGCGCGAATCATTACCTACCACGGAATTAAATATCTGCATCTTTAAAGTTGACACACCCCTGATATTGACTTCCTTCTCGCCATGTTCGGTAGGAAAATAGTTATCAATAAAAAGCTCCTTAAACATTTTTTTATCTATTCGGTTTATCCGGCCTACCCGCTGTATGACTCGTGTTGGATTATATGGAATATCATAATTAATAACTCGTCCTGCCCTATTCAGATTGACACCCTCGCTCAAAGCATCGGTTGCAACAAGAACCCTGAAATCATCGGACTGTTTATCGGTTGGGATTCCGGCGTCAAAATTCTCTCTGATTATTTTGCGATCGCTATTGCTGTTTTGAGCAGTATATACAAAGGTTGGGATACCAGCGTTTTTGAGCTCTTCACCTATATAAACAACTGTATCTGCGTACATACTAAAAATAACAATTTTCCGATTCGGATCGTTGGCTAGACGTTCTTGAATGTCTAAAGTGAGTTGTTTTAATTTGGGGTCCGGCATCGATAAAAACGGCGATTGCGAACCAAACCATTTTTCGTAAATATCTGTAAGTACGCTGATATCATGTTTAAGCTCAGGTACAAATTTTTCATTGAGATCCTCAAGTTTAACAAAAACAATCTTTTTATTATTTGCGACTTCAGTGTTTGCGAATTCTGCATGTTCTTCCGAATTAATTTCCTCCGCATCTTCTTCCGGCATCTCATCCGGTGATGGAATATAGGCTTTCTTGGAAATTGGTACTAATTGTTTTTTTTCTACCCAATCGAGAATTCTTTGATGTGAATCGATAAATTTTTGAAGAGTACTTTGGAATGCGGCTCTTGAACTTTCAAAACGCATTACCAAAAGTTTTCTCATAAAGGAAGCTACGTTCATTTGAGCCGTTCTAATATCTTCAAAATCCGGATACTTTTTAGTAAAATCTACAATATCTAAAGCATAGGTCGTAGGCATGTATCGTGCGCCGGTTAAACCGCCGACAATTTTCTTTTCCGGCACAATTTTGTTTATGGTTTCTAAATATAGGTCAGTGAAATTACCTAATTTATACTCCCGAATAATTGGGTCATTCATCTTTGAAAATTCAATTTTCTGAGCCTTCAAATCATCTCGGTAACGAGTAATTTTTTCAAGGTCTATCCTCGAACGTCTAATTATAATAGGCTCAAGTAATCGTCGAAGCTCAGAGGCGATGGCATCGCGTTTATTATCTAATTCTTTGCGCTGTTCCGTGGTTATGGCACCGTTTGCTTGAAATCTTCGAAGCGTTTTATATCTATTCGCAAGATCTGCAAACTTCGCTGATAAATTTTCTACGGTTCGAAGTGTGGCGGCGCCAGGAGTTTGAAAAAGTTTAATCAAAGCAAAAATATCGCTCGGGTCATTATTAAAGGGCGTCGCTGATAGTATTAAAACCTTATTTTCACCGTTACTGCGGGTCAACTGATGGAGCAACTGATAGTCTTGCGTGTCTTCATTTCTATACCTATGCGCTTCATCGAGAATAAATAATATAGGCTCCGTAGAATTTTTATATTTATCATAAACCTCATCAATTTTACCAGCACTAAAAACCTTTGGCCCTCGAAGTTTAAACTCTTCGGCATAATCTTCCCACATCGGAACAAGATGCGGAGGGGCAATAATTATCGTTTTTAAATCAGGACAATTTACAGCAATAGTAGTGGCTATAATACTTTTCCCGAGACCGACAACATCCGCTATGATAGCGCCATCATAATTTTTCAGTCTTTCAATTGCCATCTTTACTGCATCCATCTGATATGAAAGGTTCAAATACTGTCCTCGTGTAGCCTGTGATGCGCTAGTTACATCAACTTCGTATTCAGCGCCAAATATCTCATTAAGGAGCCGGACATACATAAGATACGGAGTCGGCACCACATTCATCCAAAGTTCATCTTTAAATTTTCTCAAAAACATGTCTGATTTACCTTTTTCTTGAATGACGATATTGCGCGCATCGGCCCATCGCTCGGAAAATTTATTCGAATATTCCTTATATTTTTCTTCCGTATCAAATGTTTCGTTTATTTCCTGCTGTCCAACTAGGCCATTATAAGTAAAATTACTCGACCCCATAAAGACTTTGCCGGCATTTTTATTATGGATTACATAACATTTTCCATGCGCTTGCGTTTCGGTCATTTTAATCTCAAGGGAACCATCTTCGAGTTTTCTTTCGAGAATTGAGTATGATTCCTGAGATTCCGGTGCGTCAAATATTGATGTTTGGTTTGCAAGTTTCTTGATACCTTCTCCAAGAGCTCTGACTCTTTCCTGTTTTGAAGTCGGAACACTTCTGGGTTGGAACGGATCTAAATTTACCGATGTTTTTTTCATCGATTCCATTATTAAAGTCGGTATGGCTTCTGGATCAATATAAGAACCAACCAGGATTCGCACTTTAATTTTATCAAGTTTTTTTGATAAAAGTTCAAATCCGCAAAGATAAAAATATCCAACTTCAATATCTATGCCTTGGGTGTCATCTCCAATGGCTTCTGATATCGCGCGGTATAAATTGTTGCTATTCTGATTATCGATGATTCGATTATCCAAAGGCATATTTTAGCTAAATTTAGCGTCTATATTTTATCATTTTACCAGAAAAATTATTCAACAATAATACGCGTCTTTAATTCTCTGATAATATTCATTGACATATCCCTACCTTCACCCGTTGGATAATTGCAATCTTCTTGGCCCCAAATCCATTTATATGCTTTTAACAATAATTCCGGTGCCTCGCCTGTAGGATTAGACAAATCCATTTCGGCGAGAACGACATCGGGCTCATCGCCAGAATAAACGCGCTCAAGCGCAGCAATAATTTGTAAAGTCGCCCGTTTATCAACATTGGCTTTATTTTCGAGGTCTTCAAAAATATTCTTGTGTGATATCAACCATAATTCATTAGTTTGCGGATTAAAAATCCATACCATAAAATCTTCACGCTTCACTGTGCCGAAAACAAATTTTCCTCCCGGCTTGGTAACAATAATTTTTCTACCGTCGGCCAATCTTTCGACTTCATAACCGCGATATTTCATTCTTTCCAACATTTCACGAAATTGCTCGCGTGGATGATTAATAATATTAAGAGGTGCCAAATCTATCGTATGTGTGTAGATATTTTTACGAGCCGGTTTCTTTACTGGCATAGCTATGCATTTAAATTTCTGAAACGCTTTATCGATAAATCCAAATACTTTCTATCTAAATCAACACCAATAAATTTACGATTATTTAATATCGCGGCCAATCCAGTTGTGGCGGACCCAGAAAACGGGTCCAAAACCACGTCACCCTTATCTGTACTAGCCAAAACAATCCGAACAAGCAAATCAATCGGTTTCTGAGTTGGATGTTTTCCAAATTTCTTCTCGTCTCTTTTTGGTGGATAAATGGACCACACGCTTCGCATTTGTAAGTTTGGCTTTTTAATAAAATCATCCGGCCAATCACCGTTTTTCATCAATTTATAATTAAACATGTGCTTTGCTTTTTTGTCTTTCCTCGCCCAAATTAATGTTTCATGGCTGGCAGTAAAAAAACGGCAACTCAAGTTCGGCGAAGCATTCGGTTTGAACCATGCAATATCGTTTAATATATGAAACTTTTCCACTTGAAGCGCGAAGCCGCATTGGTATATTGAATGATATGTTCCACTGATCCAAATAGTGCCCCCGGGTTTTAAAACGCGTTTGCACGCATTGATCCATGATAAATGAAATTCAAAGTCCTGTTTAAGACCGTTGCTCACATCCCACTTGCCTTTATTTACGCTAACCATTTTTCCGCCGTCACATGTAAAACCGCCATTCGACAAAAGATAGGGTGGATCCGCAAAAACCATATCAACCGAATTTTCCGGTATTTGCTCGAGGGTGTTTATGCAGTCACCATGATATAAAACAAAATCACCCTTATTGAAATAAGGTTTTTCTTTAATATGTGATAAAACTTTAGCCATTTTGGACCCTGCCTTTCTCGGCATAATTGTAACAACTATAATAGTTTACCACTTCCCCCATAAAACCGAAATACTTTATTTCCATCTACGCCGCCTCTCTCATTTCAACTCCTCTTTCTTCAAACTCCTCCAACAAACTCTCAAACGTCTCCAGTTTGTTGCGAACCGCAGGCGGAACATCGGTCCCGTCCAAAATCTGTTTTTGTTCTTTAAGCGAAGCCGTCAGTTTAGCAAACACATCATACTCCGCCGGCGTAACGGCGCTGTCCGGATTAAAATCCATTTTGGCGAGCAGGTTCTCGAGCTCGGCGCTTTTTAAACCCAGATAAAACACGGGCAGGGTCGCCATCTCCGCGCGCTTGAGTTTCCCCTCCTCCAATTTAATGCCATAACGCACTCTCGCCCCGCCGCGGCTCGCCACCTTTTTTATCTTCTCCATCTTCTCGCCGGTGCGCTCGCCCGCCCCGCCTTCGTGCACTTCGTCAAAGGCGCAGATGGCTTCGCCGGTGCGTTTGTTTAAAATAATATTGTCCACGCCGTTTTTGTAATCATCATAGGCCGAAGCGCGCACCACCAAAAAATCGTCTTTCAGAATTTTATGAAGCAAACCGGTGACAGCCATTTCCATTTGTCCGTTTTTGTTCTGGATTTTTTCTTTGCGCCAGTGTCCCACTATTTCTTCCTGGGTTTTGGCGCCGTATTTCTCGCGGTAGAACGCCTGCACCTGCGATATCTTGGCCCGGCTGAATTCTATCTCCATATCGCGGACGCGGTTCTTATCGCTCTCAATGTCTTCAGTTGAATAGAGTTCATTGGCATAGCCCGCCATATTGAGCGAGCCGTCGGAGTGCAAAAAATCACGCAAACCATATTTTGCCAGTGCTTCCTTGTTCACCCGCTCGGAAATTTGGCGCATCATGACGGTAAGCTTTTCAGTGGGATTTTCCCGGCTTTTCATTTTTTCGCGCGGTTTCAGGCGGCTTAATGGGACGAATTCTCTTTCCATAACGCTATAACATTGTATATATTTTACTCCTACGGGCCCGCCAAGTCAAAAGAAAAACAGGCGCGTAACCTTGACTTTTCCGCTCTGAATTGCTAACGTTCACGGTTAGAGAATGTTCCTTTCAACAAACAACTGAGGAGGCAAACATGGGCGAAAAATCGAAAGGTATTGCCGGACAAGCCAGCTGGACAAGACTGGTCAGCGACGAGCTGTTCAAGGCCTTGTGGTTCACTTTTATCCTGCTTGCGATCGGAACCATCTTCTACTACATTTCCAGGGATACCGTGCCGCGGGGCACATCCTGCATCGTGGCGTCGGTTAGCATGGGGGTCATCGTCGGCATCTACCGGGGATTCTATTCCGCTTTCAGGTCCGCGGCGGGAAAATTCCCGAGAGGCGCCAAAGCCGGCATCTTGTCCGGCCTGATATGCTTCACGGTGATCGGAGCCGGCCTGGTCAGCGGGAACCTCGCGATTTCGGCCGGTTACGGCGTCAGGGCGAGCGTCATCGCCCTTTTCGCGACCGTCATCGTGTCTTTCCTGTATCTGCACCTCGAGTGCAAATTTCTGCATCTGGAGAACGAGAATCCGGAGCAGCAGACTCTGAAGGAGTGAGAAATGGGAATAGAGAAAGACGCAGGCCAGAAAAAGTATTTCTTTTCCTGCCAAAAATGCGCAGCAACCGGCATCGTTCACGCGAAGAACCAGGAAGAGATGAAGGAGATGGTCCGGCAGATGCACGCCAATTTCCTCAAGGAGTGCCATGTGGACTGTTCCAACCCCGTTTTCCTGGCTCACGGTTCGCCGGGCACAGTCGTGGAGTTCTGACCCGAAACCGCTCTTTGCCAACCCCGCCCCCACCACTTTTGCGACAAGTGCTGGGGGTTTTTCTTATTTTATCAACAGGCTATTGACAAAACCTCTATTTTATGCTATACTATATATCTAAAAAGTATGTCTCCACGTAGAAACTAGTCGAATTTCTGCAGAGGCCACTTTGCAGATTTATTCACTATTTTCTATCTATGAACGGAAAAATTCAAAGATTGACAGATAAGGGTTTCGGCTTTATCGCTCCTGAAGGGGGTACTGCCGGGAAGGATTTATTCTTCCACTCTACATCCCTCCAGGGCGTTACCTTCGACGAATTACGCGAAGGCGATGCCGTGACCTTTGAAACCGAGGAATCGGACAAGGGCCCGCGCGCTATCAATGTAGCTCGCGCCTAACAATCTGTTTTTAAAAAACCCCGCCGAAAGGCGGGGTTTTTGTTTTTGTGTGTGACCTCACCCCAGCCCTCTCCTTGGTAAGGAGAGGGAGGAAAATGATAATCTATCCGCGCAGAAACTCGGAGACGACCGGATCGGTGATGATGTGCCGGGGCATAAGCGGTTGGATGAGGACAATTCCTTCGAGTGAAGTACAGCGCGACAGAGCGACATACAATTGGCCGGAGGCGAACATCCCGCGCCCGATGTCGAGCACCACGCGATCAAAGGTTTTGCCTTGCGCTTTGTGGATCGTCACCGCCCAGGCGAGTTTGAGAGGCAGCTGAGTGAAGGCACCAATTTCTTCGGCTTCGATTTTTTGTTGTGAGACATTGAAATGATAGCGATGCGCCTTCCAGGTGTGCGGTTCAACTTCCACCACTTCCCCATCCGACAATTTCACGCTCACACCCGGCAAGCCATAGTTACTTTTTTTAAAATCAACCACGCGCCCGATTGAACCATTGACCCAGCGTTTCGTGGCGTCGTTGTTTATAAGCATCACCTGCGCGCCGACTTTAAGTTGTAATACTTCGTCGGTGGGATAGGCGCGGTCGTCGAAATGGCCGTACGAATCGGCTTTGAACGATTGCGGTTTGCCGGACAAGCGATTCAAGCGCGCCCCGTTTATTTCCGCCGCCGCCTGATTGGTGGCGGTGAGATAAATGCGATAGTCATCATCGCTCATTTGAAAATTTTCATCGTGACGCTCGTTGAGTTCGGCCAAATCTTCGGCCGTGGCTTCGTTATCGCGCACGCGATTTAACAGACGGATAAAATTGGCGTCTTTCTGCCGGTGAACTTCGTTGAGTTCGAATTTCAAAAAATCATTGGATGGGCCGACCAGTTGCTGGTCGCGCAAAACATTGGCCGAGAAAAAATATGGCGTGCGGTAAAGAGAAAAAAATGCCTCATGCTCGGCATTGGTGATAACCGGCGGGAGCTGACACATATCGCCGAATACCACGAGACGCGCACCGCCAAATGCCCGGCCGCGTTCACGGCCGTTCAGGCGCATGAATTTATCCACGCAGTCCAAGAGGTCGGCGCGCACCATAGAGACCTCGTCAATCACAATGGACTCAATTTTTTTATACATATTTTCCGCGCCTTCTTTGGTGCCGTGGCGGCGGACATCGGCCGGAGTGATACCCGGATGAAAACCGAAAAAAGAATGAATGGTTTGACCGCGGACATTGAGCGCGGCGACGCCTGTTGGCGCGAGCACGACAATGTTTTGTTTGGTTTGAGCACGCCAATAATCAAGCAGGGTGGATTTGCCGGTGCCGGCCCGTCCGGTGACAAAAATATTTTCCGGACTGTTTTCCAGAGCGTCGAGCACGGTGCGCCATTCGTCGTTGATTGTCAGGTGGTCAAAACGATTGGCGTCTTCTTTAACCGGCCGGCTGGCGTATTGCTTTGTTTTCTTTTTGGCGGATTTTTTGTAATACATAATTAGGCGGGGTTTAACGGGGTGAAAAGTTATCCACATTGACAAGGTGAACACTTGTTCACTATACTACCATAAGGAAAATAAACAAGCAACGCTAATTATACACAACTATTACTTATATGGGAAAGAACTACCTGGCGTTTTTCAACAAATTCTACAAAACCAAACGGCGCCTGCCGAGCTACCGCGAGTTTATGGCTCTGGCCGGGCTCAAATCCACCAACGCAGTGCACAAAATCGTGGCCAAGCTGGAAGAGGAAGGTTTTTTGCGCCGTGATGATGGTGGACGATTGGCACCGGGTTCGCGCTTTCTTGGTGTACCGGTTTTGGGCAACATTGCCGCCGGCTTCCCTACTCCGGCCGAGGAAGAACTTTGCGACACCATGACCTTGGACGAATATTTAATCGGACACAAAGAAGCCACTTATATGCTCAAAGTTTCCGGCGACTCGATGATTGAAGCCGGTATTATGCCGGGTGATTTGGTTTTGGTGGAACGCGGACGCCAGCCGCGCGACGGCGACGTGGTGGTGGCAGAAGTGGACCACGCCTGGACGCTGAAATATTACAAAAAAACCGGCGAGCATATTACGCTTGTGCCGGCCAACCGCAAATACCGTCCAATCGTGCCGACGGATGAATTAAATATTGCCGCGGTGGTGGTGGGAGCGGTACGCAAGTATAAAGTGTAAACTATTTTTTAAGTTTAAAAGTTTTGACAATCAAATTATCCAGATCATGATTTTTCCGCCAAATTTTTTCCATTGATGCAAGCAACTCCGCCGCTTTCTTATCGTAAGGCCCGGAAACAAATTTACCGGAAAATGGACGCCACATTTTAGAATTTTCAATCAGCACATTCAAGTTTTCCGTAAACTGCCAGAAAAAATTATCCTTATTATGATGCTCACTTGGCTTCAAATGATATTTTTTCTGCAAATAATCATAGGTGATGAAATGCAGCATCTCGTGAGCGATTACCAATAGATCAAAATTAACAAATCTGGGATTATTATACTGAGCGGGAAAAGCAAATGTCTTTTGGCTGATATTGCGCGGGAAACGATAGAAAGCGGAGATATAGCCACGATAGTTGCCTTTCGGCCATGGATAATTCTTAAAAATTTTATCAACCAGCCGGAAAAATATTTTTTCATGCTTGCGCCATTTCCGTTCCGTCACTTTTAGATTGCTCCTGAATATGTTCAGTTCTTTCTCGTATCTGTTCTCGGCAAAGCTCTTCGCCAATTTTAACCTTTCTTTTTTGGAAAAATCTTTGCCACCGACAAAGCGCATATTATTGGGAAAACAATGCTTGATATATTCGTCGCCTAACTTTAAGGCGAACATATCCCGCTTGCGGTCAATGATAAATTTTACGCGCGGATATTGTTTGGGCATAAATTGAAATTTAATAATTGGCTATAGTTTACACTAATATACCCGGGTTGTAAAAAATTATGTTCGCAATTTCTTCTTTTCCAAAAGCAATACTGCACGTCGATGGCGACGCGTTTTTTGCTTCCTGCGAACAATCGCGCCACCCCGAACTGAAAGGCAAACCGGTGGTGACCGGCAAAGAGCGCGGAATCGCTTCATCCATGAGCTATGAAGCCAAAGCGCGCGGAGTAACCCGGGCCATGCCCTTGTTTGAAATCCGCCGGATTTGCCCCGACGCGGTTATCCTGCCGTCCGACTATGAAACCTATTCCCTGCTCTCGCGCCGTTTGTACGCCATTGTACGGCGCTACACGCATGCCGTGGAAGAATATGGGATAGATGAATGCTTTGCTGACCTGACGGGATATGGCAATCGCCATGGCTCGGGATATATAGCGCTCGCGGAAAAAATTAAACACGATTTGGACAGCGAACTCGGGTTCACTTTCTCCGTTGGTCTCGCGCCGAGCAAGGTGTTGGCCAAGATGGGTTCCAAATGGAAAAAGCCGTCCGGCTTAACTATTATCTCCACGCGCGACCGCTGGCGGTTTCTGGACAAGTATCCGGTGGAAAAGGTCTGGGGTATTGGCCCGGCTACAACTATTTTTTTAAAGCGCCACAATTTTTTTACGGCCGGTGATTTTGCCCGGGCCAATGAGTGGTGGGTGAAAAACAATCTGGCGCGTCCGTTCTGGGAAATTTGGCAGGAATTAAACGGCGCATCTGTTATGCCACTGCTACTGGAAGAAAAATCTTCGTATTTTTCTATTCAAAAATTTAAGACCTTCACTCCCCCATCAGACAGCGCGGATTTTATTTTTTCCCAGCTTTCCAAAAATATTGAAAACGCCTGCATCAAAGCGCGCCGGCACAAATTGATCGCCGGCACGGTGGCAATAGTTTTGCGCACGCAGGACTTCCGTCACGCCGGCGCCGAGTTTGCGCTGTCGCGGCCGACCGCCACCCCGCAGGAAATTATCGCGGCGGCGCGGGATGTTTTTTATACTTTACTAAAACGCGGCGTACCCTACCGCGCGACCGGCATTGTGCTCGCCAATTTGAATCCGGCGGTGATTCAACCTGATTTATTTACCTCGGGCGCACGGATGCAAAAAATGGTGAAACTTTATGAAAGCGTGGACGAGCTGGCAAAAAAATATGGCAAGCATGCTATTTTTTTGGGCTCCAGTTTTGAAGCGCAGCGCTTTGGCGCACATCTTGGCGACCGCGGCGATATACCGGAACGCCATCACGATAAACTTTTTGGTGAAACTAAACGCAAACGGCTCGGCATTCCGATGATGTTCGCGGAGGTTTAAACTCCCCCTAACCCCCTCTTCAAAAGAGGGGGAATTTTACCTCACCCTAACCCTCTCCTTAGAAAGGAGAGGGAATTAAAAAGGAAGTGTAAATTACCTCACCCTAACCCTCTCCTTAAAAAGGAGAGGGAAAGCGTCGCTACCTTCTCTTTAGTAAAGGAGAGGGAGATTTTTATAAAAAAAATGCGCCGGCGATTGAATCGCCGACGCGGGAAAGAGCACTTGTTGATATTGTCAGTGGATGAATCTGTACTTGGTGGTCGGCGTATTGGAAGCATCCAAGATGTCGACGCAGTCGAAGTACACATTGAGCGGCTTGAACATTGCAGCAACTGCGTCATCGCTAAGCGTCTGCTTAGTGGTCTTGAGTATCACCGAGGAAATTTTTTCGGTAATGCTTGATACGACTCTGACACGCGTCACGACCCGATCCAAAGCGTTTTCCGCCTCCTGCAAGCCGGACATCACCAGCGCCGAACGCAGAAATTTCATCTCTTCGATACTAAGATTGAACATGTTGCCTACCATGGCGATAGCGACCTTGCCGATTTGTTTGGAAAAAAACGGCTGGCTAATAAAGCCATTTCCACGTACAAATCCACAGGGCTTCCGGAAGGTATTCTCGTCGTAAATGAACCAGACGCGCGCGATGAACAACCCCATATCGCACCTCCTTTTTGTTTTTCACTAAACGTTGTGACAGAATAACAGATTTTTCGGATTTTGTCAATCCTTCAAGCCTGAATTTTCTTGACAGCAAAACTATATCAGGCGTAATATGCAAACGGGAATGGGGAAAATTTTAATCAAACAAAGGAGGGCAAGATGAGCCTGCGTGACATGGCGGTGTTCTATGCGGAATTTATGCAGGGCTTGAAGAATCAGATGCGCATACCTGCAAAAAGGCCGGTTCGCGTGCTCATAATCGACGACAGCGAAGTTGCGGTCGCCGGCATGCGCACACTTCTCGGACACTGGAACAACCTCGGCCTGCTCACCGTGATACAGTCCGACGGCCAGATGCCTCCGCTCGATTTGGAGAGCGACATCGTGCTTCTCGACGAGCAGTTGGACGGCCTCACCGGGGCGCAGGTCACCGAGCAGCTGCGCAGCAGTTCATACTGCGGCATGATCGCTTCCATCGGACAGGGCGACGAGTCACCCAACGATTTCAAAACGCACTTCGGCCACAAAGCATGCGTCGGCAGCGACATCAAGGAAACCGAAAGGTTCATCAAGTTCATGAACGGCCTGATCGAAACGGTCCTGCGCGACCGGATGGAGTAAGCGCAAGGCCGCGCCTCCACATTCTCCTCTCTCGCTCATTACGCAACCCTCCCGGCAATAGTCGGGAGGGTATTTTTTTAAAAAAAGCGCCGGCGATTGAATCGCCAGCGCGGGAAAGAACATCGAATGGTTGTTAGTGAACAGTTGTACCGTTCACACCCGGATTTTCGTTTCCGTTCTTTTGAAAATCGAGGTCGAGTTGAGAAATATCGCTGTGCTCGGAGAGCGCCGATAAGCACAGTTCCACGGCGATGATGTGGACCGCCATGTCAAAAACATTGCGCGTGTAGGCGAGATCGGACGAGAGGATATCTCGGCGCAGAATGTCACATTCGTCATCGGCAAGCGACAAGTGCGCCTTCACTGCCTCAACCGTGGCCAGACCGACCTCCTTGGAAAAGAACGGCTGGCTCATCATGTTCGCCCCACGAATGACACCGCAGGGTCTGCCGAACGAACGCTCGTCGTTTTCAAACCATGCTTTCGCGATAACTAGTATCGTCATCCGTTTCCTCCTTTTTGAGTTGGTTTATGAAAGCACGCGTCCGATAGAATAGCGGATAACTATATCTTTGTCAATATTGACAAACACTGAAAAAACTGCTACATTGTTTACGCACATTTTCAATCAAAAAATGACCTGCCCTTTTGGGGTAAGGCCGAAGGAGACAAAGTGAAAGCATGAAAAAGAAAGATCCGCCCATTCGCGTTTTCTCACTCGGCAAATCTTTGCCCAAACTCAGGGAGCTGATGCGTCGGCCAATGCGCCCACTGCGCGTGATCGTGGTGGACGGTGACGAAAACGCCGTGGAGGGAATCGTTCCGCTGCTTCTGCACTGGGACAACATCTTCTCGGTTACCATCATCCAGTCAAGCGCCGTCTACCCGGACATCCTGGGCGGTCGCGACGACATCGTTCTCCTCGACGAGAATATGGACAAGATCACCGGCACGAAGATCGCCGAGTGGTTGCGCGAAGACGGCTTTCCCGGCATTATCGCCTCGATCACGAGCGAAGATGCCTGCCCGCCGGCCTTCAAGTACCATTTCCCGCACAAACGCCTGATGACCGTTTCGTTCAAGGCCGCCGGGAAGTTCATCCTCTGGCTCAACGCGCTCATCTTCGAAGTGGAATGCGAACAAATTAGCTGACCCGTTCGTTCAAACCCAACCCGCCCCGACGTATTCATTTGCGCCGGGGCTTTTTTATTCATCCGAATATTGCTTATTTATGATTAATGTGGTAAAATTTTGTACGTCCTTGTTCTGAAAACAAGAATGCAGACGAAAAATTGTTCATTACACAACTCAAAGGCGACATATTCGTAATAATACAAATCCTCAACCGACCACAACTGGAGGAAACGCATGACAGATAGGTCAATGGTCAGTATTCGGCTTGGCGCCGAAGCAGACATTCCGGCAATCGTGTCGATTGAACAACAGGTTTACCACGGTACCGGATGCACGCCGTTCATCGAAGACCACGTGAGATGCTGGCTGGATACGCATCCCGACGGGTTCTTGGTGGCTGAAAAAAACGACGCGGTAAAAGCGTTCTGTTATCTCCAGTTGATTGATTTTAACCCGGCCGATCAGATTCCCTGCCGTACCTACGACGAACTTACCGACCACGGCTACTCCCGCGCCACTCACAAACCTGACGGCAACACCTTCTGCATGATCACTCTCGATTCACTCTCACCGGGCGTCGGTTTGACTCTGATCAAGAATCTCGGCAAGCACATCACCAGCCGAGGCAAACCGTACGCAGTCGGCACATCGCGCATTTCCGGTTTCAGCGCCTACTTGGAAAAGATCCATAATCTTGGTATAATTAACAAGGATCTTTTAGACAAAGATGCTGTAATGAAGATCGCGCTTTGGTATGCGGCGCAAACCGTGAAGCGCACGCGCGGCACACTTGACAGCACTTGTCCGCGCATACCGGAACTCGACCTGCCGGCACCGGGAAAATCCGACCCCATTCTCGGCTTCTATACCGGGAACGGTCTTTCCATGCATTCGGTATATCCGGATTTCCTGGAAGACGCGCAGAGCCGAAATTTTTCGGTCATTGTCGTTTACCGCAGCCCGTGCTGCTTTCCCTGAAACACCAACTTAACCCGCCTATGTTCGCCTTTACCTACTCAGCCGCAATTCTAGCAATCATCAACCTGGGATTTGCGGCTTTTCTTATTGTAAAAAAATGGGAAATCAAACTGGCAAGATACTTGGCGGCATTGTTTGCTTCCAGCACGATATGTTTGGTCGGCAACGCGTTGGCCGACATATCTTACACGGAAAAATCACTTATATTCTGGGCGGGTACAGCGCTGATCGCGGCAATTTTTGCCATGGCTATATATGCAAACCTGATAGAAGTTTTTACCGGCCATTCAATCACCATACTTAAATTCGCTTTGATATACGTTCCGGCAATCGTTTTATCTCTTTTTGCATATTCAAAATACAGCATCACCGGAACAAACTTTCCGTTTAACAAAGCGGCGGAGTCAACTACCGGGCCGCTGTATTTCTTCGTGCTCGGCTATACAATTATATTGTGGATTTTCAGTTTGATCAGAGTGGTGGAAATGCGCCGGAAAGCAACCGTGGTACAAAGAGCGCAAATCAGCTACATATTTCTTGGCTTTGGCCTGGCATCGCTCGGCACAATGCTTTGTAACGCGATTCTGCCGCTGTTCGGCAATATATCCTATTTTACGCTTGGCCCACAATGTATAATTTTTCTAAGCGCCGCACTCGCCTACACCATCCTTAAGCATGGCCTGCTGAACATTAAAGTTGTTATTCAAAAATCGATCATCTATTCCGTTATCATCGGTGCGATAATCGGCTTTTATCTTTTAATAATCAACACGGCGTTAATTTGGCTTGACCTGTCACAATCCGTATCCTACCCTATCGCTTCGCTTTTAGCCGCGCTTGTCGGCGCAATCGGCATTCCCCCGATAAATAAATTTCTGCAGAAAAAAACGGATAAAATATTTTTTAAAGACCACATTTCCTATTCGGAAGCGATGTATAATTTAAGCTTGGCGCTGAATCTGAATATCGATTTAAATTCTCTGATTGAAAGCACGGCGGAAGAACTTTATAAAATATTCAAACCGACAGGCATAAAAATTTATTTGGTCAGGGAAAAATTACTGTTTGAAAGAGACGGCGGTCCTAACACAATAAAAATTAGCGAGGAGGATCTGTTTGAAATATTGCCGAAAGGCGATGATGATGAGCTATTTGTAAATGCCGAACACGACGGCGCCAATTTGGCGCAAATTTTGATCGGTGAAAAGAAAACTGGTGAAATTTATTTGCCGGAAGACAGGGAGATATTGAATACCTTTTCTTTTCAATTTGCACTGGCGCTGGAAAAAACAAACCTATTTGAGAGGTTAAAGAAACAAGTTGAAGAAAAAAATGAAGCGGCCTAAGCCGCTTCATTTTTTTATCATTTTTTCCACAACCCATGAATATTGCAGTGCGCCCTTACTTCAATAATTTCTTCTTTAACGGCGAATTCCACTTCCGGCGCATCTCCGGGTTTTAACGTTTCCCGGAATACACCCGACCCGGTGATCACTTCAATCCATTCAATATAGTGCTCTTCCGCCATCGGGTGTGAAACCGACCCGATTTTTATTTTTAATCCGGTTTCTGTTTTTTCTACAACCGGCACATGCTTTTCCGCACCTTCATCCTGCATTTTTTCCGCCTGGAGTTCCATCGGTTTGCCGCAGCAAACCAACTCCCCCACGCCGGTGTGCAACACCTCAACGATATTGCCGCAAACACTACACTTGTACACTTGTTTTAATTCGGTCATAAGTATTTAAATTATTATTACGTATTGATTATAACACATTTTTTACTTTACAAAAAAAGCCGCGCATAGCGCGGCTTTAGTATTTAAAATTTATGGCTGGCTGCCTGATACGGTCGTACTCGTAATTCGCGGCGGCATTGGCGGGGTTGAAGTCGGTACATTAAATATTTCAGTTTTTTGAGAATAAAAAACAATTTTTGAACCATTATCTGTGATTTGGAGAACTATACTGGTTTCGTCGAGTTTCATAATTTCACCGGAAAGACGCGACTGACCGGGCGTGCGACCCATTCTTTGTCCGCCGGTACCGTTTTGGCCACCCCACTGACCGCCGGCGCTGCGCCTCTGGAATTGCTCACCTTGCGGCGCATCACCGCCCGACGGCATCTGGCCTTCGCCTTGTGGTGGTTGTAGATCTTGCTGCCCGTCATTATTTTGACCCGGCATAGTACCGGTAGCAAAATGATCAGTGCTTGACCTCATACCCTGACCGAACCCCGGCATCTCACCTATCATGATTCTTGTCGCGCTGATTGTCCCATCTGAATTGGTTGTACCCATCACGGTTATTTTTTTACCAATTGCCAAATCTTGAATGCTGGCCGGAGTACCAAAATTCATTCGTTCAGTGCCGGACGCATTCATTTCGCCCTGACTGGCGTTCGGCTCTGCATTGCCATTTTTTTGGTTTGCGCTGTTTTTTACAGCACAGCCGGTGGCAATAAGCGCCATGGCGGAAAAAATTATGAAGATAATAATGTATTTGCGCATATATAAATATTATTTATTGATAGCGTAAAGCGTCTATCGGATCCAGCTTAGCCGCCCGCCGAGACGGATAAAAACCAAAAACAATGCCGACCAATGTTGATACTCCAACAGAAAGAAAAATTGACCAAGATGTAACCACGGTAGTCAGGCTGCCAAGCTTGGCGATCAGTAAGGCCGCCGCCCAACCGACGGCTATGCCAATAATTCCGCCAATAAATGTCAGTGATACGGATTCAGCTAGAAACTGGCTGCTGATATCGTTACTGGTTGCGCCGAGCGATTTACGCAAACCGATTTCTCTGGTTCGCTCCGTAACAGTGGTCAACATCATATTCATAATACCGATGCCGCCGACTAACAACGAAATTCCGGCGATGGCGGCCAGAAGCAATGTCAAGGTATCGGCCACCGACGACATGGCGCTTAACATGTCCGCCTGATTCATAATACTAAAATCGGCTTGTGTGGAATCGGCTATACGATGTCTTTGCAGCAATAGCTCCTGTACCTGCGCCTGAACAAAGCTCATCAGATCGGCCGATGAAACCTGAATATTGATATTACTTACCGATTGATTGCCGGTAACATATTGTTGGGCGGTGGTCAGAGGTATATATATTAAATCATCGGAACTGCCCATCCCGGTACCGCCTTTAGTTAAAGTGACTCCAATAACAGTAAATTCCTGACTGCTAACTTTTATCCTCTGTCCGACCGGATTTGCGCCGACACCGAATAAGTCGTCGCGCGTGGTCGGTCCAAGAACCGCCACTTTTGCCTTAGACTTTATCTGCTGTTCGGTTATCTGATTGCCCAGCTCCATTTCAATACTTTTTATGCCGAAATAACTGGTATCAATACCATAAATGCTGGTATTGGTATTTTGTCCTTTGGCTGTCACTTGCTTACGAGAACTAACTGTGGAGGCTACAGCGGTGATATCTGTAACGGTCGCTTTTATTGCTTCGGCATCTTCAAGATTTAAACTTTGTGATGAACCCATACCGCCGCGCACAATATTGCCGGCTTGCCTTTGCGAGCCGGGCATAACCACGAGCAAATTTGTGCCAAGCGATTCAATACGATCGGTAATTCCTTTTGAAGTGCCCTGGCCGACGGAAATTAGTGCAATAACCGAAGCGATGCCGATGACAATACCTAAAATAGTCAAAGCCGAACGGGATTTGTTTGATGACATTGAAAATATTGTCTCTTCAAATAGGTCGGAAAAAATCATAAGTTCTTTTTATCGGAAATTATCTCCCCATCTTTAATTTCTATAACTCTGTTGGCATATTCGGCGACATGCTTGTCGTGGGTAATTAAAATAATCGTGTGGCCGCCCGCCTTATTTAAATTTCCAAATGTTTCCAAAACTATGGCTCCGGTTTTTGAGTCGAGATTGCCGGTCGGTTCATCGGCCAAAATAATACTTGGGTCGTTTATCAAAGCCCGGGCAATGGCCACGCGCTGCATCTGACCGCCTGATAATTGATTGGAGAGATGCAACCAATGGTCCGCTTCCAAACCGACGGCCTTGAGGACCTTCTCGGCTTTAGCGCGTCGCGTTGATTTTGGGACATGGCGATTATATATCAGCGGAAGCATGACGTTACGCATTACGGTTGAACGCGGCAACAGATTGAACGATTGAAAAACAAAACCGATTTTTTCCGAACGGATGGCCGCCATTTCCTCTTCCGACAAATCAAAAACATTTTTTCCGCCGAGAAAATATTGGCCGCTGGTCGGACGATCAAGCGCACCAAGAATATGCATCAGTGTAGATTTACCGGAACCGGACGGGCCGATGATGGCCACGAACTCCCCTTCTTTTATTTCAAAGCTAACATCATTCAAAACAGTTGTTGAATTATCACCGGTCTGATAGCTCTTTGTAACATTTTCGCATTTAATCATAGTTGATATTCCTTCTAGTGCATCTCTCCAAACATCATTCCGCCAGGGGCGCCGCGGTTAGCTGACTGACTGCCCGCGCTTCCCGCCGCAGCACTTGCAGTGCCGGCACCGGTCACCGTCTGGGTCACAACTTCATCGCCTTCGCTTAAACCACTCACCACCTCAGTCATAGTGTCGTTTGAGTCACCAACAGTTATAGTCATTTTTTGTGGAGTACCGCTCACCATCACTTCAGCATAACTGGAACCATTTTGAGTTTTGATGGCAGAACTTGAAACCAGAAGCACATCAGGCTTACTGCTTAAAATGATACTGACACTAACGCTCATACCCGGCTTCACTCTCTCATCCTGAATATCAAAAGCAACTTTAACATTATAGCTGACCACGCCCTGACTCACGGCGCCGATAGCATCTACTTCAACAACCTCGCCGGTAATACTCAGGTCTTCAACTGCGTCAAAAGTAACAACGGCTTTTTGTCCGGCTTTTACTTTTGCCACATCCACTTCATTCAGGGCAATCGTAGCGACGCGTTGTTTGGTGATAATAGTGCAAACGGCAGAACCCGAGGACGCAGCATCCCCCTTTTTTACATTTACCGCCGCAATCACTCCGTCAAACGGGGCACGCACCGAATAATTAGACAGGGTTTCTCTGGCGTCTGACAATGAGTTTTGCCGCTGTCTTAAGGTTATTTGCTGAGCTTGAATATCTAACGGGTCAGTTCCGGCTTTCAGGTCGGCGAGTGATACGGTTTTCTCGGCTATGGTGCGCTCAGAATTTACTATCGATTCCTTATCCGTCTGAATTGTTCTTTTTTGAGCGAGAAGCGTAATAAGCTGAGAATTAGTTGTTCCGGTATAGCCATTTAGGGTGGACAAATGATTTGATGCCTGCGACTGTACCCGTGCTTTATTTTCTGTTAAAACATCCGTATAGTACTGGACTAAATTATTGGCGTTTTTTATCGCTTCAGCAATTAATTTTGTCGTCTCATATGTCTCATCAATAAGATCTTCAATCGTGGAAGTGCTTGAAAATCTGCCGGCTGCTTTATAACTGTCAAAGTTGATATCATAAGCATTTTTTGCCGCGCTATATGAAAGAGAAACGCTGTTTCTATAATTTTCCGCCCTTTCCACATCTTCAAAGATCATCGCATTATTCGCGTAGTATTCAAGATTGGGAATGCTATAGTCAAACGTATAGCCATACAAAATATCATATAATCCGGATACCATGCTCGGCAGATCCAAAAAAGCGTTCGCGACATTATTGAACCCATCTTCGTAGGCCTTTGCTAAATCATCTTCAGCTTTTGTTTTTGATTCCTGAGCTTGAGCCAAAGAATTTTCGTATTGAAGAAGCGTCAGCGCGTCTGTTGACTTTGTAAGTTTTTCCAAAGACAATCTCGTAGACTCCAGATTGGATGAAGCGTCGCGCACCGCTTTGAGCGCTGCGCTGGCATTCAATTGTACCAACAAAGCCCCTGCTTTGACTTCCTGTCCCGCCTTCACGGACACGCTTAAAACATCACCCGACGCTTTCGGCTGAATATCAACCTGATTTGAAGCAGATACCTGGCCGGAACCGCTAATTGACGAAACCAGCACGCCGCGTTCAACTTTTGCCGTGACATAGCGCGTGACAGCGTCCGGCACAAACCACTTTTTATAGCCAAAATAACCGCCAACGCCGACTAAGGCGAGAATGATTAAAGTATATATTTTGTGCTTCCAAATTAAACCAAAAAACTTTTTCATAGATATATTTAAAAATATTTTATTGAGAAAAACATTCTGCTTCGCAGGGAGCTGAGGTTGAGCCGCCCATCGGGCAATCGTTCATAGCGCATCCTTCATAACCAATTCCCGGCGGTAAAGGCATGGGTGGCTCAAACGACCCAAAACGACGGTGCACACCACGCCGTATCATCGGCATCTCATCCTCGTTTACAACGCGAATATTTTCCGGTTCAAAAATATCACCTTTCTTTTCTCCTATCGCCATAACAAACGATCCTACCTTAAGCTCCTGTTCCGGAAGGGTTTTAAGTTTACTGATGTCGATTTTTTCAATGCCGTGCGGCGTCTGAATACTAATAATATTATCATTCAATTCCACTACTCTACCGGTAGTACCGCGCCCGCGTTCATCAAGCCCGTGATTGAAAAGCGGACGAAAAAACATGCCTGAAGGATTTGGTCCGTATGCATGGCGCTCTAACTGCTCAGCAAGACTGGTATAGGTTAGAATAATTCCGAGAGCCATGATAAAAATAACGAGCCCGACAGCTATCCTGCCAAATGGCTTATTATAAAGAAAGCCGCTTCGTTTAATGATAAAGGCGGCGACAAGCACCAGAATGACTAAACCGGCGGCAAGCGCGAACGGAAACGATTCCAAAAAGGCATATAAACCGCGGCTGCCAAAACTTAGATAACCGATATTATCAGACGCTTTTAAATAAAAAAGCACCAAATTAAAAAATAATACGGCCAATAAGACGCTGAGCGCCACCGCGCTTCCCAGTCCTAATTTTTCAGCAAGGAAAATGTATTTTGAACGCAATTTCACGCGTCCCGTTTTTATCTGAGACATCACTTTCTCTTCCAGATTATTTTTATTATTTTCTATCATATTTTTCAGTGGCTAATAATTGTTTCAATAATTTTTTTCCACGTGATACAAGCGTGCCGACAGTATTACGGGGCAAGCGTAAAATATCGCCGATCTCTTCATAGGTCTTTTGTTCAAAAAAATACAATATAATAGGTTCGCGATATCTGTCTTTAATTTTCAAGAGCGCGCTCTCTATTCTTTCCCGGGCAATAGTACGATCAACCGTCTCCTTGATATCAAAACCTTCATCAAATATTTCCAACTCCTGGTCGTCGAGTGATACCGATTCCCTGCGATATTTTTTTACATGATTCAGCGCTTCATTATGCGCGATGCGGTATATCCAGGGAGAAAATTTCTTACCCACGTCAAAATCATACAAGTTACGATATGCCTTTATAAAAACATCTTGAAGCACGTCTTCAAGTTCATCACCGCTTTTAATAAATTTTCGCAAATAATGGGACAGCTTTGTTTGATAGCGCCGGATGATCTCACTGTAGAATTCCTTATCAATTTCTCTTACGCCTACAATCAGCTGTTCATCGGTTAAATTCTCGGGAACAGGCATATGTTATATATACAATCGGAATATGATAATTATTTCAATTTTACCTGCTATTTTAGCCTAAATACTAAAATATAGCTATATTACGCTTAATAAAAGAATCCCTTACAGGATTCATTTATTTCGCAGGGGGTGTAGTCCCCGCACAATGCGCTTCGCGCCTATGCGGGGTAAAAATCGCAGGCCCGCCCCGATTCGAACGGGGAACCTCGGTTTTGGAGACCGATGTTTTACCATTGAAACTACGGACCCATTTTATTTTTCCAAAAATTTCCTCGTGAAAATGTTTTTATTCTATGGCAATTAGCACATCTTACTCTGCATTTTTTAATTTCTTTTTCTACCGATGACAATGAATGACAATTTCGTATCATTTGAGCGATGCCCATTTTCTTATCTCTTTCATGGTCGAAATCTAAAACTCTAACATCTTTCGAACCACAATCTACACATGGATGATTTGAGAGATAGTCGAAGATAAATGCGCGTAGAGAAAACGTCTGTTTCTTGTTCCATCGTTTTGCCTTAACTAAATATTTCTCTCTATTCCGCAAATAGTGCTCTCGCCTATATTTTGAATGGCAATCTTTGCAGAGGCTATGAAAACGCCTTGATTCCTTATCTCTAATACTGAATTCGGATATCAGCTTGCTCTTGTGACATTTTAGACATATGTTACTTTCCATATGTCTATATTATACGTCATCATTCCTCCAATAACAAGGCAATTTGGAGACCATAATACTACCACTATACGAACCCCCCCGTGTTTAAAAGGCAGGACAAGAGTCCTGCCCTTAAAATTACTTTGTTTCCTTGTGTGCCAAGTGCTTTTTGCAGTGACGGCAGTATTTCTTTATCTCCAAGCGGTTCTTCAGAAGTTTTTTATTCTTTCTGCTGAAGTAATTAACGCGCTTACATTCAGAACACTCCATCTTTATCATGTTTTCTCTTTCTTTGGACGACATATTTTTCAATATTATTAATTTACAATGTGGATGGGGAAGGATTCGAACCTTCGAAGGCGGAGCCAACAGATTTACAGTCTGTCCCCTTTGACCGCTCGGGAACCCATCCGATTAAATGATCTGCGAGCCACCTGTCGGGCTCGGACCGACGACCTACGGTTTACAAAACCGTTGCTCTACCAGCTGAGCTAAGGTGGCGTACAAGGCGATACTATTTGTAAACCCAGAGCCGTTGCGCGGATTTGAACCGCGGACCTACTCCTTACCATGGAGTTGCTCTACCAACTGAGCTACAACGGCATCCTCAAAAGTCGGGCAATTATATCACATCTGCTCAATTTTTTCAATCCTCTCCTTAAACTCGGCCAATTTTTGATTATCCGGGTTTACCAGCCGCAATTCTTCAAATCCCTTATCGGCTACCTTCCGATTGCCACATATTATAGCAATTTCTATCAATAAGTCAAGATATTTAGGGTTTTTTGATTCGAGTTCAACTGCTTGAGAGACCGCCTCAATAGCCACTTCCGGCTGGTCCACCTTCTGCAGTAATTCAGCCAAATGATAAAAACGCGGAGAAAGCGAATCATTGATGGAAACAGCCTTTTCGAGATAATGAATTGCTTCATTAATTTTACCGCGTTCCTCGGAAAGCTCGGATAATTTTACCAATAAAGCATCATCAGCGGGTGTAAGCCGGCTTAGATAATCATAGGTTTGCATCGCTTCTTCGGCGGCGCCTTTGGCCATATAGGTGTCCGCCAACCCGCGGTATGCCGGCGCCAATTTCTTATCAAACTTTATCGCGGCAATAAAAAATTCTTCGGCCTTATCATAATTGCCTTCATGAAATTGGCTCTCGCCTTGCTGAAGTAATGTGCTAATCTGCTTTTCGCGGTCAATTGAGGAAAGCTCGCGATTTTTTAGCCTATTTTTTATCAAATCTTCATAGTGCAATAATTTTTCAATCTTGCCGACATACACTCTAAATTTGTATTGCACAAGCGCCCACAGCCGTTTTAACGGATTCAATTTTTCCTGAAATTGTTTTTGCGCCTGGTTGCTTTTCTCCGAAAGGCGCTTTTCCAAAATCGCATTTTTTTTCTTTATTTCCTGTTCTTCGGCCAGATGTTCCAAATCAAGATTGGCAACAACCGGAAACTTACGCACGACAATAACGGCGATAACGACCAGTGCCAAAGTTATGAGTGAGATAAAGATAATGTTGGTCATAATAGTTTACTTTGCGGCGAATTGAGCAGCCTTATCCATAATACCTTTAAACGTATCCAATTTTGCCGACGCATTACCAATAAGAACGCCGTCCGTGTGCGAACCGGCCAAATAGTCGGCCACATTTTCCGCGCGCACGCTGCCGCCGTAAAGAATACTGAAATTCACATCAGACAAAAGCGACTTGGTAATTTTTGCGATTTCTTTATGTATCCGTTCGGCCTCTTTCGGATCGCAAGCATCGCCGGTGCCGATTGCCCAAACCGGTTCATAGGCAATGATAAATCTGGTGTCGCTTGGTAAATTTAAATCTTCAAACGCGGCTCTTAACTGAACTTCCACAACTTCCTCTGTCTTTCCGGCGTTACGCTCTTCTTTTGTTTCACCAACACAAACCACCGGCATTATCTTTTCGGCAAAAGCCGCTTCAACTTTTTTCCTAACTTCAAGGTTGGTCTCGTGAAAAACGTGCCGTCTCTCAGAGTGTCCAATAAGCACATACCTGCAACCAACCTCCTTAAACATACCAACAGATACTTCTCCGGTATAACCGCCCTTATCAAGCCAATACGCATTCTGCGCCCCCACGGCGATATCTGTTTCTTTAAGATTCAACGCGATTGAATATAGAGATAAAGCACTGGGAAACAAAGCTATATTTATAGCCGGCGGCATCTTTCTTACCTCGCCAATTAAAGCGTTGGCTAAAATATTGCTTTCGTCATAGCCGAGATACATTTTCCAGTTGGCAAATAAATGTATTGTTTTCATAATGATTTTATTATTTGGCTTTTTTTCTTTGCGCTGATTACGGCAACGCGCTTAGCCTGCGGCTTAAAAATTATTTTTGCCAAATTTAGCACGTCTTTTGCCGTTACTTTTTTTATTTTAGCGACGGCTTCTTCGTATGATTCCAATTTCTTAAAAAACAAAAAATTCTCGGCAAACCATTGCGCCTGATTATGTGAATTTTCCATGGCCAAAGTCAGATGGCCGGCAATATTGCTTTTTGCATCCGCCAATTCTTTACTGCTGACAAGTTCGGTGGCGATACGCTTCACTTGAGCTTCAATTGTCACAAATGCCTCCTTCAGGCGATTTTGGTCCAGCCCGGTGGAAATGAACACGGCACCGGTATCACGATAATTAATTACTTCGGCTCGAATCCGGTAGGCCAAACCGCGTCTTTCACGCACCTCGACAAAAAGCCGCGAGCTCATTCCCCCGCCCAAAATATTGGTTAGAACGGCCAGGGCATATCTCTTGGGGTCGTCTTTTTTTAAACCAGGATAAGCTAAAATTACATGCGCCTGATCAATTTTCCTTTTTTCCACGCCAACCCTTTTTGAAAAAGAGGCATTGATAAATTTTTTAAACGGGTCATAATCGTCTTTCCTAATCTTAACCGGCGCCGAATAATTTCCAAAATATTTTTCAGCCAATTTTTTTGTTTTCGTATTTATAGCTCCTGCCGCTACCAAAACCATATTTTTTGGCGCGTAAGCCCCGCGATAATAATCCCAAAGGTCTGCCCGGCTCATTTGTTTTATCCCCTGAATAGTTCCGGCAATATTACGGCCTAAGGCGTGCCCGCCAAACATCAATTTCTCAATCACATCCTCCACCGCCGACATCGGGTCATCTTTATACATCTTTATCTCCTCCATAATCACCCCTTTTTCTCTTTTTATTTCCGCTTCATCAAATTTGGAGTTGTACAGCATATCGGAAAGAACATCCATTGCCAATTCCTGTTTGGCCCCTCCAATTTTTACATAATAGCCGGTGTATTCCTTTCCTGTAAAAGCATTAAACTGGGCCCCGACTGAATCCAGCTCGCGGGAGATATGCTGCGTGGTCGGGCGCTTCTTCGTTCCCTTAAACATCAGATGTTCAACAAAATGGGAGACGCCATTATTGCGCGAATTTTCATAGCGCGACCCGACAGACAAGAGTATCATAATAGTGACCGCCTTGGTGCCGGATATCGGAACAAAAATACTGGCCAGACCATTTTTTAACTTTGTTTGGCGATGCATAAATTACTTAACCAAATCCTCGCGGTTTTTTAGATCTTTCCTGAGTTCAGCAAGATAATCACGCGCTTCCTGCAGTTCATCGGGACTGACATTTTCACCGGAGCGAGTCATATTTTCAACAAGAGCCTCGCTGGCCAAAATTTGTTTCTTCAACAGATCGAGCGACTTCACAGCCGGATCAACTTCGTTTGACAAAGTTCCACTAAGCTCTCCGCCGAGATTTTTTTCAGTATTCATATATTTATTAAATAAATTTTTCTTTTAAATAATTTATTAATTCTTCAATCGCCACCCTGTCTTGTTTCATCGTATCGCGGTCGCGTACGGTCACTTTTTTGTCTTCAAGCGATTCGAAATCAACCGTAACACAATACGGCGTGCCGATCTCGTCTTCGCGGCGATAGCGTTTGCCGATGCTTTGCGTTTCGTCATAATCAACGGAAAAATGCTTGCGCAAATCAGTGGCTAAAGGTTTTGAAACTTTTGCCAGATCTTCCTTCTTAGAAAGCGGTAAAACGGCCACCTGGTAGGGCGCCAAATGTTTGGGAAATTTCATCACCACGCGCTTATCCGTCTCCCCTTCTTCAGCAGTCGGCGCCTCTTCTTCGTGATACGCTTCAAGCAAAGCGACAAGCAGCATCCTATCAATTCCAAAAGTCGGTTCAATCACATGCGGCAAAAATTTCTCGTTCGTTTCCGGATCCGTGTAGTGCAAATCCTGGCCGCTCACTTTTTCATGGCGCGCCAGATCAAAATCGGTGCGATAGGCAATGCCGTGCAGCTCCTTAACACCAAACGGATATTTATATTCAACATCCACTGTTCGTTTGCTGTAGTGCGCGAGCTCGCTGTCCGGAATTTCATGCCAAACGAGATTGTCCATATTCACCTGCATAATATCTTTCCACCAGCGCTTTATTTCACTAAGCCACATCTCAAAAACCTTTTCCCATCCTTTAGGGTTGATAAAATACTCAAACTCCCCTATTTCAAATTCGCGGGTGCGAAAAATAAAATTGCCGGGCGTAATTTCATTGCGGAAGCACTTGCCTATTTGGGCGATACCAAACGGCAATCTGCGGCGCGTAACGTTTTGAATATTTTTAAAATTGGTAAACATGCCGCCGGCTGTTTCCGGACGCAGATAGGCCACGGTGGAATTGTCTTCGGTGGTGCCCAGAAATGTCTTAAACATTAGATTGAAGGCCTTTGGTTCGGTAAGCGCGCCATCACAATCCGGACAGGATAATTTCACCGGTTTTTTTACCACTTCTTTATCAAACTTTGGGGTAATTCCTTTTGCTTCAAGCAGGTGGTCAACGCGGAAACGATGGTGGCATTCTTTGCACTCCACCAGTTCATCACTAAAATTTTCCAAATGGCCGGACGCTTCCCAAATTTTCGGGTTCATAATAATCGCCGAATCAAGCGGCACCATGTCATCGCGTTCGGCGACAAAAAATTTCCACCAGGCTTTTTTAATATTTTGTTTGAGCAAATGACCCAGCGGTCCGTAATCCCAGCTGTTTGCCAGGCCGCCGTAAATTTCCGAGCCAGGAAAAACAAACCCCCTCCTTTTGCAAAGCGAAACTATTGTATCAAGGTCGGGCATATTATTCTTTAAATTTAAAACTTGATAAGACCTGCAGAAATATTTTTTCCATTCCAGCCGGGTCATAAGTTAAAGGTCGGATGCTCTCATCATACACTTCGGGATTGGCTGAGAGCAAATACAGATTGAGCGAAAAAGCGTTGCTGTCTTTTTCCGTAATGTAGATAAGCGAATCTGCCACATGCGACATGGCCGCATCACTGCATTTCAGACGCCTAAACTCAGCGCCGTTCACGGTAATCTTTTCCGGAAAATCGGTGCCGATCGCCGTTGTTTTGGTATAATGCCATCCAACCGCTTGGTCTTCGCCGCTGGAAAAATTCGCACATGTTCTTTTGTTTATATCCAGGCGTATCTGCGCCGTTCCCAGATTGGTACCGGTGGTAAAACTTTCGGGAAAGCCTAATATCAGCTTTGACTCCGGACTGGAAAAATCGGAAATAAGTGAAGCTATATATTTTATGCTGAACTGATACTGGGGGTTGCCATATTCAATATACTCGCCGGCTTTAAGCGGTTCAACCGTATTTAATATATCTTCGTTATTTTTTGAAATCTTTTTCTGCATACCGCAGCCCGCAAATACAAAAAGTGCAAGACACAAGCATGCGCCGCCGGCAAATAATAATTTATAAGGCCTTGATTGCATATTTATATCCCGCTAATTTCCGCTTCTTTCTTTTCTCCCACCATTTTAATCTGCTCGTTGAATTCTTTAACCAATTTATCCAACTCTTCCTGCAGGCGGTATTTTTCGTCTTCAGTGATTGTCCCCTCTGTTTCGCCGTCATTTATTATCCCCCGCACATCTTCACGCACCTGACGGATGGAAATACGGGCGTTTTCCAATTTTTGATGCAATATTTTTGTCAGTTCCGCCCGGCGTTCAACAGTCAATTCAGGCATGCTTAACCGGATAAGCCGGCCGTCATTTACCGGATTTATTCCTAAACCAGAATCGCGGATGCCTTTCTCTACCGCCGACATTAGGCTCTTGTCCCACGGCTCAACATTTAATGTTTTTGGATCAGCCACGGAAATACTGGCCACCGCTTTCAACGGCTGGCGCGTGCCATAGGCCTCAACATGAATATCTTCAACCATGGCGGTGGAAGCGCGGCCAGTGCGCAGCCCGGCAATATCCTGCTTCAAAAAATCAATTGCCTTGTTAAAATCTTCTTTGTGCTCATTAATATTCATAGTAAAGATTAATTTTTGCGGAATTTAATAGAGAAATTAATTCAGCAGGGCAAAACCCATTAGCAGCGTAGCGTCATCCACCGGATGAATTTTGATTACGACCGGGATGGTATTAGTCGGCAATTTTTGCGTCACCCAAGTGGCGCCGCCGTCGACGCTTTTATAAAAGGTTGAACGCACATGGCTGCTGCCTTCTCCAAGAATCGTGCCGGTATAATAGATTTCATTCGGGTTTTTTTCATTCACGGCGAAACCGTAAATCGTGACGGCTCCTGGAGGCGTTAATAATTTTAATTCCGTCCAAGTGGCTCCGGCATCGACGGAACGTAATATGCCGTACTTGCTGATCCAATAAATTGTATCTTTTTGGCTTTTGCTGACAGACAAGCGATAATACACTTTGCTGTCATTGAACTTTTTGAAGCCCTCGCGCAAATCGGTCCAGGTGGCGGCGGCATCATCGGATCGATACAGATGAGTTCGCTGTGAAGCGACGTATATGCGGCCGGGCACCTGCTTGTCAACAAAAACATCTTGCAACGCAAAAGTAAAACGCTTGATAACCTGCCAGCTGCGGCCGGCATCTCGGCTTACCAAAAGATCACCGCCTATTTCAGCGCCATAAATTGAACCGTCTGACGAATCAATATCTATTGAAGATAATCTTTCTCCTGAACGCTCTTCTGTAAACATTAAGTTCCAGGTGCGTGCGCAATCCTCTGATTTATATATGTGAGCGCCATCACTCGCGTAGATAGTACATTTATCGGCCGGATCAACAGCGGCAGTATAAACAAATTTTCCGCTGAAAAACGGAACAGCCGCCCATGAATCGCCATTATCATAAGTATAATATAGACCCTGCCCGCGGCTGGCCAGATAATAGGCATTCGGGTCGCTCGGGTCATCAAACATGCGATAGACCTTCACTGTGCTAAGGCTTTTTACCCCCTGTGCCGTGGGCACTGCCATGGCCGGAGTCCATTTCTCCCCGCGATCGATTGACTTAAATACGCCCATCGGCCCGGTTTCGGTGGCTTTTTTGGTGGTGATACAGCTGGCACCGGTGAAAACAAAAACCGCGAGCAACAGGAAAACGAGAATTTTTTTAGACATAAATTAAATTATTAATAAAATTCTTTCAATTAATAAGCGCGGGTGGATATTGCGGGTAAGCAGTTCCCGCGCGTTTTTTATTTCATCGATGATTTTCAACGTCTGACCCGGTGAAAAATATTTGCCCGCTACGGTGTTGCCGGAGAAAACGCCACGCCAAAGCATTGTCCAAAGATCCAAAATATTTTTTAATTTATCACGTCCGCGCACAGCATCTTCCTTGTCTCCAAAAAGATCTTCGGTCGCCGATATTTTTTCGAAAAATGGCCGACCGATAATTTTTTCCAAGCGGTCGATCTCTGAAACGTATTCACTCATTTTTTCCTTATCATTTAAAAGCTCCACTGCCCGGCCCGGCCTACCCCATGATGCCTCGGCCGCAAGTTTAACTGTTTCCGGAACATTTCCGGATTGTATTAATGCTTCGGCAATTTCAGCTTCCGGAACAAGAGAAAAATTTAGCTGCTGACAACGGGAAAGAACAGTCGCCGGCAAATTCCTGTCATTTTCCGTAAGTAATATTATCAGGCTGTTTTCCGCTGATTCCTCCAGAGTTTTTAAAAGGGCATTGGCCGCTTCAATATTTATTTTCTCCGCTTCATCAATTATGACAATCTTTTTCCCGCCCAGCCAGGATCTGTTTTGAAGAAAATTACCTATTATTTTCGCCTGACTAACGATAATATCTTTCTTTAATTTACCAGTCTTTTCTTCTACGGCGCGTTCAATATACAAATAATCGGCGTGGACCCCCAGTTTTTCCGACTCCGTATTCAATGCTTTCGCGGCAATATATTTTGCCACTGTACGTTTCCCCACCTGGTCAGGACCGGAAAAACAATAAGCATGAGCTAACTTTTCATTTTCAAGCGCGCAGGTCAGAAACTGCAGATTTTTTTGGTGGCCGATAATCATGAATAATGGGTAATATAAAATAGTCCCCCCTTACGCGTTTGCTTTCATTATATTAGCTTATATCCCCGCTTCCCGCAAGGCCTGCCAAGTAAGTTTAGCTGTGTTTTCCCAGGAAAATAGCTCTGTTCTGGCCATACCGGCCAAAATTTTACTGTTTCGCAAATCACGATTTGAGATTAGCAACAATGCGGCGGATGCGATATCATCCGGAGACTTCGGATCGGCTACCAAGGCGGCATCGCCCACCACTTCTTCCAGGCTGTTCCCTTTTGAAACAACAACCGGACAGCACGAAGCCATTGCTTCAAGCGCCGGCAAACCGAACCCTTCATAATTAGTGGTAAAAATCATGGCTTCAGCCAGGTTGTACAACTTGGCGACTGTCTCTGAATCTAGCCAGCCGGTCAAAATAATATCGCTTTTGTTCTGACTTTCCTCGATCGTCTTTTCCACTTCTTTGTAACCACAGCCGGGCGTACCAACCATTACCAGCGCGCAATCATACTGCTTTTTTATTACATCAAATGCGCGGACAATGTTCGCCACGTTCTTTTTTTGTTCAAGCCGGCCGACAAAAATAAAAAACGGCTTGGTAATACCAATATTTTTTAACACCTTATTCTTTTCTTCAAAATTTATTTGTATCTTACGGTAAATAGCGCGGTTATATCCGAGTGGCGTAACCGAGACGCGGTTCGTATCAAAATCATATAGACGTTTGAGTTCGCGCCGACTGAAGTCGGACGGAGTCAAAATAATCCGGGATTTCCTTAGTACCATTTTATTCATCAGACACAAATATAAACGGCTAAAAAAGCGGTATGCTTTGGGGTAAACCTTAAAAGCGCTGTCATGCACGGTGGTCACCGTATTTTTCGGCGTAATCGCCGGTACCAATTGTCCCGGAGCAAAAAATACATCCGGCATATTCCGCCAAAGTTCATGAGACAGACAAATTTGGCTCCATAGCTTCCATGGCCAGGGCAAAACACGCGATTGCCAGTTCGGCGGCAAGTCGGCGAGTTCCCCGATGAGCGGCGTCTGGCTATATAAAATCACCCGCACTTCGGCGGGAATGATTTTTTTAAGATGATTAATAATCTGCCATGAGTACTCGTCAACTCCGGTTCGCTTATCTTTGTTCGCGTGCGATGCTTCAATGCCAATCGTCATATTATTAGAGGCGCTCCACCAAGCCGGACAAATCGAGAATATTTGTGTAATTCAATTTATTCAGTTCATTGTCGGTAGTTATGACAATTATCGTTGTTTCGGGGGCGGCGTCCACAAAAATTCTCTCTTCCAGCTTCGGATATTCCATCCGGCTATTCTTTGATAAGAGAAATAACTGGTTGTATATTTTCGGGTCAAGATAATCATGGAGCCGGATAAAAATAAGACGGCCGCTTTTCACTGCGTCGGCTAAATATCCAATCACCTCATCAGCGTCGCCATCTTTAGAGAGTTCCAGGACAGTCGTAATATTGCTGTTGGGCGCGAGAATACTGATATCTTTCGTCTCTTCCTTCTTCAATATCAACAAACCGATTTGCTTACCCGGCCCAAATTGCATATCAGAGACAACGTCGATAAATTTCTTCACCTTGGCAATATTTTTTTCTGATATCATAAATATTTATTAATAATTATTTGATTACCAATTGTTCCAATTTATCACCGAGAACCCGGGACAGCTTGTCTACGTCAACACTCGGAATATTATCTACGTGTGCCAAATCCGACCTATAATAATCACTCACATGTTCGGTATGCGGGCCAAGGCCTACGCCCAATACGTGTATATTTCCTTCTTTGGATATTTGAGCAACAACTGCCCTAAGCTCGGCAGAGGGATCATACTCATTATATTGTACTTTGACTGCACGATGTGCGCCGTCGGGCGCAGGCTGGCCGTCGGATAAGACAAACAAGAACTTACCGGTTGTTTGTTGCTGATTTAAAATTTCGGCCGATTTTTCTACACAATATCCGTCGCTATTGTATGATGCGCCATTGTGTACTCCGCGATTCTCCGTTTCACGCGGCATCACGCTCATTGCCTGACGCAAATCATCATCCATTTTTTCGCCAAATTCTTTATATTTTATTAGTGTATCCTGAAAACCATATATGGCGACCTTAACCGAGCCCATTGTTTCACTCACTCTGTTAAGCGCCTCAGCAAATAATACGGCCCCTTTAAATGTTTCGGCAATCTTTTCACCTGACATAGAGCCTGACAAATCTACCAAAAGAAAAAACGATAAACTTTTTCTTTCCGCATTCAACCGCCGTTCAAATAAATCACGATAGTTGTCGCTTGATTCATAGGCCATAGCACCCTTAAGGCGGAGTTTTTGCCCGGGAAAGCTCTTCTTAAACTGCGGATGCCTCTTGGCGATAAATATATTCATGATATCCTCAGCCACCTTATCAATATAAGGTTTTACCTCCTCAAAAGCCCGGTCATAAGCATTCTTATTTTTCTCCCTTGCCTGTTCCAACTGTTCTCTAAGTGCCCCGGCCTCCGCCTCAATTTTTGCACGAGCTCTTCTTTCCGCGTCTTCCGCCTCCATTCGCTTGCTCTCTTCAGTACTTGTCTCAGGCTGATCAGCCATATGGCCGCGCAGCTCTTTTCCAAGCTCGGTATCCAGTTCATCGAGTATTGCTTTCGCTTTCGCTTTCGCTCCTTCAAGCAACTTCCTTTTTTCCTCTTCGGTCATTGAGTCAAGTATTTCTTTAATTTTCTTTTTTATTTCTTCGCTTAATTCATCGCCGGACCCTTTCTCTCCCGGCTCACCACCCTCCATCTGCCCGCCTTCCATCATATCTTTCAAAATCTGGCGTAATGTTTCTTCATCAATTGATTTATCAACCAGCTTCTTGTATTCCGGCCAAATCTTTGAATAAACAATGCGGTAGACCATCTTCGCCTTGTCGGTTATTTCATTTTCTTCCGCTTTACTCGCCGGCAATGAATTGTACGCGGCTTTGGCGTAATTAAACGTGGTATCCAGTACTTCCCGTATATCTTCCGGCACATCTGCAGAAAACTCGCCGGTGTGCCAGCGCCTGATAATTTCCAGACCAAACCGAATGTGCTTTGGCGTGTAACCAAGCTTTTCTTTTGCTCGTTTGTCCACCATATCTTCCGGCGCCATATCTTCATCATAAGACATCTTCAACCAGTCCTTCGCTCCTTCATATTTTTCACCAACCCAATTATTCACTCTCGGATCTTCAACCGCATTCATTAAAAAAGAAAAGCCGCTTTCTTGCCAGACTTTTTTTGGAATAAAATCAGTGCGGGATATAGCCCGGTGCGCGCCCTCATGCGCTATAATGCCAAGACAGTATTCAACGCTTTTTTCGGCAATATCTACCGGATCGGCTTCAATTGTATTCACCGGTTTGAATTTATAACGCCAGCCGCGCTCTTTGCCGACTTCCACGCGCATGGCAAAATCAGAACCAATTACCCGGCCGAGTGACCGCAAACGCTCCACGCGCTCGGCATATTCTTCCGCGGTTATCTCCGGCTTTGTTTCTTCGATTTCTTTTACACCAACACCCGCTTCTTCATTTACGGAAGCGCCAGTATCGGAAGAATCTGACTTGCTGAATTGTCGGCCTGAAAACGACTCGACAAACCGGGCCATAATTTAAGTATTTAGCGGTATTATTACCACGCCCAGCGTTCCACAAGCCTCATTTTTTTCCGTGACTTTGTGGGCATAAAAACCAATACGTTTGTCTCTGGGGTTCCATCGTGCGCTTACCGCCGAACCATCCCCTGTCGTCATATCTGCCAAATATGTCTCCTGCGAATCTTCGGCCTTTTTTGAAAATGTATCAAACCGATGGTCGCCGTTCTTCTCAAGCTCCGCACGCTGAATCACTAAATAATCGTTCATTGTTAAACCGCACTGGCCAATTTCAAACAAATATTTTCTCGCTTCTGAGATGTTGAGATTTTTACTCTGTTTAAACAACGGCTTGTTTGAATAAAAAACTAAATAACCATCAGAATTATTCCGAGACGGATTGTCAGGGTTTTCCTGAACAAGTATCTCCTTACTGCCAAACTTGGGGTCCATAAACGGCTTTTCTCCATACATTTCGCCGTCTCCGAGACCGAGAGGCGTAAGAATTTTTGTGACCGGCTCACCGAAACTCTGCATCAACCGGCTTCGTTTAACTTTATTCTGCACTTTTAAACCCGGCATAACCGCTACCTGGTCTAGCCCCATGGCAATCACATCCTGGCATAAACTTTTCACTTTTTCACTCATGCTAATTTCGTCCGGCAAACCATCACTAAACTCGGGCAATAAGTATCCATCCCTAAAATTCTCCTTAAAACTTCTGATCGTATCGGCTATATCAATCATAATCGTTTCTCCGTCAGGATTTTCAGCCGAAATCATCGGATTTTTTTCCGTCTCACCGGTTATGATTTTTCTATGTCCCTCCGGTATGCTTTGCCGAAGAGCTTTGTTCTTTGCCGCTTGCAGGTGCATCTGATTTTCTGCTGTTCTATTTTTCAAAATTTCTTTTGGCTCCGACACCTTAATTAGGGCTATCAGGTCGCGTAATTTTTTGCGGTCAATTTCTTTCTGGCATTTATTGACAATGCAATATTCCAAAGCTTCTTTTATTACCTGCGTCATTTTGCCGGATTCGCGGAAACGGTTAAGATACTCAAAAAATCGCCAATCATCGCGCGAATCAACATCAAATTTTTGCAGCTGATCTTTTGCAAATTCGGCGCTTTCCAGCATTTGCGCGGCTTTCTCGGCGAATACGCCGTATTTGGTAAACAAATCTTTCACCCACGACGGCTCATAATAATCGGCTAAGCGATTGCCTTCAACCGCCGGAACACCAGCCGATTTTTCCGGCCTGATTACCCGAAGTTTGTCTTTGATGTTTACCGGTTCAGCTTCAACACCGGCAGCTTTCATTAAACGCTTGGCTCTAATTTCCATCGGGAGAACGCCGATATTCTGATAATTCCACCGGGAAATCCATTCCTGAGAAAGTGGTATACGCCCCTTATATCTGCCGCCCGGCGGGTTGACTGTGGCAAACAAACGAAAACCAGGGTGGCGATTTACTACGCGCGACCCGTCTTCTGATAGAACAAGTTGTCCATTTTTCTCAAGCAGAGCATTCAGGCGGACTAAAATTTGCGGCTCGCAAGTATTAACCTCATCGAGCACGGACCACGCTCCTGATTCCATTTGTTTTGGAATATCACCGTCTTGCCACGCCCAATCACCTTCCGGTACATCTACCCCTTCCAGCGTAGCGACCATTTCCATTTCTTCTCTGTTCAAGCCGAACTTAGCATTTTCTTCTTCAAATTTTTCCGGCGCTATTTCTTTCATGCCCATTTTTTCAGCGCTTGTGATACCGACGCGTGATTCGATAATTCTTCTGACAACATCACTCTGGCATTTTTCCGGATGCTTCAGTAAATCTTCAATTCTTTTTCGCAGTGTGGCACTGCGCGGCACCCATTTACCGATTAAATCCGTGGTATCGGTTTGCCCGTTGAGCGACATTCTATATACTTCCTGATTGCATAGATGCGCCAAGTATTCTATCGTGTACGATTTGCCCGCCGCCGCCTCGCCTTCAAGCAAAAGCGGATGGTCAAGCGAAACGGATTTTGCTACTCTCTGAAGAACATCCAGTGAAAAAGTATCTTCAGAAAAATCGGCAAACTTGTCCGCTTTAGGCACGCGAGGCCCGGCTTCCGCATTTCGCTCCAAAGAAACACCAAGCACTTTTACTTCTTCTTTGCGGATATCAATAAACTCACCTTTTTTTTCCTTTCCATTTTCCATCGGCGCTTCCATCGGCACTTCACCAAAATTAACATCTTCGACGCGCATAAATGGTCCTTCTGGCATATATAAAAAATATTAGATTATTATCTTGTCGCTAAAATACTTCTCTTGTAGCTGTCAATATTTTCCAAAGCCGTACCCGTACCTTTTACAGCACAAAACAACGGATCTTCAGCCACATAGGTCGGCACACCGGTTGTTTCAGTAACTAAATCCGACAGATGGCGAAGTTGCGCTGAACCGCCCGTTAGTACTATCCCCTTGTCCATCACGTCGGCAGAAAGTTCAGGTGGAGTATCGTGCAAAACATCTTTAATCGCTTTCATTAATAATTCTAAATCATGTTGAAGCGCTTCAGTGACATCATCGGAAGTAACGGTGACAATTCGCGGCAATCCGGAAACCATATCCTGCCCTTTAATTTCTGCGGTTAACGGCTTGCCCATAAACATGGCCGAGCCGACGCTGGTTTTTATTTCTTCCGCCGTGTGTACGCCTACGGCCAGGTTATACTTTCTTCTGATATACTCGGCGATGGCTTGGTCAAATTTATTTCCGCCAATGCGAACTGAACCGCTGGCGACAATGCCGCCCAGCGATATCACGGCAATCTCAGATGTACCGCCGCCAACATCAATCACCATATGTCCTGACGCGGCACCAATGGGAATATCCGCGCCGATGGCGGCAACCAGTGGAGCTTTAATCAGATATGCGGCACGCGCACCGGCGGCAATGGTCGCATCTATCACAGCGCGGCGTTCGGTTGAAGTAATACCGCTCGGAACCGCCACCATTACTTCCGGCCTGAATAGGTGCACGCCGCCCAAAGCTTTATTAATAAAATACCGCAGCATCGCTTCAGTGGTTTTGTAATTGGCAATCACCCCTTCTTTAAGCGGATGCTCGGCGGAAATTGAGTCCGGAGTGCGGCCCAGCATATCTTTCGCTTCCAAACCGACAGCCAAAATTTTTCCATCATTTTTGGAAATTGCCACTACCGACGGTTCATTAATTACTACTCCTTTTTTCGGCACATAAACGCGAACATTATTTGTGCCGAGATCAACTCCGACTTTTTTTATAAACATATTATTTAGTTCTAACCTCCAATTCAATATCTTTTTTAAGAATCATGCTATTTTCATATTTATTGTCACCATGTCTTCCGGACGGTTCTCCCGGAGAGGCAAACGCCAAAATATTGGATAAATTTAATTGAAACGATAATTTTACATTATTCGTGCCGAGTTGTTTTTGAACAAACAGACGATAGTCATTGGCTTTAAGCCGTTGCACCACTTCCGGCGACACAAAGTATTCAAAGGACAGCTCTCCGGTGCGTCCAGGTTCAATAGAGATAAAAGCACCGAACCATTGACGGCCATTTTCTATACCCTGGTCAACAACACCGGGGTCCGAACTTTTATCCGATTTCATAGAACCGTTCACTCTGATTAATTTACTGCCCACCGGCACATAAACGCGGGCGTAGTCACGATATCTGGTGGTGCGCCAGTCAAATTTACCACGATGATTAAAAGTCATTTTTGCTTTTGCCACATAACGTCCGTCGCTTATCTGGTTGAGCCCATAGGTCAATTCCCGCTCAATCGCCCAGTCGGTTTTAAGCGCGCCAAGATTGGCATCAACCCACATTAAATAGTCATAGCTTACACCGGACATTTCACCGGCCCAATTTTTGCTCTCAAAAATTTTCTGAAAATCCTGATTGGGCGAATAAACCATCATCTGTTTTTCCGCCAGCATTTTTTCCACCAGATCCTTATATTCTCCCCAATGCAAAAATGCGTTTTTGGCTGTGCTTATGATCACTGTTTTTGCCAAATCGGCCAGCATTTTTTTACGCTGTTCAAAAGGAACATTTTTCTTGGCAAATCCGTACTCCACCTCATATTCCAATTTCTCGGTAAAATTATCCGCGGTAAACTCCACTTCGTTTACCGTGACCGGACCGGAAATGCGCAGTAAATCTTCAACCAGCGTGGGAGTAAACCCGATGACGGCATCTATATCGTCTGCCAAAACGCCATTTTCTTTGCGATAAAGGTCAAGAGATTTGGCGGCCGATATTTTAAAATCCGGCGACCAATTTGAATCGCGGAAATACCAGCGGTCCAGCCCAAGATATTCGCGGATCGGCGCCGGCGGCTCAGAAGGAAAATTCTTTGGCGCTAAATTATCAAGAACTTCCGTGCCCTCAACTTTTGCAATATTCGGATTGGCCTTATCCATAGTCACCACTGCGTATGTTCCGATGAAGCCTCCGCCGGGCCGAAGTTCGGTATTGTTCAAAAACATTATCAAATATGTCTGCGGCTCCCTCAAGCCAAAAAATTCTTGTACAAAATTAGTGGCGGCTGCCCCGTCAATGGACGTCTGTCCGTTTTCCGGGGGCGTATTTTCATCAATAGACAAAAATTGCTTGCCGATTTTTTGAATTACAGTTTGCTGAAGACCGCCGGAGCGATACCAAAAAAATATAAAAGTACCGCCGGCGACAAGCAGGGCGAGAATCGTCAGAAATGAAATTTTTACAAATCTTTTAAAAGTCATATTTATACTGCTGCCCTTTTTTTAGCAGATACGTTGAAACCAAGATATTTTCCGAACATTAAATGGGTAACCGCATCGATGCAGGGAATGGCTGAAAAAACTATCAGGGATACCGGGAGCAAAGCCCATTGTAAAATCATTATCAGATACATATAGCGCGAGTGTCCTATCGGCCGGCGCGGCAAAATAAGCATGGACATAATGGCTGAAATAAACAACCCGAGCATGGCCACCGTCATCATTATTTCCAGAACATGCGGCGTGTTGAAAAACAACGCGCTTTGCCTTACCTCTTCCTGCGCCACCCACAAAGGCAGACGGCCGAGCAAAGTGATAAGTATGGCCACAAGCGCCCAACTCCATTTTCCTTCCCACTCATGAAATATCATAGCCAGTTTTTTTAACCGGCCAATTTGCGGAAATTTTCCCCATTGCCACATCAGATAAGGAACATGCTCCACCCCCCAGGCCCAGCGCCTCTGTTGATAATATAAATTTTTTAAACTTTTAAGCAATTTATCATCGCGCGCCGTGTCCATGGAAACCGGAATATATAACGGCGTAACTTCATAATCGCCCTGATTGCTGAACCAGCATTGATAAAAAATTCGCGAATCCTCACTGACAATATCTTTGGCATGGCCGCCGCAATCCATCAGCGCCTTAAAACTCATGCTGTGCGAAGAAAAAGTGACCATATTATCCAACCGGGCCAGAGAAAACATTGTCCAGAAAGTGGTGCCAAACGCCATGATGCGCAAAACCGACGGCGATTCCCAGAGGTTGTTGTTGTACAATGTGACTGGCTGGAAAGAACTGTGGTCCGGCCTGGGGTGCCGGCAATACATATAATTTAAATGAGCAAAATACTGTTCGTGCACCACCGTATCCACGTCAAATGCCGAAACAATAATGTTCATATAATTCCAACCGCGTTCATCGGCATATTTTTTAAACTGATACTCCATGTAATGCAGGTTCGATCCTTTTCCGGCTATCTCGCCCGGCAAATTGGCCGGATGAGTGTAATATACAATATCGGCGAATCTTTCCTGATACAATTTCATTATTTGCGGCTGCATATTTTGCCAATGCGGCAAATTGCGCGCCTCTCCGGAAAATACTATTGTCATCTTTTCAGCCGGATAGGTTGATTTGAGTATTGCTTCGAGCGTTGCCTGTATCACGATAAATTCCTCATTGTAAAGCGGCAAAAAAATAACATTTTTTTTCTCTTCCCAATTCGGAAATTCATTTCTTAGTTTATTCAGCCAATCGGTTCTTAACGCCATACGGAATCGCCGCCAGGACAAAATAAGATAAAAAGAAAAGTAGACCACACGCAGCACCCAATAAACATCAAATACGATAATGAAATAAATCATCCATAGCGGCTTGACAAAGGACAGTATTACCGCAAGCGCCAGAGTGAGCCAGATGCTTAATCCGGGAAGTATTTCGCACAAGCGGTATTTATGATAATCGGATATAAGCATACTTGGTTATTTATTCTTTCCGCCAATATGAGCTTCGCCGCTGTATTTGGCGCTGATATACACACCGCGCCGAGCCGATAAAAACTTTTTGTCGGCAACAACTGTATTTGCCTTCGGCAGTGCGACAACCGGAATATTCAGAGCAAAAGCCAGGGTATTCGCCACAGTGGCGGCAATCCGTTCAGCCGTAAATCTGCCGACGCCAACCACTACGGCCACTCCCGAAAGATCATTTATTTTTCTCCTGTGTTTTTTAAGAACAAACTCCAGACAAGCCAATAACGATTTTGCCCAACTGCTGACTTCTTTTATCCATACCTTTTTTTCTTTCAGATAAAAAACAGTTTGGCCGTCCCCGGAATTGTCAATAATTACTTTCATATAAGATCAATTCACCAGACGATATTCGTCAACAGCAGTTATGTGTCTGGCTTCAAGCAAACCATAAAGAAACTTATCTCCAATTTCACGGCGGTCGGTAAATTCGCTGTGCGACATTACGGTATAACGCATCTCGCGGCTGATATTTTTTTCAAATTCGCGGACCAATTTGGCTACTACGGCCGGTTTAACTTCACCGACAATAAGCATGTCCGATTCAGCATCTTTTTCTCCGGTAAAATACCCGGTCAGAATTAAGAATTTAATCTTTCCCGCCCGTTTTTTTAACTGCTCCACAAATTCTCTCTCTTCAAGAATCTGGACTTTGGAAATTAATTCTTTGAATTCCGGATACAGCATGCTGTCGCTTTGCATGCGATAATATTTACAGCGCCCCCCGCCTTCAGGATAATCCGACTTCAGGGTGACAGGCGCGATAAGCCCAATATGCTCCAAATTGACAATTTCGCGGCGGACCGCATTTAATTGCACTCCAATCAATCTGGATAATTCACGCACAAAATAAGCCTTTTCCGGGTGCGCCAAAAAAAGCTGCAGCATTTTTAACCTGGTCCTTGAACCAAAAATGTGTTCAAGCATACATTTGCTTCAGATTTGATATAATTTAACGTTTTTTTTCCATTATTCTGATGCCTTGAATATCCACTATTTAATGGACGCCATTTCGCATATATAGTATAATAAAAGACGTATTTAGTCAAAGAGGCCTTATGAACTCTGTGCTTCAATTAAACGAATTTTTTGTTGAAGGCGATAACCAAGAGCTTTCACACGTTTTATTGCATATTATACAGCCCTCTACCCCGGAAGAAGAAAAGGAAAAGGGCTATTTTTTTGTCGCCTGTGAAATCAACAACGGAGACAAGGAAGACGTGGTCAACCTCCAAGCACTGATGGACCAGGTGGAAAATGATTACTACGAAATACCTAACGAACCAAATAAGGATGCACTGGAAGTAATATTGGACAAAATCAATCATGAAAATTTCGCTTTAACCAGGCCGGAGGCGGATTTACACTGCCTGGTCGGCGCCCTGCGGGGAAATGAGCTGGTTTTTTCCTTTTGCGGACATCCGGAGGCGCTGTTGTTTTACAAAAACAAATCCGGCCAATTTCAAAAGATGGATTTAGTGGCGGCCAATGAAGAGGATGCCGGTGAGGACAAACTTTTTTCGCAAATCATCCAAGGCCGCGTCAGCCCGGGCGACTATTTTTTTGTCGGCACTTCCCACATTGCCAGCTGTTTTAACCACGACCGTCTTCAAAAAATAATAGCGGGCGGCCGCACCACTGAACAAAGCGCCGAACATTTCGAAAAAGTTCTCGCCGGCATTAAAAACGGCTACTCTTTCGGCGGTCTAATAATCCATTTTTCCCCGGAAACCGACATTGTAAAAACTGAAAAAATCGCCAAAGTGGCAAGTGAAAATACTATTTTTAACGCTGAGCAAAAAACCGCCCGCACCTTGTCCCCTTCTTTATTTGACAATATAAACAATAAGATGCGAACGGATGATAAAGAAGATGATGATGACGCTGCGCCGGTCACTGAAAAGATTGTGCCTCAAACAGCTTCCGCCCATCTTAAACAGCGCCCGGTGATAAAAACGGCAGAACCAATCGGCCCAAAAATTATTTCAGCCATAAAAATTATCGGAAAAGGCCTGCGCTATATTGGCTACGGCGTTTATTATTTTTTCTTCATTTTGGCAAAATTGATAGTTAATCTGGGGCGGCTTATTATCATGCTTTTTTTCGTCGCCACTAATTTGCAAAACCGCCGTCGGGCCATCCTTGAATCATGGGCGGACAGTATTCGTGCTTTTAAGCGGCGCATGAACGAGCTTCCATTGATCACAAAAATTTTGGCGATCGCATCAATTACTGTGGCCGTCGTATTTATCGGCAGCGTTCTATATCTTCAAACGCAAAAAAATCGGATAGAAGCAAACCAGGCTTATCGCGAAGGGCTCCAATTGGTAAAGAACCAGACGGACGCGGCAGAGAGCGCCTTAATATATGGCGACGAAAATAGCGCAAAACAGCAGGCAAATGAGGCGAAAAATCTTCTGGCGAATTTTGTTTGTCAACCGGCTGATAAGCAAATTTGCAGCGAAATATCCGGCCGCCTGGCAACCTTAACGCAAAAGTTAAGAAGAATGGATACGGTTGCAGCCGCGCTGGTGGTTGATTGGGGCGCGCTTGGTTTTGGCACGGTCGAAAAAATCGTCAAGGTTGAAAGTAAATTAATTGGTTTTGCATCAAATACTTCTACTGTGGCGGTCTACGATCTATTAACAAAAGAAAATAAATTTATTATCGCGTCAGAAAATGCACTTAACGGATTTATAGCCGGTGCTGTGCCAAAAGAAAACGACTATGCAGTGCTTCTTTCCTCTGATAAAAAAACAATTGTCATATTTGACCCAAAAACCGCAAGTATTAAGAAGGGCGAAATCAGCTATGCCGGAGCCCCGGAAATCAAATCGCTGATTGTTTATAACCGGCGCCTATACACGCTGGACGTGGCGGCAAACCAAATTTACCGGCACGATAATATTAAAGGCGGATTCGGGCAGGGAAAAGACTGGCTGACAAATTCAACTTTGAACATTCGCGATGGCGTTGATATGGCTATAGACGGAGATATGTACATTCTTAAAGCAACCGGGGAGCTGTATAAATTCACCCAGGGAGAACCCCAGCCGCTAAATTTGGAACCGCCTGAACCTCCACTCGATTCGGCAAACGAAATTTGGACTTACACAGATCTTAACAATATCTACCTGCTTGATGCAAAAAACAAGCGGGTAATAATTTATGACAAAACCGGAAAGCTTTTACGGCAGATGACCGCCGAAGATTTCACCGGACCGTCCTCTTTTGCGGTGGAAGAGTCAAAGGGTACCGCCTATGTGTTGGACTCAAATAAAATTTACGAAATAAAAATAAAATAGCTATAAAAAAATCCGCAAGAAGCGGACAAAAAATCGCCACGACCAATGTCGGGGCGATTTTTTACAACCAATCTTTCTTTTTAAATATACCCACCATCATTATAACGCCCAGGGCCATCAACCCGCAAATAAGATAAAATCCATACGGCATATCAACAAACGGCCGGCCGTTGGCATCAATGGCAAATACTGTAGCAATTAGCGTTAATGGAAAAGTAATAACTGAAATAATGGTCAGTGTCTTCATCACCTCATTGGTGCGCAAACTGACGATTGATTCATTTGTTTCGTGTAAAGCATTAATGCTTTCTTTCTGACTTTCCAGCATGTGCCAAATTTCATTGGTAAATTCCCGCAAATTATTAATATAGTTCTGGTAAGCCATCAGGTCCAGCTCCCGGCCGCTATACATAATAAGGCGTTCAAGGACGGTACGGTGGCCCTGCATCGTACGCCGGAAAGTTACAATATTTGTTTTTAACCTTAGTATCTCTTCAGCCATTTGCCGGCCGGTAAATTTTGTGAACAATTTTTTATCAACTGTGTTTATGTCTTCATTAACATGCAAAAGAATCGGGAAAATCGAGTCGAGCAGCCGGGTCAAAAGCTCAAATAGGGTATGAACGGCAGTGCCGCTGAAATAATTTTGCCTGTGCTCCGGATATTTCTTACATTCATTAAAAAATTGATCCAAAACCGGCAAACGCGAGTCGTGAACAGTAACTATGTAATTTGCGCTAAGGAAGAAATCGACCTCCGTAAAGCCGAGGCGCATGGTATTGCGGTTATAAACCGGAAAATGCAAAACCATGAAATAATAATTATCTCTTTTTACAATTTTCGCACGCTGAAACGGCGGCAAACTTTCTTGAATATCCTGCTCAAGCAGCCCAAATCGTTTTTGAATTTGAACCAAATCCTTTTCAGTTTGTCTTGCCACGTTAACCCACAATAGGCCATTGTGCTCAATTTCTCGTATATTTTGTTGCATAATAGAAACATTATACCACATTTTTATGGTCAAGCAAAACACCGGCCAAAATGATTGTCTGGGGATAGATTATTGTGATATAATAGTGTTGTTATGAATCAAAACCCATCTGAAAAAAATTTAATCCCGGGTGCAGAACCGGATGGTTTAACGAAGCGTTCGGAAACGCCCGATTTTGGCGTTGAAGAGGAAGCGGTTAAGGAAGAGGTGGAAACACAAGCCGCGCCGGAAGAGATTAAGCCGGCTGAAATTAAGGAAGGCGGAATTCTGCCAAAACCCAAGCAATCGCGCCGTGCAGCAACCATGCCTCCAATGCCTCGCGACGAGCTGACAAAACAGGTGGAAAAAGTACTTTCTGAAGGGCTAAAAGATGCCTTTGAAAAATTACCGCCAATTGCCCAACAGGAATTCAAACTGAAGGGCGAGCAAACGGCTGTAAAAATACGCGAACTTTTACGCTCGGCTAAAATAAAAGTTAAAAAAATATTCCGGCTGATTATTGAATGGCTGATGCTTTTGCCAAGCATTAATCATTTCTTTTTGGAGCAAGAAGCCAAGATAAAAACCGATAAAATAATCGAACTTAAAAAACGCGACGAAGATAAAGTCCATCTCTAGTATGGATCAAATTGATTATACCAATATAACCTCATCAAATTCCGACTTTATTTTGATACTGGCCGCCGCGGCCGGAGCTATTTTTTCTTTTGTTATTTTTTTGAAGATCATAAAAATGATTTTTCGGGCCCGGGCTAAAACCAGCAAAGCGTTCCATCGCTCTGTATTGCTGATCAAGGTGCCCAAAGAAAGAGGCGGAGAAAAGCAGGAATCCGGCCAAGAAGATAACATCAACCAAATCCGTGAGCAGATTGCCATGGCGGAAACTCTTTTTGCGACTATCGCCGGATTGCGGCCTGAAAAAGGTTTAATGTCCTGGTTGCGCGGACGCAATGATCATTTGGCTTTTGAAATAGTTGTCGCTAATGGAAAAATATCTTTTTACGTGGCTGTACCGGACAAGTTAAAGGAGTTTATTGAACAGCAAGTCCACGCCCAATATTCGCACGCACAAATTACGGAAGAGCCGGATTATAATATTTTTAAGCCGGACAGCCATATTGTCGGGGCTTATCTTCATTTCAAATCGCGCTCGGCTTTTCCGCTCAAAACATATAAACAGCTGGATAGCGATCCCCTACTCTCTCTCTTAAATCCGTTAAGCAAGCTGTCTGAAAATGAGGGCACGCTTATTCAATATATAATCCGCCCTGCCTTGCCGAAGTGGCGGCGCCAAGGCGTAAGCATGATCAGAGAAATTCGAGAGGGGCAAAAATTTGAATATGTGGCGCGCCGCAGCGGATTGTCACGTTCATTAAGTAAATGGAAAAAAGCGGCCACCAGCGGGAAAAAAGACCCGTCAAAACAAGGATCAACAGGCATGGAGCCATATCGCCTGACACAGCAAGAAGAAGAGATGGTAAAAAGCATGGAAGAGAAACTTAGTATGGGCGGATTGGAATTAACAATTCGCCTGGTTAGCGCCGCGCCAACCCGGGAAAAAGCAAAGCTTATTCTGGAAAACTCACTAAATTCTTTCAGCCAATACAGCATCTATCGCTATGGCAACGCCCTGGGGGCGTCTGTACCAGCCAAGCCGGCTAAATTAATCCGTGAATCAATCTATCGCTCACCGCAGGATAAATATTATATGGTGGCAAGCACGGCGGAAATGGCCGGTTTTTGGCATCTGCCGTTGTCTTCTACCGAAACACCTCATATTGATTGGCTGGGCGCGCGAAAAGCGCCACCACCGTTAAATATGCCGACAGAAGGGATAATATTGGGCAGAACAATATACCGCGGAGAAGAATCAATCGTACGCATGAAGCGATCCGATCGCAGGCGTCATTTATATACCATCGGTAAATCCGGCGGCGGTAAATCAGTATTTATTCAAAACCTGGCAGTACAAGACGTCCAGAACGGCGAAGGTGTTTGCATCATTGATCCTCACGGAGATTTTGCCGAGTATGTACTGCAGCATGTGCCAAAAGAACGGGCTGAAGACGTAATATATTTCAATCCTTCAGATGTTGACCGTCCGATCGGCATGAACATGTTAGAGATAAAAACAGAGGGGCAAAAAGATTTTGCCACCCAGGAAATGATTTCCATTTTTTACAAAATGGTTACCGACCCGTCGATGATCGGCCCGATGTTTGAGCATAACATGCGCAACGTAATGCTCACCCTTATGTCCGATATGGAAATGCCGGGTACAATTGCTGAAATACCGCGCATGTTTACCGACGACGCTTTTGTGGAAAGCTGGAAAAAGAAACTTAAAGATCCGGTAGTAATGTCTTTCTGGGAAAAAGAAATGGCAAAAACCTCGGATTTTCATAAATCGGAAATGCTTGGATACTTAATCTCTAAAGTGGGGCGATTTACCGAGAACGCGATGGTGAGAAATATTATCGGCCAGTCACACTCGGGTTTTAATTTTAGAGAAGTAATGGACCAGAAAAAAATTCTGATTGTCAACTTAGCCAAAGGTTTGACCGGCGAAATCAATGCAAACCTATTGGGTATGATTATTGTGTCAAAATTGCAGATGGCCGCTCTTGAACGCGCCTCTCTTCCCGAAGAAGAGCGGCATGATTTCTATCTTTATATCGATGAGTTTCAAAACTTTATTACAGAGTCTATCGCCACGATTCTTTCTGAAGCGCGCAAATACCGTCTGGAACTGATTATCGCCCACCAATATATGAAACAATTGGAGGATAATAAGGGCAAGACAACTGTCCGCGATGCCGTACTCGGCAACGCCGGTACGATCGTTTCATTCCGCATTGGCGTGGAAGACGCAGATATTCTGCAGAAAGAATTCGCCCCCGTCTTCTCAGCGTATGATTTATTAAATGTGGAGCAATACACCGCCTATATTAAGCTTCTTATTGACAATACTGCGGCGAAGCCGTTTAATATGATGACTTACCCGCCTCAACCGGGTAATAAAGAGCTGGCAGCGGCCATTAAAGAGCTCTCCAGGCTTAAATACGGCCGTCCGCGCGAAATCGTTGAAGCCGAGATACTGGAGAGGTCACAACTCGGGTCAATTATGCCTCAAAACACTGTTAGCGAACCGTCACTCTAATATTATGCCAACATTGTACCGAAAATACCGGCCACAAAAATTTGCTGACCTTGTCGGTCAGGACCATTTGGTAAAAACGCTTACAAATGAAATAAGCACGGCTAAAATCGCCCATGCTTATTTGTTTTCCGGGCCGCGCGGTATCGGCAAGACAACAATGGCGCGCCTTCTGGCCAAAGCGATAAATTGCGAAAATCGCAAAGATAGTGATTTTGAACCCTGTGACGAGTGCGCCTCCTGCAAAGAAATATCAGCTGCACGAAATATTGACGTGATCGAAATCGATGCCGCCTCCAACACAGGTGTGGATAATGTGCGGGAAAATATTATTGATAACGCACAATTCAAGCCGACAAAATCAAAATACAAAGTTTTTATTATAGACGAAGTGCACATGCTTTCAAGCAGTTCGTTCAACGCTCTGCTTAAAACACTCGAGGAGCCTCCGGCTCACGTCATTTTCGTTCTGGCGACCACCGAGTTGCATAAACTGCCTGCCACTATCATATCCCGTTGTCAGAGATTTAACTTTAAAAAAATTCCGGAAGACATAATGATGAAAAAACTCGCTGAAATTGCCGACGATGAAAAAGTTAAAATCGATAAAGAAGTGCTTAAGCGCATTATCATAAAAAGCGACGGCTGTATGCGCGACGCCGAAAGCTTGCTTGGACAAATAATGTCGCTAAATTTAAAAAAAATCAGCTCTGATGACGCAGCGCAAATTTTACCGACCGCCGATATTGAATCGGCACTTTTGTATCTGCAGGCTATCGCCGATAAACATGCGGCTGATGCTATCACTGTTTTAGATAAGATTGTCAAAGAAGGGGCTTCAATTGACCAATTTGCCCTGGATGTTATTGATGTACTTCGCGCCGCAATGATCGCTGAAGCCGGAAGCAGTTCATACGGCCTTGACTATACGGAAAAGGACCGGAAACAGGTTGTGCTGCTGGCAAAAACTTTGGGTAAGAATTTACTTATATTATTGATTGATTCGGCCCTGAAACGCCGGTCTGAAATCAGGCAGTCGCCGGTGCCGCAGCTGCCGCTGGAACTTTTAGCGGTGGAATTCGGTTCAAACGATGATTCAAAAACAAATTTTCCGCCTCACACTAATCATCCGGCCGCCAATGATCAATCAAAAAATAATTCGGACACCGTGCCTGCCGCACTTTCTCGGGAAATACAAACTAATACAGCTGTTATTACTGAAACTGCGGCAAAAGTCACAGAGACATCGCCCGGTTCGTTAAATATTGATGAGGTTAAAGCAAAATGGCTGGAAGCTATAATTAAGTTGTCGGAAAATTTTCACTCTTTAGTTTTTGTGTTAAAGATGGCGGACATCACCGGCGTTGAGGGAAATAAATTTTCATTCACCCTCCCCTACTCGTTTCATAAGGAAAAAGTGGAAGACAAAAAATGCAGACGGGCGATAGAGGAAGCAATGTCTGAACTGCTTAATCGGCGGGTTATGTTTTCATGCATTGTAAAGGAGCAAGGAACAAATACTGTCGCCGACAACGAGCTGGCGGGCATTGCCGCCGAATTCGGCGGAGAAGTTGTGGCCTAAAGGACCGTTTCTCTCTCATTATAAATGAGCGAACTTATAGTGCCGTTGTCATTGCGAAATTTTAATTAAACGATTTTTATCTCATGAAAAAATATTTAGTATTTATTCTGTGCGGCATATTTTTACCGGGTATTGCTGCCGCCTCAACCACCGAGACAGTGCATCTGACGGTGCCGTTTATTATTGAGATTCCGGACGGTACTTGGACCGGCCCTTGGAAAAACGCCTGTGAAGAAGCCACTATGAGCATGGTCGACCAATATTATCAGGGTGTTGCTAAAGTCAGCCGGCAAGATTCAAAAAAATTAATGCTGCCATTATTCGCTTACCAAGATTCGGTTTGGGGTTCAAATTCCGATTCCAATGCCTCACGTACGGTAAAAATTATTGAAGCCAATCTGGATTTTACCGCCACAATCAAGCGTTATCCTACGGTGGAAGAAATAAAAAATGAACTGCGAAATAGTAGGCCGGTTATTTCTTTTCACTACGCGAAAAATTTAAAAAATCCCGATCACCGTTTTCGGGTTAATGGTTCGTATTATCACGTAATGGTAATCAGCGGATTTGATGAAGCAAAACAAGAGTTTATTGTTGAAGATGGAGGCGCAGAGAACGGTCTTGACTACCGGTATGGTTATGATATGATCATGAATACTTTGGCCGATTTCAACCAAGTAACCAGGAAAACTGACGGCCCGCCCACTGTAATATTTACAGCGCAAAATCTGCTGGCGAAAGCGAAGGGCAGTAATAAAGTTTATTTAGTACAAAATAATGTGAAACAATATATTTCTCATCCGGATGTTTTTAAAACACACGGCTGGAAATGGAGCAAGGTTCATATTGTGAGCAAAGAATGGCTGGATAGTTTGGAAAAGGGCGGAATGATTACTCAATAGACCCGAATTTTCCGAGATCGTCTAATGGTAGGACAGCAGACTCTGAATCTGCTTATCTTGGTTCGAATCCAAGTCTCGGAACAAATACCCGCCTTTTGGCGGGTTTTGTGTAGAGACAGCGGCACAACAGTTTGTGCCGCGTTTGGATGAGAACGCCGGAGCGATGCCGAGCGAGTTATCTGACGAGCGAGGCCGCGAGGCGGTGGCTAGCCCGAGGAGGCGGAAGCCGACGAGAGGCGAAGCCGAATCGCCAAGTCTCGAAACAAATACCCGCCTTTTGGCGGGTTTTGTGTAGAGACATTTGCAATGTTATTTATTTCAATACCACCAACACCATCATCAAGCCATACAGCAAAGCCAAAACAATGGCAAAACGCGCTATATTAACGTGTAAATTCATTTTTGCCTTGCCTTTGCCAACTAGGAAGCCATATAGGCCGGCCGTAAAAATTGAGATGAAAACAATTACTCCAAACCACACAAAAAATGGCTGGCCTAACACGGTATAAAAAATTAAATCAATCATATTGCCTGCTATTTTACAACCTCCATTATTTCCTTAAATTTTGCTTCATCTACTTGCTCATGCTTCTCTCGCGGCGCACCGCAAGTCGGACATTTTTCCGGCGCATTTACACCGTAATGCAGATCATTACAAATGGTACAGCGCCAATAGGTTTTTGGACCCATAGTCTATTGATTAATAAATATTGATTATATTATACCCTACATGCTATCCTATAGCCATATGACAAAAATCGCCATCATTATTCCCACCTATAATGAAATTGATAATATTGCTTCCTTAACGAGGCGTATATTTGCTCAGAAAATTGAAAATTTGATGATTATTTTTGTTGATGATAATTCATCTGATGGTACGGGGGATGAAATAGCGGTTTATTCAAAACAATTTCCTGTTGAAACTATTAAACGGCCGGGTAAACTGGGAATCGGTTCAGCATATATAGCCGGTTTTAAAAAGGCGCTGGCTGAACAAAACGACTTGATATTTGAGATGGATGCCGACTTGTCGCATGCTCCCGAAGATATTCCAAAAATGATCATTGCGGCGGATAGTGGCGCTGATTTGGTCATTGGCTCGCGAAAAATTTCTGGTGGAAAAATTATCGGCTGGAACTTGCGAAGGCATCTGATGAGCAACGGGGCAATGCTTGTGGCCAGATTATTTCTTGGCTTAAAGACAAAAGATGTTACTTCAGGATTTAGATGCTATAAAAAAGAAGTTTTGGAAAAAATTAATTTGGACAAAATTAAAAGCAACGGTTATGCTTTTCAGGAAGAAATGCTTTTTTTAACCGAAAAGCTGGGTTTAAAAGTTGTCGAGGTTCCTGTCTCTTTTATTGACCGCAAATACGGAAAATCAAAACTATCCGGCAAGGACATTCTGGAATTTTTTAAAGTGATGATAAAATTGCATTAAGCTCATCTAAATTGCTAATCCGCACCAATTCGGCGCGGAGTTTTTTTATTCCGGAAACTCCCTGAGTCCTGTCGCCATTAAAATACCACACAAGATGTTTTCTGAGAGTTACTATTCCCCTATCGCCATAGTGCTCAATATGAAGTTCCGCGTGTCGTATAATCGTTTTTACGATTTGCTTCAATCCGATAGATTCAGAACTTTTTGCAAATATCCATGGATTACCCAATGCTCCCCTGCCTATCATCACGCCGTCTGCACCCGTGATAGATAAACATTTTTCTATGTCTTCTTTTGAATGTATGTCGCCATTCGCAACTACCGGAATGCCAAGAATCTTCTTAACCTCGCCGATTCTTTGCCAATTAGATTCTCCCGAATACCCTTGAACCTTGGTTCGCCCATGAATGGCAATCAACTCAACACCAGCTTTCTCAAGACGCTTGGCAAAATCAAATATTTCACCATCGTTACTCCAGCCCAAACGCGTTTTTACAGAAAGCGGTACGCCCAAATTTTCATTTTTTATCGCCCTTACAATTTCAACCGCCAAATCAGGATACTTCATCAAAGCCGCGCCGGATTTAGTTTTTTGAGCCACTTTTGGTACCGGACAACCCATATTGATATCAATGCCATCCGGCTGAAAACGCTCAACAATAATTTTCGCCGCCCGCGCCATAACCGAAGGATCATCGCCAAATATTTGAATAATCACCGGGTGCTCACGCCGGTCAATTTCACACATGCTGAGTGTTTTCTCATTATCGCGCACAATGGCGACCGAGCTAACCATCTCCCGATAAATAACAAAATCTGTACCGCTAATTTCACGGCATAATAAGCAAAAAGGCCGATCGGTATAGTCGGCCATTGGGGCGAGAGCAATAATCGGCTTAAGCATAGGGAAGATCTTCCAGCTTAACTTCTTTAGGTTTTTCTTCAATTTTGGGACCGACCGCTTTTGACTTTAAAGGCATAGTAAAATGCTCAACCGGCAAATTTATCGGCGGTTCACCGCGTTTAATATTGGCTTTCTGTATCAGAGGAGTTTTTACCAATGGCAATGGAAAATGCCAAATAGTAGCCAGCTCTTCAATATTAAGAATATACGGGTCGTCGTTGAATTTTAGCGCGCGGGTTTTATATGCTGTTACGATATCCTGGCCGCCGATTATCTTTGCTTTAAATCCGTTGCGATTATTAATATAAAATTGATTCATGGCGCCGATTAAGCCCTGAACGCATTTGTGTGGCTTAAACAATTCATTTTTCGCGGCGTATAAAACACGCACACGGCACTTGAATCCGAGCTTTGAAATTTTATCTTCAATTGATTCAATTACCGCTTTTGCACCGGGTGTTAAATCGGACACTTTGCCTACTGCATCTTCCTTTTTTTTCTTTTCTTCCTCAACGCTAAAATCATAATTCCAGGCTTGAATAGCATTTTTGAGCACCCATTCAGGCGCACTTCCAACCATACCAACCAAACCACCCGTCTTTGGCTCCTTCTTATTGGCCACAATTTTCTTTACCAAATCAATGCCATCCTGTTTCCAGCTGTTATCAACCGGCAATATCGCAATCTGCATCCATAAATGTTCACCGGGTCCGATGCGAGAAAAATTTTCCAAAATAGCGGCCATCGGATCGGTGAACACCACATCTTTGGAAATTGTATATTCAAATTCAGGATAAGTGCGGATCGGATAAACTTCGCTTTCTGCCAGGCTGAATTCCGCTCCTTGCGCTTCAAATTCGGTATTTGGAAATACCTCCGGAATCATTGTTACATAATCCTCAACTTCGGTTATTTCCGCTTCGGAATACTGGGCATAAATTGCCGCCTCAACCAAGTCGCGGAAAGACACCTCGGTACGGACTACAAATTGAATATAACCCTCAATACTGATGATCTCGAAACTAAACCATCTTGGCAGTTTGCCTTCAAAATATCGCTCGTACACGCTGTAATTTATTTGCGCACCGCTTAAATTCACAAAAATCTGTTCTACTGCCTTGGGCGATTGCACAAACTCCGCCGGGATGTCCACGGCGAGTACGGTCCACTGCCATGTCTTTAGATGCTCTTTCTGCTTGAAGGCCATCCATTCATTAAGCGCTTTTCTGAATAATAATATGGCGATAAGCCACCAGGCTAAAACGACAAAAATCGCCTTGATCATTTCCAGCGGTGGCAACGACAAAAATGTCTGCCAAAAAGACATGTCAATGCTGAAGCCAAACGGTGTTTCCAAAAGCCACGGCTCCATAACAATATTATTTTAAGGCGTTGAAAATGCCGCCATAAACAATCAGGACGGCAAAACCGGCCCACCACCAACCGAATCCGGCGGAAAAATATCCGCCAAGATAAGCCAACAGGGCAATCAAAGTGATGATGAATGCCACAAAATGACGAGTAGAATTATCGCTCATAGTTCAATATTTTAACAATATTAGTATACCACAACTTTAAAAACAAAAAAACCGCCCAAATGGGCGGTTTCTTAAGTAAAATTATGCCTTCTTTTTCTGCCAGCGCTCCACGTATACTAAAAGCGGAGAGGCAATGAAGATTGATGAATAAGCGCCTGTAACAAAGCCTATAATCAGCGCTAAGACGAAATTGTGGATACTCACACCGCCGAAGAAATACATGGCGAAAAGCGTAATCAAAACGGTTACAGTAGTATTAATGGAACGGCCAAGCGTTTGATTCAGACCGGCGTTAACAATCTCCTCAAGGGTCTGGGATGTTCTGTGCAGCAATTTTTCTCTGATACGGTCGTAGACAACGATCGTGTCATGCACGGAAAAGCCAAGAATGGTTAGCACGGCCACCACAAAAGCGGTGTCAATTTCCACTCCGAAATAATGGCCAAGAAAAGCGAACACGCCGATAACAAGAAGGACATCGTGCAACATGGCGAGTATGGCCAAAGCACCGAATTTCCAGCTGGCAACCGGCCGGGAAACAACGCGAAAAGCGTAAGCGATGTAGGCCAAAATTCCGATACAAACAAGAATTATTGCCCAAATGGAACGCTGGCGCAACTGACTTGAAACGGATGGTCCGACCATTTCAAAACGATTCTCAGTCAAAACATTACCGTCTTTTTGAAAAGCATCTTGCAGGGTTTTCAGCGCTTTTTGATGCCCTTCCTCTGAAAGCAATGACGTGCGAATAATCAGCGTCCCGTCACTGGTTTTTTGAATCAGAGCATTTTCAATTCCATTTGTGCCGAGTGCCATCTTTACTTCATCGGCGGTCGGGATACTCTTTGAAAAAGATGCTTCCATAAGCGATCCACCGGTAAAGTCAATACCAAATTTAAGCCCCCATGTGGCAATCGCCCAAACACTCACCACCGCTATCGCGATGCTGATAATTAACCAAATTTTTGAATACTTAATGAAAGGTATATTCATAATGATTTGTGTTATTGAAGTATGCTATTTGACCGGGTGTCGGCCGCCTGTACCGGTTCAATCTTTTTATGTCCCAAAAACATCCAATTAGCATTGTCCCCGAACCAATAGAAGAAAAACCGCATCAGTGTTCTGGTGATAGTAATGGCAGTAAACATGGAAGCAATTACACCAAGAAGTAGGATAACTGCGAAACCCTTTACAAAGCCCGTTCCCATCCAAACCAGAAAGACGCAGGAAATCATTGTCGTCACATTGCTGTCGCGTATGGAAGTCCATGCGCGCAAAAACGATTCTTCCATGGCGCTTCTCAAATTCTTGCCGGCGCGCAGTTCTTCTTTAAGGCGCTCAAACACAAGAACATTGGCGTCAACGGCCATGCCGATTGAAAGAATAAAACCGGCGATACCGGAAAGTGTCAAAGTGAAACCGATAATTTTAAATATTGCCAGAACAAGTACTGTGTAAATCAGCAAGGCGAGTGAAGAGACGGCACCCGGCAGCCGATAGTACAAAATCATGAATAATATAACAATTATAAGGCCGATAACACCGGCTTTAAAGCTCATTGTAAGTGAGTCAAAACCGAGCGTGGCGTCAACCTTTTGCTGGCTTACCAATTCAACCGGAACCGGCAAGGCACCGGAATTAAGGCGCTGAGCGAGCAATTTTGCTTCATCCCACTTGAAATTGCCGGAAATTACCGCACTGCCTTCAATGATCGGCTCGTTGACGCGCGGAATGCTGATTGGCTCACCGTCCAAAAATATGGCCACCAATTTCCCGGCATTTCTTGTGGTAATATCGGCAAATAATTTGGCGCCGTCATCATTGAACTGCAGATTAACCTGCACTTCGCCATTGCGGCTATCCTGTGTAACTTCCGCTTTTTTCAGCTGTTTACCGGTTAAACCGGTAAATTTCCACTGATCGTTCGGAGGCAGAATATCTGTCTGACTTTTTGTGCGGACATATATTCTTGCCACCTCATATTCTTTCGGCGTTTCCTCTCCCCTTTTAAGTATCAAATGATAACCGAATTTGGTTTCCACCGGACCGATAATCTGATTAACCGGCGCATCATAAACCGCACTTTCAAATTCAGGCACTACCTTACCTTTCCCGAAAGTGCCAAGGTCTCCACCGCTCTCTGCCACTCCTGGTTCAGTGGAATTTTGTTTTGCCATTTCCGCAAAATTTTCAACGTTAACGGTTTGTTTTAATGCATCAATTTTAGCTTTTGCGTCTTCCTTGCTTAATGTACCGCCGCAAAGTTCGGCACCTTTATAACAAATCAATATATGGGAGGCGGTTACTTGTTTTTCGCCGTCTCTCACATTTAATCTCTTTACTATGTTCAAGCCGTCCGAAGTTTTAATGATCTCTTTGGAAATATCGCCATTATTTTGTTTGGCGGCCCAATCATAAATCTCCGGATAAATACTATTGTTAATGAACCCGAGATTTCCGCCGTTACGCTTGCTTTTTTCGTCCTCGCTGTACTTAAGAGCGGTGGCGGAAAAATCCGCCTTGTTATTTATTTCCTTTTGAACCTCTTTAATTTTTTTATCGGCTATGGCGTTAAAATCATTCATTTCTTTTGTTTCTGCGGCCGTAAGCTCGCGCGGAGGTTCATTATTTTCTTCTTTAAATTCCAATACCGGAGTTTCACCGATCATTTTGATCGCGTCGGTAACATTTGCTACACCGGGAAGCTCCACAATTACACGGTACTCCTCGCCTACTCTTGTGGTTTGAACAAGGGGTTCAGCCACGCCCAATCCGCCTCGGACACGGCGTTCAATGACGTCTCGCACACCCTCTACGGCCGCTGCTCTTTCTGTAGGCGGGATACTGTCGGTTTTTGCAACATACTGCAGATGGGCGCCGCCTTGAAGATCAAGACCCAAATTAAAACCCTTGTCCGGAAGAGTCGGGATGCCTAGGCTAATTTTTGAATTCACCCAATTAATCCCCTTATTGCAGTATCCGGGTACAACAACAACTAAACATACAATAAACAAGGCGGTTACACCAACCATCCTCCACTTAATCTGTGAGCGGGTTGCGGTCTTAACAACATTCTTTGTTTTAGCCATATTTTAGATATAAAATAGATTGTTTTGTGCGCAAATATTACTAAATATGAGCAAAAAAGGCAAGTGGACAGATTGTGCTTATTTTCCGTGGCAATTCTTGAACTTAATCGGTCGCCCGTCCGGGTGTTTTGCTCCGCATGGGCAAGGATCGTTTCGCCCCACATCATTCCCCTCTTTATCGCGCGGCTTACCACTGGAGACGGCGTCACCGGCTTCTTTAGCCGCGCCCTGAAGTATTAAATTACCTTTTTGCATAATGCTCGGAGCAAACTTCATACCGATACCCATCTTATAAATCGAATATACAACTTCTTTCTGAATGAGTGACAGAAGCTCATTAAACATGTGATAAGTTTCTTTTTTGTATTCAACAAGCGGGTCACGCTGACCGTAACCGCGCAGACCGATACCGGTGCGCAAATAATCAATCGCTACAAGGTGATCAATCCAGAGATTATCAATTGACCGTAGCAGCATCTGTTTTTCAATTTCCAAAAGCAGAACCGGATCGCTCGCCTGCTTAACCAGCATTTCATCGTATCTCTTTTTCGAGAGTTCTGTTAAATATTCAATAATTCTCGTGCGCGTTTCAACCGCCTCCAATTTTTGTCTGCCCTCTCCGCCCAATCCGGACAATTCCTTTTTTTCCGTATCGGAAAGAGGAAACACCGTCTGCATGGTCTCGGTGATTTCTTTTAAATTCCAATTATCCATTTCTTCGGCATTGGTATGAAATGATACAACCGCCTCTATTTCCTCCTCCACCATTTCTAAAATCATCTGCCGCAATGTTTGTTCACCCTCAACCGGCACGTGATTCTTTTCTTTTTCAAAATTATCCAGTATCTTCCGGCGCTTGCCATAAACTACCTCGCGGTGTTTATTCAAAACATCGTCATACTCAATTAAGTGCTTGCGCATGTCAAAATGAAATCCTTCAACTTTTCTCTGCGCCGATTCAATAATTCGGGTAATTGATTTTTGCTCTATCGGCATATCGTCCGGCACTCGCAGTGTTTGCATTACCGCCCGGATTCTATCACCGGCAAAAATACGCATCAAATCATCCTCGGTGGAAAGATAAAATTGTGATTCACCGGAATCACCCTGGCGGGCGGCGCGGCCACGCAGTTGATTGTCAATGCGGCGGGATTCATGCCGTTCGGAGCCGATCACAAACAAACCGCCGGCTTCACGCGCGCGCGAGCCCATTTCCTTATCCGGCGGATTTCCGCCCATAATAATGTCTACGCCGCGGCCGGCCATATTTGTAGCCAGCGTTACCGCGCCGGGACGGCCGGCTTGAGCAATAATTTCACCTTCACGTTCATGATTCTTTGCATTCAAAATTTCATGTTTAACGCCCTCCCGCTCCAAGTATATTGATAACTGTTCATTTTTTTCAACTGAAATAGTACCAATCAGCGCCGGCTGGCCTTTTGCCTGCAATTCCTTGCATTTATTGGCAATAGCTAAATATTTCAATTCCTCGGTCCGGTAAATTCTATCAGGATGGTCTTTGCGAAGATTTACTTTGTTCGTGGGGATTACCACCACTTCCAATTTATAAATTTTTCCAAACTCTTCAGCTTCAGTCACGGCCGTACCGGTCATACCGGCCAACTTCTCGTACATGCGAAAGTAGTTCTGAAATGTTACGGTGGCCATAGTCCGGCTTTCACGCTGAATTTTAACACGCTCTTTAGCCTCAATCGCCTGATGCAAACCTTCGCTATACCGGCGGCCGGGCATTTTGCGCCCGGTAAATTCATCAACAATAATCACTTCACCTTCTTCCACCACATAATCACGATCACGTTTAAATAACGCCATGGCACGCAAAGACTGTTCCACGTGATGCACAATACTTACATCGCCTTCGGCGTAAATATTGCCCACTCCCAGCCATTTCTCCATTTTTTGTATGCCCGCTTCGGTCAAAGTGGAAGCACGCATTTTTTCATCGATATTGTAATCAACATTTTCTTCCAGCTTTTCTACCAATTCGGCGAATTTATAATACATATCCGCCGCTTCTTCAGCCGGAGCGGAAATAATAAGCGGGGTTCGCGCTTCATCAATTAAAATTGAGTCAACTTCATCAACAATCGCATAACTCAATTTGCGCTGAGACATGTCTTCAAGCGACTGAACCATGTTGTCCCTCAGATAATCAAAACCGTATTCGTTGTTCGTGCCATAGGTGATATCACACTGATACGCTTCGGCGCGTGAACACGGCTCCAGATAATCATATTCAATTTTATACATACCCTTGGCGTCGCGCTCTTTATCAATCGCGCCTCCTTCACTTAGATCATCGTCAGGCACTGCGGCACGCGCTTGCGAATTATATTTGTATGACACTCCGAGTTGTTGAATGATACCGATTGAAAGGCCAAGCGCGTCATAAATTTGACCCATCCAAACCGCGTCGCGTTTTGCCAGGTAATCATTAACAGTGACCAAATGTACGCCTTTCCCGGCCAACGCGTTTAAATATATCGGCAATGTGGCTACCAAAGTTTTACCTTCACCGGTTCTCATCTCCGCAATCTGCCCGCGATGAAGCACTACGCCGCCAACAAGCTGTACGTCAAAATGACGCATTCCAGTCAGGCGCTTGGACATTTCGCGCACGACAGCAAAAGCCTCGGGAAGAATATCCTCGAGTGTCTCGCCTTTTGCCAGGCGCTCCTTAAGATCGGTCGTCTTATTTTTTAAACCTAGTGCTGACAACTTCTGAATTTCCGGTTCTTTTGCATTTATTTGGGCAATAATCGGTTCAATGCCCTTAAGCACCTTAGCGTTCGGATCACCAAAAATTTTCGTAATAAATGACATGTAATTTGAATATGAAAATTAAGCCCAAAAAGGGCTTAATTATTCTAACATAAGCGAAAATAAATGGCAAGAATCAGCGTTCAACCATAATTCGCACATCTACAATATCGGCTCCGTCCGGTCTTGCCATCACCGGGTTAAAATCAATTTCCTTAATATTTTTGTGTTTCTCCGCCATTTTTGAAACAGCCACAATAATCTTGGCCAAAGCGGATATATCAACCGACGGCTCGCCCCGCACGCCCCGTAAAATTGCCGCCGCTTTAATTTCATAAATCATGGCCATTGCATCAGCATCATTTATCGGTGAAATGCGCATAGACGCGTCCTTAAGCGTTTCCACAAAAACGCCACCCAAGCCAAAAACAATTACCGGACCAAATGACGGGTCGCGCTTCATACCAATAATAACTTCCCTGCCTGATGACATTGGCTGTACAATAAAACCCTCAATTTTTACTCCGGGCATTTTTTTTGTCACTGCCGTATAAATTTCTTTCCAAGCCTTTTCCGCCTCAGCCAAGCTATTTATATTAACTCTTACACCGCCCACATCTGTTTTATGCACAATCTGCTCTGACATCACTTTCATGGCCCAAGGAAATTTGTTCTTTTCCGAAAATCTTCGCAAATTTTCTTTTTTTGCAATAAAATCGCCTGATATTTTTAAACCCTGCTGGTACAACATGGCCACACACTCATTAAAACGCATTTGGCGCATCATCGGCCCTGCGTCTTCTGACGGTATCCGATTATCAGCATCTTCTTTCTTTTTTATTGGCGAAGCCAAAGAGGACACTGCTTCAACCGCAGCGTACGGATCGATAAAGTTGACTAGATTATGCTTAGTAAAAACCTTCTCCGCCTCGGTTGCTGCCGCTCCGCCGATAAAAAGCGGAATAATTGGTATTTTTGAAGCGTACTTTGCCACAATGACAGCGGTTTCCTTAATCCGCGTCATTTTTTGAGGCGTAAGAATTACCATTATCCCCTTCACCTTCTTATCTGCAGTAAGAATTTTTAACGCAGCTTCATAGCGATCACTTAAGGCGTCACCGATAATATCCACCGGATTGTTCAGCGCCGCCGTGGCCGGCAATACTTTACTCAATTTATTTTTTAAAGCTTCATCAGGCGCGAATAAGTTCAAATTTGGAGTGGATTCAATTAAGTCGGCGGTAACAATCGACGGACCACCTCCGTTTGTCAGTATTACCCATTCATTCGGGGCACTATACAAACCACCATTCAATAATTTCGCCAGGTTAAACATGGCGCCAAGCGAATCAACCAGAATGGCGCCGCTTTGACGACAGGCAGTACGAAATATCTCACGAGACGGCGCCAGCGAACCGGTATGAGACGCCACTGCTTTTAAGCCGCGCTCGGACAATCCGGCTTTTAAAATAACCACCGGTTTTTTTGCGGATATTTTTTTCACCTGGCGCATGAATCTTTTTCCATCAGTTATACCTTCAAGATACATTAAAATTGCCGAAGTACAGCGGTCCTTGCCAAGATATTCCAAAAAATCATTTTCTGTCGCACCGGCCTCATTGCCAATGGAAACAAATTTGGAAAACCCGACATTATTTTTCATTGCCCAATCAAGCATAGCCGTACCAACCGCGCCCGATTGCGAAATAAAAGCTACCGGTCCTTTTTTCGGCATTGTTTCACTGCCAAAAGTGCCATTTAAATTGCTCTCCGTGTCCAATACGCCCAGACAATTCGGACCGACAATATTAATTTTATATTTTTTGGCTATCGCTTTGAGTTCCTTTTCCCGCTCTGCACCCGCTCCGCCAATTTCTTTAAAACCGGCCGTAATAATTATGGCGTGAGGAATTTTTTTTTCACCACAATCTTTTAAAACCAAGGGCACTATTTCCGGCTTTACCGCAATAATAACCAGGTCAATTTTGTCTTTAACTTTTGAAAGCGAAGAAAAACAACGAAGACCGAGGACTTTCTTAAAAGAAGGATTGACCGGTATAACTTTTCTTTTTTTGTTCTGCAACAAATTGTATACCAGCGCGTATCCGAGCTTCTTCGGATCATCAGCCGCACCGATTACGGCCACTGTCCGCGGATTGAAAAGAGTTTTCAAGTTCATACCCCGTAGAAGAATTTTGAATAAATTTTTATTCGATTATTATGTTTTTGTTTCATAAAAAAAGTCAGTTGAGACGATATTTCCTTTTTCATATTTTTACTGAAAAATTTAATAATAATCATTCAAAATTTCTCTACGGGGTCATAGCTGTTCTTCAAATACCGGTTTATTAATTTCATAGATAACTCCCAGCGGAACTTTGTCGGAATTCTCACGAATTTTTTGCATCGCCTTGCTCCAATCATTTGTCGGCCAATTTTGGTCAAGATAAAAAACTTTATCCTTAAAATGCGCCCTGGTATCGCTGAAAGTGATACATGGCTGGATTATATCCACAATGGAAAACCCCTTATGCTTTACCGCGCGTTTCATTATTTCTTTCAGCTTATCCGGGTCCAACGCCCAAGCACGGGCGATAAAGGTGGCGCCGGACGCGAGCAGTACTGCGAGAGGGTTAAGCGGCTCCTCAGGGCTGCCAAATGGCGTAGAACGGCCGCGATAGCCCTTAGGGCTGGTTGGGGTCACCTGTCCGGTAGTTAGACCAAAAACCTGATTATTATGCACGAACAAAGTGATATTGGCATTACGCTTAGCCGCATGCACCAAATGCTCCATGCCTTCGGCATAGGCGTCGCCATCTCCGGCAAAAGAAACCACTGTCAGATTGGGGTTACCAGCTTTAATGCCCTCGGCCGAAGCAACATCACGGCCATGCAAAGACATAAAACTGTTAATATCCACATAATCCGGTATTTTTCCATGGCAACCGATGCCGGCAACCATGACAAAATTATCCTTTGAGTAACCCTCCCCCGCCAGATCATTGAGCGCATTTTTAAAAGCGGCTAAAATTGAAAAATTAGTGCAACCGGGACACCATGTATTTTTTGCTTTTGTGGAAAAGTCAATCATATATTTAAAATATCTTATCTAATTTTTTTGCCAATTCCCGAACGTCAAAAGGCAAAGAATCATATTTCAATATCTTATTTTTTATTTCTACACCGGTTTTCTCCCGTATTAGCTTAGCCAGCTGTCCGGTAAAATTATTTTCCGCTATCACCAATTTTTTTACACCTTTTATTTCTTTCAAAAAACGATCAGTATCAAACGGTTCCAACCAGACAATTTGGACCGCTTTATATGGCCGCTTGACCGCGCGCATCGCCTCAAGCATCGGGCCTTTTACCGAACCCCAAAAAATTACGGCATTCTTCGCTTTCTTATCACCGTAAATTTTTATTGAATCATATTTTTTTCTTTCCACGACAATGCCTTTTGTCTTGGCAAAACGCTTTTCGCACATTTTTTTGGCGTTTTCCACGCCATCACAAATATATCCATCTTCGTCGTGCTCATAACTGGATATTTTTACTACTTTGCCTTTCTCACCGGGAAACGCCAGCGCCGACACGCCATCCGGCGAAAATGCGTAGCGGCGGTAAGCGGCACCGTTGCCGGCTATCTTTGGGTTTTCAATTTTAACTTTATTTGTCTGCAAGTCAACAGTGGAAACACTTTCGGATAAATGCTTGTCAAGCAACACAACGGCCGGCGATTGAAATTTCCACGCCAGATTCATGGCTGCGCCGGCTATAAGATACGCCTCGTCGGCATCTCCGGGCGCCAGCACAATTCTCGGATACTCTCCCGGTAAATGACGGACGAAATCAAGATCGCCCTGTCCGGTCCGTGTCGGTACGCCGGTTGAGGTTGAAGCGCGCTGGGCATCGACCACGACGATTGGAATCTCGGCTACTCCGGCAAAAGCCATCGCCTCAAGCATAAGAGCGAAACCGCCGCCGGTGGATGCTATCGCAGTCCGACTGCCGGCATATGAAGCGCCAAGTGCCATGTTTATAACGCTAATTTCATTTTCCGGCTGAACCACTTTCAATTTATATTCTTTCGCCTTCTTTGCCAGATAATGCAATATGGAAGAAGAGGGCGTCATGGGGTAGCCAAAGTAATTCTTCAGGCCTGCTTTAACTAATCCTTCCGAAAAAGCTTCGTTCCCGTCAAGCACCATTTTCCCGGCGCACTTACGGCGCGGCAGAAATACTTGCTGAACATTTTTACTCTGCAAAAACTCATAGCCCTTTTTGGCCAGCAAGATATTCGGCCCGGCTTTTTCACCGAAAATTTCTTTAAAAATATTGTTCAGCTCAACAATATCAAAATTATAATATCGGCAGACGGCGCCAAGCAGTGCGCTGGCCCTAAAAAGACGCGGCAAATTTTCTTCTTTAACCCAGGCGCTCGCCGGAATATTTATCAACCCTTTCTTCCCGGCATCCTCAGCACTGTCTAAAAAAATCATTCCGCCTTTTTTTATTTCAGACCGATGTTTTTCAACTGTTTCATCATTAAGAGCCACCACCGCATCGAGCTCGGCTGAATCACAAAAAACTTTTTTGGAGGATATGCTTACACGCGCATAATTATGCCCGCCCCGGATAAGCGACGGATATTCCACTGACAAAAAAAATTCATAACCGTGTTTAGCCGCCAGCCGGCCGAAATTTATAGCCGCCTCTTTAGCGCCGTCTCCGGCTGCGCCGCCGACCAATATGGTATAAATTGGTGATTTCTTTTCCATGGGCATAAAGTATCTATTATTTTTTATATTTATCGCTCTGTAGGGCCCCATCAGCTTTTACCCGGCGCCGGGTAATTATTTTAGTCCTATTTTTCGGATAAAATTTTGTATGGAAAACCAGGTGCTTCTTATTAACATCCTTGAAATAATCGTCATAAGCCTTAAGCACAGCCGGATTCTCGTGCGCCAACCGAATTTTTTTCTCACCATCAATCACGTAAAGGGAGGAAGCCCTACGTTCGCGTATGGAATTATCTACCGGCATTGATTGGCCTCCCCCGCCAATACATCCGCCCGGGCAAGTCATCACTTCCACAAAATCATAGGCCGAAGGATCTTTCTTCAACTCATCAAGAATTAACCTCGCGTTTTTTATCATATTGGTCACAACTACCCGAAGTTCAGTGCGCACGCCTTTTGCGGTTTTAAGCGGACGCGGCAGTTTAATCACCGCTCTTTTAATTCCGTCCAAACCGCGCACATTTTTAAACAAGTTGTAGTCTTTCAAATTCTCTCCGGTTAAGATCCAATAAGCGGTTCTCAAAGCCGATTCCATGACACCGCCGGAGGCGCCGTAGATGACACCGGCGCCGGACGGATCGCCAAACGGATTGTCAGCCATGGACGGCTTTATTTTTTTCAGATCAATTTTTTTATTTAAGAGCCAGCGGGACAGCTCGCGTGTGGTTATTACAATATCCACCGGCTTCAAGCCATTAATCTTAAATTCCGGCCTTTCAATTTCAAACTTTTTGGAGGTGCAAGGCATTACTGAAACGGAAATTATCTGTTTCGGATCAATTTTTTCTTTTTCCGCCCAATAGGTTTTAATCAGTCCGCCAAGCATAATCTCGGGCGAACGCGCCGTGCTTAAATGTTTCACATAATCCGGACGATTAAATTCCATAAACATCACCCAGGAAGGACAACAGGATGTAAATATCGGCAGATTCTCTCCTTTTTTTATTCTCTCGACCGCTTCGGACGCCTCTTCAATAGTGGTAAAATCAGCAGCAGCAGAAGTGTCAAAAACATAATTGAATCCCAGCGCGCGCAAACCGGCAGAGAGCTGATTGGTGGCAGCGGCGCCATAAGGCAGGCCAAGCTCTTCACCGATCGAGACTCTGATCGAGGGGGCGAACTGCACTACTACAATCTTATCTTTTTGTTTAAATAATTTTTCCAACTTATCAATCGCCGAATATTCGCCGACGGATTTTATCGCTCCAGCCGGGCAATGTACTATACACTGGCCGCAGGCAATACAATCCTTCTTTCTATTCGCCGACGGCTCAATGCCAATTTCTGAACCTTTACCGCTCACTTCCAAATATTCCACAGGGCAAACTTCCACACAATTTCGGCAATCAATACATTTCGTCTGATCAAAAACAATCGGACCGAACTCGTAGATCGGACGCCTAACTTTTCGGTCTTCAAACCGTAGCATTTTTGAATTAAGCTCTTTGCGGTATTTAAGCAAATCACAGCGTGAATTCCAAACGCAAACAGGGCAATCTTCCACATGCTCGCCGAAAATCATTTCCAAATTAAATTTGCGCGATCGTTTTATTGCCGGCGATTTCGAAATTATTTCCATTCCCGGCGCCACATTAGTGGAACAAGCGGTGACAAGCGAGCGTATTCCCTTCACGCTCACCATACACATCCGGCAATTGGCGCGTACAGACAGGTCGGGGTGCTGGCAGAGATGCGGAATATCAATATTAGACCTCAAAGCCGCCTGCAAAATTGTTTCACCTTCCATGGCGTCGATATTTTTCCCGTCAATCTTTATTTGAAATTTTTTCGGCATAACACTAAATACGTTTAATTGTTTTTAGAAATAAAAAGGCGATCAAACTGCCGACTGCCGCAGAATACAGTTGATTCCAAGACATCATCAGTGCAAACGCCCCGGCAAGCGTCTGACCAGTAAAATAATCAAACATTATTTTGCTGGATATATAAAGAAAAATAAATTTTACCACGCTACCCGCTCCGGCGCCGAGCCAAAAATTTTTCTGGCGCAAGTAATGAAATATAGTGACAAAAATAATATTTCCGGCCATGATAAATGGAATGAAAGGGATAAATATTGCCGGCAAAAGGCCGCCGACCAATGCCATTACACTCGGCAAAAAAGACATAAGTATTCCGCTGCGCAAACCCAATATGACGGTAACGATCAGCAAAATGGCGTTTACAATCGGACCGGAAATAAATTGATTAGGAAACAGAGGAGCGAGCATTACACCACCGAGCAAAAACAAAAATACTCCCACTACGTAAATTGTCTTTTCCTTTGGCACCGCTTCCACTTGTTCACTCATTGGCATAATAAAATTATTTAACACCGATTTTTTCCATAAAGCTCATCATCGGTTCATGAACGCTTTTACCCAGCGGGCAAAAACTTGAATCGCGCATCGTTTCCAACACTGCCCGCAATATTAACCAGTTTGGCTTCGCTTTTCCAAGCTCTTCGCGCAGACGGTACACTCCTTCGCGGCAGGGAGCGCACTTTCCGCAGTTTGAACGGTAAAAAAACTCAACCCATCTCTTCATCAGTTTGCGGCCGTCTGTTTTTTTGGTTCCGTAAATCATTATTGAACCGGCGCCTTTAATAGTTGTTTCCAATTCTTCAGGCAAAAGAATGTTGCCGGACGCGCCGCCTCCCACTTGGACAAAATATCCGAAGCGCGGAACATTCTTTGTTTTTTTCAAAATATGTTCTATGGTGGCCGTACAGGGCATCTCAAAAACTCCGGGATTCCGCGCATCTCCGCGGATAGATATAAATCTGGTGCTATTATATTCACCTCTTAAAATTCTGGAAACACAATAAAATGTTTCTAAATTATTAACCAGCGTCGGACAGCCAAACAATCCTTTTTCGGTCGGATAAGGAGGTTTTAATCTTGGTTCGGTTCTATTGCCTTCAATTGTTTCAATTAAGGCGGTTTCTTCTCCGGCAAGGTACCCGCGGTCTTCAGGAAAGAAAACAATGGGCAGCCGCTTGATAAACGGGCCGAGCCGAGATTTTACCTTTTTTAAATTATGGCTCTGAACAAAAATATAGGCCTTATCGGCATGAAACGTTTCAATCGCCGCCCGCATGCCAATAATCACATCTTCGGGAAAATATTCGACAATATGCATGTCTTTGTCCACACCCGGCTCGCCCTCGCTTAAGTTGCATACGACATAGACCGGTTTTTTTGGGTTGGCTTTTTTTGCGTTTAATACGGACTGCCACTTTTGGGCAGTCGGAAACTCAGCACCTCCCCTGCCAGTCAAACCGGCAACTTTAATTTTATCGATAATATTCATATGATATGTTTTGTGCCTTAATTTTAGCAAATTTTGACCTTTGTAGCAAAGTTTGTTTGTGCATAAGAAATACGAGCAATCAACCTTGACAATATCGCATTTATATGCTATAATTCGGCGTTATCATACAAAAACCACAAGGAGGAAAAATGATAGAGCGTGAAGGTGAAGAAAGGCAGGTCAACGGGTCCTGGACCAAATGGATTTACGCTTTATTTGGGATGGTCGCGCTGTCCAGTACCGTGAACATGACCGCCAGCAGGTGGGCAGCAGACTTTGGCATGACACCGCCGGATCTGATGAAGGAGTTCTATGCGATAGTGCTCTACATCATTCTCGGCATCGGACTGCTCTTTCTCATCGGGCGCTTTAAGTACCTTCCAAAGGTAATCCGCTTCGGACTGCGTCTCCTCGTAATCGTGTTCGCAATTTCAATATGCCACAACCAAGTGGCGATATCTTACGAACTGGCGCCAATAAAAAAGGAATTCAACGACGTGGCCGCCGTGTGCGACCTGAAACCAGGCGGAGAGCTGGAATGTCACGGCGGGATCGAAAAGGTCATTGCCAAACGTCAGACAAAACTCGCCGAACTCAACGCCGTCATCTATGATGACTGGCAAGTGAAGGGCTCGCGCGTAGTCAACCAGGTAGAGACCAGCGCTATCTATTTCCGCAGTCTATTCTAACCACCAAAACCTACCCGCTCATTTCCAAGACAGCCGCCCGGCTGTCGTTTTCGTTTAAAAAAGCGCCCCGGATTGAGGCGCATTTTCTGTTTGCTATTCAAGTATCCCGTCAAGGTTCACATCGTACAATATTTCTTCCGTGACCAGACGGTACTTTATTATCTCATCTTCTTTAAACCAAATTTTGATTTCTCTTTCCGCCTCTTCCGGTTTATCAGAACAATGCACCAGATTTCTGACGGCCCGGTCATCCATGCCTGACAAATCGTACGAATCCAATGTCAAATCTCCGCGGATTGTACCAACATCAGAGGTAAGCGGTTCAGTGCCGCCGACAATTTTTTTCACAATTCCCGCTGATTCATTCCCCTGCCAGACCATGGCCACTACCGGACCGCAGGTCATAAATTTTACCAGAGCCCGGACAATGTCCTTGCCGTATTCCACGGCCGGTTTGTCAACCGGCAATCCATTGGTCTTACGACTTTCAATCATTTTAGCGCCCTTGGTTTCAAACCAAACATCATCTTTATTATAATGCGCCCAACACTGATCCTCTGTCGGCACAATAAATTTAATTCCAATAAGTTTAAGGCCAACGCGCTCAATCCGGCGGATAATTTCACCGACGAGCGATCTTTGTACGCCATCCGGCTTAACAATTACGAACGTTCTTTCATTTTTATTTGTCATATAATTAGTTAGTTATTTGATGGCATTATATAGGATTTCTTATTATTATTCAATAGTGTCAAAAGAATCCGCATTTCATTAAATTTCAGGATAAATTCCGCAAAACAACATATCTGATTTTTACCGTTTTTTTTGCCCTATCCGGTAAAACAATTATGCCTACATATATTATGCCAACGCCGCCGATATTCCGGCGATAGCAATATTCTTTTACCGCTTTGGCCAGGCGGTACTGCTTGAGAGGGTGAATCGCCAGATCCGTGGCCAAAGCCAAATTCAGCCGTGTTTTTACTTCCACAAAATAATAATCGCCGCCTTTTTGGGCGACGATGTCAATTTCACCTTGAGTTGTATGAAAATTGCGTTCAATGATTGCAAATCCGCGGCGCCGCAAAAAACCCACAGCCAGATCCTCTCCCCAATCACCAATATTTTTATTGTGTCGCGTCACGCTATTTGGGCAAATATTTCTCCTTCAAGGCTTTATCGGCATGTTCAGCGCGAATCTCCGGTAAACGGGTAATAATAAACTTTAAATTCTTAATAACTACATAGAGGGCATAAGCCACTAAAAACAACAGCCAGAAACGCCAGGCCAGAAACGGCACCTGCTCCTGGCGGAGAAAAAGCCAGAGTAAGCCAAGCAGGCCGGAAGTCAGCCCGACATTGGAGAAGCTGTTCGCCATTTTCTTTTTATATTTTTCAGACAATTGTTGTTGGACAAATTTCAAAATTAAACCGCCGAAAATCGCCGCCAAAAAAATAATCACCCAAATCCACATAGTTGTCCCTCGCGCTATATATGGCTGCTGAAACCAATATGACCAGCCAAGAATGTTCATGATATTCATATCTCTTTTTTCTTTTTAAATATTACGCAAAAATGATAATCCCCCATCGGCATACGGCCGACCAGCTGCAGGTTTTCTTTTAAACCCATACCAACGAGCGCTTCCTGGTTAACCATTTGCTCTGGTGTAGGGCCGATCGGGCCGACTTTTTTCGCCCAATCAATAACAATTAGATATCCGTCTTCTCTGATTAATCTCAACGATTCCTTTATCGCTCCCAAACGATTTTTCAACAGAAACATCACATTGACAAAAAAACCCGCATCCAAACTTCCCTCTGGTATCGGCGCAGCGCCGACACTTTCAAGATCAGACCAAACCGCCTGAATATTACTGAAGCCCTCTGACCTTGAACGGCTTTTTATGCTTTCCAAAATATCCTTCATTATGTCAACGGCATATATCACGCCCTTGTCCCCGATAATCGGCGACATTGGAAATACAAAATGTCCGGTGCGCCCGCAGCCAAAATCGGCCACGCGCATTCCGGCGCTTAAGCCGATCTTTTTAAATACTATTGCCGGATCGATTAATGCTGTGCCTGAAGTAGGCATAAAATTATCTGATTAGCAATTTTCCCACCGTTCCCATTAGAAAACTGGTCATTAAATTCGTGGCCGCCAGCATGCCGACAAAAATCAAAACCAAACCAATCAGCTTATAAAACAGCCTGCTGCCGCCGCTGGTACCCAGGTTGTTCTCAGCCCAGGCGATAGTGCCGAAATTCTGGACAAACCATTCAGTTTTAAAGATGAGTACCGTACCGGCCGCCACAAGCAACAAACCGATAATGATGTGAAACATATATGTTTTTCACTCGCAATTAAATAAATTGCTCGCTGTGCGCGGGAGAGGATTCGAACCTCCATGCCTTGCGGCGCTACCACCTCAAAGTAGTGCGTCTACCATTTCGCCACCCGCGCAATTTTATTTTTTTAAACTTAATTTTTAACTCCGTCCAATCAAGTTTCGCTTGCCCCGTAGCGATGTGAAGCATCTGCTTCGGGGCCACCCGCCCGTAAATTAAAATTTTCGATCCCGTCCGACGATCATGTCTATCTTATTTTTTGCCAATTTTATTTTTACCTTTACCTCTTTCGTGGCTTTACCGTCGGCCTCAACCACAAAGGGGCTATCCCCGATTATTTCCATTTCTTCAAAGGGAAATATGCTCGGGTCTTCATATTTATACCCGAACCAGCCGGTCTTTGTCAACGGCCGAAGGAATGCCTCCAGCTTTCTGTCCTGCGGATGAACCACAAACTCTTCGGCGTCTTTTTTGTGCCGCTTCCAATAAAACGGCTGAAAATTGCATACCACTACTTCCATTTTAAACGGCGTTGAGACCTGAAAACGCTCATCGTAAATTACCCTTACTTTGGCCGGCATAACATGAAGCTGGGAAACAAAATAACGGTTATTAAACCAGCCCACATCTAATTTCTGCTTGCGACGGCGGGCCAGTATGTCGGACGACTCCACTCCTTCGGGAATGCCGAGCACTTCGGCAATGGTATTGTCCGGACCGATCGGCAAGAAACCAAAAACGCAGTCGCAAGTAGCGCCGCGCGAAAGCACATGACCGAAGGTCCGGTCGTTTCCCACAATCACGATATTTTTAGCGCCGCGTTTTATTTCGTCTTCGATAATCGGTTTCACGTCAACATAATTGTTGAGGCGCAGAATCTTGCCGGCAATTCCATAGTCCACCAAACGAATCTCAATTTGCTTTAATATCGACTGAAACTTTTTGCTGTTTAAATAATTGTCGTAGAGGTAGACATACATAACAACGATATTTTACCTCTTTTTATTCTCCACCCATTTCCATGGAAGAATCTTCTGACTTTCTGGAACGGCCGGAGCGCCGCGGTTCGTTTGCCTCAAGCCCGGGCATCATTACTTTGCCGCAAAGCAGAGAACCGGCTTCCATGGCAATCGTTTTTGCTTCAATATCGCCAACCACGCGCGCCGTAGCGGTTAATTCCAGATAGTCTTTAATTTTCATATTACCGCGCACTTCGCCGGCAATGGTAGCACTGCCTGCTTTCACATTGGCAATAATTCTCGCGCCCGGTTCAACCAAAAGATTTTTACTGGTATGCACGCTTCCCGTAACCGTGCCTTTAACCACTATATTTCCCTCGGAAGCAAAATCACCCTCCACATTCACCGATGGACCAACTACGGTATCAACATTGTCTTCCGAATGACCCGCGTCCTCATAAACTTCTTCCACTGCCTCGTCAACTTCTTCAACCGGAGTATTTTGTCTTTTAAAAATCATATTTAGTATATTTAAATATTATAGTTATTAATATGATACACCTTTTTGCCATTTATTAGAAGTGGCGGATCGGTAAAAACAGGTGGATAAGCAAAAAGTTACATCTCCTCCACTGTCCCGATATTCAGCAATTCCGCGGCTTTCCCCAATGTTTCCCTGACGCGGTCGCAAAGTATCAGGCGGGCGGTTTTTTGACCGGCATCATCGGCGTTCAGAATTCCGCACTTGCCGTAAAAATCATTAAAAATTTTGGCCAGGTCGAACGAATAACGCGCCAATGCGGACGGATCAAATCCGTCGGCGGCTGATTTTATAACCTGATTAAACTGGCCGATTTTCATTATCAAATTTTTTTCTTCGCCTTTCACCAGGCCGGACAGATATTTTTCAGCAACCGGCACTTTTTTTCCGAATTTTTTCATAATGCTGTTAATGCGCGCGATTGTATACAAAACATACGGCCCGGTATATCCGTCGAACGACATCGCTTCTTTAACTTCAAATTCTATCACCTTGTCTATCGGATGCTTCAGCATGCCGAACTTTATTGCCGAGAGCGCTAAGGCGCGCGCCGTTTCATCCCGTTTTGCCGGCTTCCAATCGTTATGGCGCGAAGCCACTTCGCTTTGCAGGGCGCTGAAAACTTCATTGTATATGTCTTCAAACAAAACAACATTTCCGCGGCGGCTGGACATCGCCCCTTCGGGCAAGCGCACAAATTCATAGGCAAGGCAGATAAACTTTTTCTTCCAGCCGGCAAGTTCCAATGTTTTAAATAATTGCTTAAAATAGAAAACCTGGCGGGTGTCAATAATCACCACGCTTTCATCAATTTTATATTTCTTAAACTTTTTCTCCGCCAGCGCCAGATCTTTAGTGGCGTACAGGGTCGAACCGTCGGATTTTAATAATAAGAATATGTCCAAGCCGTATTGCGATAAATCTACGATTACGGCTCCTCCCTCCCCTATTTTTGCAATGCCTTTTTTTAAAAGCTCCTGGACCATCTCTTTGCCGCGATTTTCTTCCTCGCTTTCAAAAAACCAGACGTCAAATTCATTTCCGAGCAATTTATATATTCTTTTAAATTCATCCAGACTCGCCTTCCTGGTTTTTTCCCAAAGCTTAGACCACTCGCGGTCGCGGCTTTCCAACTTTCTCTGCACCCCGTCGATTTCGCTTTTCGCGTCAGGATTTTTCTCCAGTTCCGCCACGCTTTCGGTGTACATTTTTCCGATCCAGCTACCCAAATTTTCTTTCGGCCAGTCGTTCATTTTATGTCTCTTAACATACCAGAGGCATTTGGCCACATGCGCTCCGATATCGCCGATATAATTGGCGGCGATTACTTTGTTGCCGGTTTCTTTAAGCATCTTAACCACTGCGGCGCCAATACAGGCATTGCGCAAATGGCCGACATGGAACTCCTTATGCGTATTGGGCTGGGAATACTCCACCATTATTTTCTTTCCGGTTTTCTGTTTTTTTTCTTTTTTAAGCAATATCAATTTTGCCGCCTGCGCGGTGTTTAAATGAAAATTAACATACGGCCCGATGGCTTCAATTTTTTCCACCAGCGTAGTTGGCGTAATTTTTTGCGCCAATACTTTGGCCGCTTCAGCCGGGTTTATCCCCTGTTTTTTCGCCGTCTCAAAACAGGCATACGCCAAATCGCCCATTTCCGATTTTGGCGGAGCAGATAAATCAATTTCGCCGGCCACACCGGCAGTTTTCAACAATTTAATAAGTTCATCTTTAATGAAATCCATATTGTTATTTTTTCCTGGCCATATAAATATCGGCCTCCAGCATTTTTCCGTTTTTATAATAATGATGGACAAAATACATATTTCCGGCCCTGTCCAAAGTCGGCTCGCCGGCAAACTGCGATACGATCAGCTCCGGCTTCTGCCAAACACCGTCCGCTTTCTTTGATCTGAAAATCGCCGGCGACCCTCGATATGTCCGCAGAAACCACAGTTCATTGCCGTCTTCTGAAATAAACGGCCAGCCGTCATTTTCCGCTGTATTGACTGCTGTCACATTTTCAGGCGCCTGCCATTCATCATTAACTTTTTTCATCACCCAAATATCTAATTGGCCTTTTCCTCCCGCTTGCGGAGAATGAAAATACATTTCATTCCCGTCAGCCGTAATATGCATCTCACCGACCTGATAATCTTTCATCAGCACATCGCCCGCATACTTTACGCCGCCCCACCCGTTATTAATCTTTTTAGCAGTAAATAAATTTATTCCGGTGTATCCTTCTCTGGCCGAGCAAAACCACATTACATCGCCTTTCACGAACTCACAACCGTCAAGCGCGGATTCCCCGGGCCTTTCCAAAATCACTCTTTTTGGTTCGCTCCACTTGCCATTCACATTCTCTGACACATAAATGCCTGTAACACCGTCATTCAACTGTTTTTCAGCCGGAATGTTCGGGTCAGGCGTAAAGAAAAAATATAGTGTGTTGCCATCGGGCGTAATGAACGGCGAATCTTCCGCTCCGGCAGTATTAATCGGCCCGGACACAGGTACCGGCATGTCAAATTCTTTTGAATGCAATATTGGCGGCGATAAATCGGCTTGTGGCGAAATTTTTACCGCGCTTTGAGGAATTTTTTCGCTTCTCGCTATTACCGGCGTTTCTTTCTTTTCACAACCAAAACCGCCCAGCAGCATGGCGGAAAAAAGGAAAATACAGATAACCAATTTATTGTCCACAAATTTGCTATTTTATTCTTACAAACCACCGGCTGCCTTTTTGAACAATATCGCCGGCCTTAACAGCGGCGGCATAATCACCCGCTTCAACTTTAATTTCATTAATTTTCACTCCGCCCTGGTCAATCACCTGGCGCGCTTCTGATTTGCTTTTGCAAATTTTTGATTCCACCAGCGCGCTTGCAATATCTCGCGCCGACACTTCCGGCATTTCATCAGGAATCTCCTTTTTACTGAACGTGCTGACAAAATATTCCAGCGCTTTCTTGGCTTCTTTATCACCGTGATACACGCTTGTTAAGTATTCAGCCAATTTTATTTTATAATCGCGCGGATTACCGCCTGATTTTATTTCTTTTTCATACAACGCGATGTCCGCCATCGGCGCGCGGGTCGCCAGAGTAAAATATTTAATAATCAACCCGTCCGGAATTGACATTATTTTTCCAAACATGTCGTTTGGTTCGGCCAGGAGATTAATGGTATTACCCCAGCTGCTGCTCATCTTGCGGCCGTCAGTGCCTTCAAGCAACGGACCGACTAAAATATCCTGCGGCTCCTGCTTGTAATGTTCCTGCAATTTTCTTCCGGCCAATAAATTAAACCACTGATCCGTGCCGCCCAGTTCCACATCGGCTTTCATGGCCACGCTATCATAACCCTGCATCAGAGGATAAAGCACTTCGCGCAGAGAAACGCGCGTACCGCCCTCTAAGCGCTTTTTTATATTTTCGCGGGCGATAAACTCCGCCACTGAAAATTGGTCGGCCTGCTCGCCGATTTCATGATAATTAAGTTTTCCCAGCCATTCGCTGTTGTAATATTTTTCGCACTTGCGGATATCAATTACCCGGGCCGCCTGTTCAAAATATCCTTCCATATTCGCTTTAACCTGTTCGTGTGTAAGCATCGGCCGTTCGCTGTCCTTGTCTGAAGTATCTCCGATCACTCCGGTAAAATCACCGACGATTAACACGATTTGATGCCCCAACTCCTGAAAGTCGCGCAGTTTAAGAAGCGGAATTGAACGGCCCAAATGAATATTCGGACTTGTCGGGTCAACGCCTAATTTTACGCGTAATTGTTTTCCGGACTTTAATTTCTCCGCAAGGTGATTTTTGTCGACGACCTGTTCCACGCCGCGCGACAGCACTTCTTCAATTTTTTTGGGGTCAGTGTTTATTTTCATAAATGGCGTTATGTTTACAAATTTCGGAAAAGATTAAGGAATAAAGATTGCTTCGTCCCCGCCAAAGGCGGGTCCTCGCAATGACAAAATGAGAGGTTAGAGCTTAAAGACTAAAGTTCTAAGGGCACAACGATCGCGGGGCGCGCCCCCAAATCCGAGTACTGATTCCCGGCACCGCTCCAGTACACAACCACCCGCCGATCGTCCGGATTCCAGACCGCGCGCACGCAGCCCCCGGGCGCGCGAGAGTCAATTAGCCAAGTCGAATTGGATTGATCCGCGTCATCATTGTAGGCATCAAAAGAGTGGTCTTCGTTAATTTCAGCTTCTTTTCTTTGGAGGATGTAATATTCGGGCAAGGTGAGACCATCCAGGTTTTTGTCTTTAAGGTATTGTACGGCTTCAGGGAAGGTGAGGTTTTTAGTTTCTTTGGGTACTGGATTGGACGAGTAGAAAAGAAGATAGCCATTCTTTCTTTTAGCTTGGGCTGATTCAGTGAGAGAATGATTTTCAGCAATAGGGTTTTGCAGATAAGATTCCCTAGAATAGTTATCTTTTTCATCTGGAAAAGTACCCTTAGGCAAGGGTTTGTCAGCCAGCTCTTGTTTTAATTTGGTTATGCCAACTTTTTCAAGCTGTACTTCCAGGTTGGGGAAAAAGATGGCTTTATCAAAACCCTGTTCCAGGGCTTCACGGCAACGGGCCAGAGATGATTCAGATAGAGTAATGGTTTCGGGAAGGGCATCGGAGAATTTCGTCAAATTGTTAATGGCGTACAGATACTTTGAATTAAGAAGGGTGGATTCTAAATTAATAGATACTTCTTTTCCTTCAGGATTGGTAGCAATGATAATGTTAGGATCTGAAGGAGTTTCAGGTGATGGTCCGTCTCTTTTGATCTTTTCAAACTCTTCAAGATACTCTTCATACAGCCGGATGGCGAGCATAGTGTCTTCATCTGCTTCAGCCGCTTTGGCTCTTTTAAGGATATTAATAAGGCGGGCATTATCTTTGGGAGACAATACTGTTTCGGGCTCTTTTTCTTGTTTAGGGGATATATCACCAGGATTTACTTTGGCGAATTCGGACATATTAAATTGATTTTAGTTGGTCATTTAACTTGGCGAGCATCTCTTCAGCCTCGGCCAGTTTTGCATTCTCATTTGCCACAATTTCTTTTGGCGCATTTTTTACAAATTCCTTGTTTGATAGCTTCTTTTTCAACACGGCGATATACGGCTCCACCTCGCCGATTTCTTTCTGCAGACGAATTTTTTCTTTGGCAAAATCAACCAGACCGGAGAGATCAATAAACACTTCCACCCCGCTTTCCAAAAAGCCGACCGAATTACCCGGTTTTTTCATTGACTTGTCTATTTGTATTTTTTCAATTCTTGCCAGTCCCTGAAGAATTTCAACATTATCCTTTAACAGGCCCGCAAATTTTCCGGCGCCAATGCTGACACTAATTTTTTTTGCCGGCTCCACTTTATATTCTGCCCGCAAAGACCGTATATTGGTAATAATATTTTTTATGATCTCAAAGTCCTTGACCCTGCCTGAAATTTTTTCCTTTTTTAGCTGCGGCCACTTTTCAGCCATAAGTAACTTCTTGCCGGGTATTTCCGACCATATCGCTTCCGTGACAAAAGGCATAAACGGGTGCCAGAGCTTAAGTATCGTTTCCAGAATATATTGCAGAATGCCGGATTTATTTCCTTCAATTTTGGAAATCTCCAAATACCAATCGGCCAACTCATTCCAGGTAAAATCGCGAAGCTTCTCACCGGCAAAAGAAAAATTGAACTGTTCAATATGTTTTGAGGTATCGGACGCAATCTCATGCAAACGCTCTAAAATCCAAAAATCAGCCAAGGTCACCGGTTTCGCCGGTTCGCTTTTTTCAAAATCAATCTGCATCATCATATACCGGCAAATGTTCCAGAGCTTGTTGGTAAAATTACGGAAACCGGCGATCTTTTCCTCGGACAATCTGGAATCATTGCCCGGAGTATTGCCGAGCATTAGTGACAAACGCGTGGCATCCGCGCCGAATTTTTCCACCATAGCGAGCGGATCAATTACATTGCCCAAAGACTTGCTCATCTTTCTGCCCTGTTCGTCGCGCACCAGGCCGTGCAGATAAACCGTTTCAAAAGGAATGTCGCCGAGCGTGTAGGTGGTCATAAGAATCATGCGCGCCACCCAGAACGGCAATATATCATAGCCGGTTTCAAGTACAGATGTCGGATGATAATTATTGAAGTCATCGGTCTTATCCGGCCAGCCGAGCGTTGAAAAAGTCCAAAGACCGGAACTGAACCAAGTGTCCAGCGTATCGGAATCCTGCTGCCAGCCGCTGTCTTTTGGCGCTTCAAAGCCTACATAAGTTTGGTCGCCTTTGTACCACACCGGAATGCGGTGCCCATACCAAATCTGACGGCTGATACACCAGTCATGCAGATTGTCTATCCAGTGAAAATATGTTTTATCAAAACGATCGGGAATAATTTTTATCTGTCCTTCACGCACCGCCGCCTGCATCAATTTCTTTAAGGTGGTTTTCTGCCCTTCTTTTATTCCCATAATTTTACTCGGCCCCATTTGAAATTCTTTGTTCACTTTGATAAACCACTGCTTGGACGGTAATGGTTCGATCGGCGTTTCACAGCGGTAACAAACTGACAAATTATTCGGCGCGTCTTCTTCTTTTTCCAATAAATTGCTGACACGTAAATTCTCCACGACTTTTTTTCTGGCATCTTTGACCGACAGCCCGGCATAAACGGTACCGGCGTCCGCCGCCATGTTTCCGTCTTCGTCAATAACTTTTATTACCGGTAAATTATTTTTTTGCGCCATTTCATAATCCACGTGGCTGTGCGCCGGAGTAACACCGAGCGCGCCAGTTCCAAAATTCATATCCACGGCTTCGTCGCCGATTACTTCAATATTTAAATCAGCGCCACCGGCGAAACTCTTTACTTTAAAAGTTTTACCAATGAACTTTTTGTATCGCTTATCTTTAGGGTTTACCGCCACGGCTGTATCGCCAAGTTTTGTCTCCGGCCGAGTGGTCGCAATAGCAAACGGAAAGTCCGCCGAATATTTAAAGATGTAAATCTTCGCCGATTGCTCCTTGTATTCCACTTCATCGTCAGCCAAAGTCGAGTGACAACGAGGGCACCAATTGACAATTCTGTACCCGCGCTCTATCAGTCCGTCGTCATACATTTTTTTGAAAACGGTTCTCACCGCCAGATTTCTTTTTTCGTCCAGCGTAAACGCCTCCCTGCTCCAGTCCAGACTCGAACCCATTTTCTTGCACTGATTGATTATCGTATCGTGCGAGGCCTTGGCGAATTTATCCACTTCTTCCAAAAATTTTTCACGGCCAAGCTCAACTCGCGGGTCTTTCACACCCTTTTCCATAAGCAACTTTTCCACCTTGGTTTGAGTGGCAATGGCGGCATGGTCGGTGCCCGGCAGCCATAAAGTCCTGTCGCCCTTCATTCTGTGGTAGCGGATCATGGCGTCTTCAATGGCAAGCATGGCGGCGTGGCCCATATGCAGAACGCCGGTTACATTCGGCGGGGGCAAAACCATGGAAAAAATAGGCGCGTCCTTTTTTGCAGTGCTTTTTTCAACGCAAACATCCGGATTAAACAACCCGGACTCTTCCCATTTTTCGTAGATACCATCTTCGTATTTCTTCGCCTCGTAGGCCTTTTCCAGCTCTTTCATGTTCACTGCTATTTTATGTACAATTAACATATATTTTAATGAAAATAGACGGAAAAAGCAACCTGGAAGACTCGATATTCTGCTAAATTTCGCCAAAATAGTGTTCACACAGGCAAAAATTCCGCTATATTTAGCCAATATTTCATTATTGACAAGATACCCTGGGTGAGATATAATCACCTGTTCTATGTTTGACACCAAGGCACAATTGAATAAACTGATTGACCAGAGTGGACACCCGTTAATCGCTTTACCGGAGGGAAAAAACGACGACGCAGTGGCTGCCGCACTGGCACTCAAAAGATATCTTTCCACCCGGCGCAAACAGGCTGACGTAGTTTGTGGCGGTTTTAGCGCGTCCGGCCATCTTTCATTTCTCGAAGGCGTGGACAATATTAAACCGGAATTATTTCATTTGCATAAATTCACCATCAAAGTTGATGTCTCCAAAGCAAAAATTGAGACATTGAGCTATGACATTAAGGACAACTGGCTTTCCATACATCTGACTCCGCTAAGTGGCGCAATCACAAAAAACGATTTAAGGACCTTACAAACCACGTTTAAATACGATTTAATTTTCGTGCTGGGCGCCACCGACCTGGATTCACTGGGCGACGTATTCTTCAATAATACGGATCTGTTTTACCGCACACCAATTGTCAATATTGACCACAAAGCGGCAAACGAACATTTTGGCAGTTTGAATTTAGTGGAATTAACCGCCACTTCAACATCGGAAATTGTCTATCACACTTTTGAACAATTAGGATTTTCTACAAATGAAGCGACTGCCACGGCAATACTCACCGGCATGATTGCCGGGACCAGAAGCTTTAAAACTCCGAATGTGACGCCGGCAACGCTTAATCTCGCCGGACAGCTGATGAACCTGGGCGCTGACCGCGAAAAAATTATCAAGCATCTTTACCGGACAAAATCCATCGCTACATTAAAACTGTGGGGACAGGCCCTTACCGGACTTCAGACAGAACGCAGTATCGCCCTGGCATGGACGCTCCTCACCAGAGATGATTTCAAACGCTCCGGCGCCGGAATGAACGACATTCAGGAGTTGATAAATGAATTAATCGGCAATTCGCCCGAGGCTTCATTAATTTTAGTGTTGTTTGAAGACGAAAATGAGGAAAACAAAATCCACGGCCGGCTGACCGTGGAAAAACATTTTGACGCGATGGAAATACTGAAAACTTTTTCTCCGCGCGGAAACAAACGCAATGCGGAAATCGAAATAAACGGATCTTCTCTTAAGGCGGCCGAGGAAACGGTAATCGCAGAAATAAAACAGCGGACGTCTGAAACCGCCGCGCTATTGAATTAAACTGGAGCCGGTCATCTCCGGCGGTTGTTCCAAACCCATTAATTTTAAAATTGTCGGAGCAACATCGGAAAGCATACCCACCGGCTGCAATAAACTCAAGTCCCCCTCGGGCGGGTCTCCGCTCGGGCCGGCCTGCCCCATTAAATCCCGGCTGACAATATACAGCGGCACGGGATTTGTTGAATGTTCTTTGTCTATATCCCCTGTCTGCAAATTTACGACCTCTTCGGCATTACCGTGATCGGCCGTAATGACAACCGCGCCCTCATGGGCCAAAACATGGTCAACGATGCTGCCGACACACTCATCAATTGTTTCACAGGCCGTAATTGTGGGCTCAAGCAAGCCGGTGTGGCCGACCATATCTGCGTTGGCGAAGTTTACGGCAATAAAATCATACTTTCCGCTTTCCACGGCCTTGACCGTTTCTTTTGCCACCGGAACAGCCGACATCTCCGGCTGCTGATCATATGAAGATACCTTTGGCGAAGGAATAATTTTTCTGTCTTCTCCGGGAAACGGATCCTCTCTGGTGCCATTTATAAAAAATGTAATGTGGGCATATTTTTCAGTTTCGGCAATATGAAATTGTTGCAGACCGGCCCGGCTGACGGTTTCGGCTAAACCATTAATAATTACAACCGGCGGAAAAGCCACAGCCGATACCGGCAAATCTTTTTCATACTCACCCATGGTCGCAAAATACAGATTATTAAGCGCCTGATGAGGAAACTTATCAAACTCCGGCAAAACGAACGCTTTGGTCATCTCACGCGCCCGGTCCGGACGAAAATTAAAAAATATCACGGCGTCGTTATCTTTAATGGTAATTGTGGGCTTTCCGTTTTTATCGGTAATAACCGTTGGTAAAAATTCTTCGTCATAGTTTTTGTTGGCGTATGCGCCATCTATCGCCTGCAACGGGTCGGGTGCCATCCGATCGGCTTCGCCTACTGTTAATGCCCGAAAAACTTTTTCAATCCTGTCCCAATGGTTATCTCTGTCCATCGCCCAATAGCGGCCGGCCAGTGTCGCCAGCTTGCCGGTTTTTAACTCCTGCATTTTATTTATTAACTGCCCGATAAAATATTTGCCTGAATTATACAAAGTATCTCTGCCGTCAAGAAAGGCGTGAACATAAACATTTTTTGAACAGCCGTTTTTCTTTGCCATCTCAAGCAGCCGATGGAGGTGCTCATCGCTGGAATGCACTTTTCCGGCGGAAACGAGCCCCATCAGATGAAGATTTGACTTGTTTTTTTTCACGTGTTCAAAAGCCGATAAAAATGCCTGATTGCCAAAAAAATTTCCATTTAATATTTCCTGGTCAATACGCGGCAGTGTTTGATAATACACCCTGCCGGCGCCAATATTTAAATGGCCGACTTCGGAATTGCCCACTTCGCCAAATGACAACCCAACCTCGGTACCGCTCGCGGTAATAGTCGTCACCGGATAATTTTTTTTGTAATCATCCAGATTGGGTGTTTTGGCTTTTGCGATGGCGTTGCCTTCTCCGTCCGGAGCAATTCCCCAGCCGTCGAGGATGATTAAGACAACCGGTTTATGTTTGTGAGGCATAATTAAAATATACTTTTACCTGTCATCTCCTTTGGTTTTGGAATATCCATCATTTTTAGGATCGTGGGCGCCACATCGCCGAGCTTGCCGTTTTTACGCAGTTTTAATTTACTTTTTGAATATTTTTTTCCCACAACAATAAACGGAACCGGATTGGTGGAATGCTCTGTATCAACTTCGCCGGTTTTCAGATTAACCAGCTCTTCGGCATTACCGTGGTCAGCAGTAATTATCATTTGTCCGTCGAGTCTTTCCACAACTTTTATCAGACGCGCCATCTCGGTATCAACCGTGCGAATTGCTTTAGCGGTTGCTTCCATATCGCCGCTATGCGCCACCATGTCCGGATTGGCGAAATTAACACAGACAAATTCATATCCGTCTTTTTCAATTGCCTTTGTTAAAACATCAGTAATTAATTTAGCGCTCATTTCCGGACGATCTTTATAATTTTTCACTTCAACCGAAGCGATTTTTATCCAGCGTTCGTCGCAAAAATGCCGGCCATAACCTCCGTTGAAAAAATATGTCACATGGGCGAATTTTTCTGTTTCAGCGATGTATAGCTGTTGGTGGGGACACAAAACCCGCGGCAAACTGTTAACCACATCCCGGCTGGGATAGGCGGTTAAGACATGCGGCAGGTCCGGTCCAAAATCAGTCATAGCAACAAAGCGCGTATTTTTCGGCACAAACGCACGATGGAAAGCGCCGTCATTTATTTGCTCAAAATCCGGCTGAACAAACGCTTTAGTCAGTTCACGCGCGCGGTCACTGCGCAGATTAAAGAAAAAAATTACATCATTATCTTTTATTGAAGTAACCGGATGACCGTCATCCATGATCACAGTGGGGCAAATGTACTCGTCCGTTTCACCGCTATTGTATGCCTGGGCAATCGCTTCCTCAGCGCTGTGCGCGGTACAACGCACACCTCGACCCATAACAATTGCTTCATAAGCTCCTTTTAGGCGATCCCAGTTTTTCCCGCGATCCATGGCGTAAAATCGGCCGGTAATAGTGGCTATCTTTTCGCCATTTTTCATGTGCTCGCGCAATTTTTTTAGATGTTTAGGCGCGTCGTGCTGGCCGGAATCGCGGCCATCGGTAAACAAATGCAAGAATATCTTTTTTACGCCCTCACTCCGTAAAAAATCCAAAAGCGCGTAAAGATGCTCCGGACAGGAATGAGCGCTGTTATGATTGGATAGCAGACCCATCACATGGGCGGCTGTCTTATATTTGTGCAAATGATGCAAGGCCTGATGAAAGGCGGGATTTTTAAAAAATGTACCATCTTCAATCGCATCAGATATATATATGGCGTCTTGTTGTACCACCCGGCCGGCTCCCAAATTCATATGTCCGGCTTCACTATTGCCATCTTCGCCCTTAAAAAGCCCAACTGATTCTCCGCTGGCGGCAATTTCAGTATTCGGGTATTTTTTCAGCCAAGAAAAAAAATTAGGCGCATTTTTTGGCGTAATCGGATTACCTTTGTTTTCTATCGGCGCTATTCCCCAACCATCCATGATCGCGAGTACTGTTGGTTTTGTTTTCATATTTAGATGCCCAGCTCCATTTCAATTTCCATCAAACGATTATATTTTTCCACTCTTTCAGAACGCGACAGCGAACCGGTTTTAATATAATCGGAGTTGACCGCTACGGCCAAATCGGCAATAAATGTATCGCCGGTTTCTCCGCTGCGGTGCGATATTACAGTTTTATAACCGTTCGCCTTGGCTAATTTAATCGCCTTCATGGTTTCACTGACCGTGCCGATCTGATTTACTTTAATAAGAATGGCATTGCCGACTTTTTCCTTTATGCCACGGGAGAATATTTCGGGATTGGTGACAAAAATATCATCGCCCACTAAAATTGTCTTTTTGCCCAACCGTACAGTCATATCTTTCCAACCCACCCAATCATTTTCGCTAAGCCCGTCTTCAACCAGTACCAACGGATATTTTTTTATCCAACTTTCAAAAGTGGCAATCATTTTTTCCGAAGTCCGGCCGCCCTTTTCTTTTTCAAAAAAATACTTGCCATCGGAAAAAAATTCCGACGCGGCTACATCAAGGCCGAGAAATATATTTTCACCGGCTTTATATCCGGCAAGTTCAATTGCCTGCATTAGCATTTTTAGCGCCGCTTCATTTCCCGGCAAACGGGGGGCGAAACCGCCCTCATCACCCACAGCGGTAGTGTATCCTTTTTTCCTAAGAAGGCCGGCCAAAGCATGAAATATTTCAGCACCCATCCTCACTCTCTCGCGAAGCAGCCTGTGGGCTGGAATAATCATGAATTCCTGAATTGAAAGGCCGCTGTCCGCGTGCGCTCCGCCGTTTAACACGTTCATAGTCGGAATAGGCAAACGCCAGCCTTTTTCCTTTATGCCATATGCTTTTCGCAGATGGCGATATAGTGGAATTCGCGCGGCAACAGCGCCGGCTCTGGCCACGGCGAGAGAAACCGATAAAATAGCATTAGCACCAAGCTTTGACTTATTTTTCGTACCGTCCAAAGCAATCATTTTCTGGTCAATTTTTTCTAAATCGCGCACATCCATTCCAACTATCGCTTTGGCAATTATTGTATTTACATTTTTCACCGCCTTCAGCACGCCTTTTCCTCCATACCGCTTGCCGCCATCGCGCAATTCCCAGGCCTCGTGCGCTCCGGTAGAAGCGCCGGAGGGAACTTTTGCCGACACTACCATGCCACTCGCAAGCGAAACGCGTGTTTCCACCGTGGGATTACCACGCGAATCAAGGATCTCTCTGGCTTGAATTTTTTTGATTTTCATAGCAAAAATACTTAAAACTCGTATTGTTTTATAAAAATATTATAGCACGCGGAACAGAATAAAAAAAGAGCCCGCCAACGGCGGACTCTTTTAACATTTTCAGATAATTTACGGCAATATTTCGTAGGTGATATTAACGTTCATAAGGACATCTTTACTGCCTCCGGAAACCGCTTCCGGCGCACCGCTGCCCATTCCTCCGCCTTCGGCGCTGATCGTATTATATTTCGGATAGTATGTGTCGTTTGAAGCGTCATATTCATTGTAGCTGACCACTCCACCCAATCTTACGCCGAGTGATGCCGCCAATTCTGCGGCTTTTTTCTTGGCGTCATCCAAGGCCTTGCCTCGAGCCTGATCTTTAAGGTTGCTCGGATCGTCGATGGTAAAACTCAAACCGCCGACTTCGGTGGCGCCATATTTTCCGGCCAATCCTAGAATATCATTAATTTTTGACAAATCGCGAATTTTAACCGTAACGGAATTATTTACGCGATACCCCTTGAGCTCCTGACCACGCTCTTGGGTATAATTATAGTCCGGATAAATAGTGTAATCTGTCTGCAGATCTTTATCTTCAATACCGAGCTTCTTCAAATCGGCCATCACCTGATCCATTATTTTCTTGTTATCTAATTGCGCTTTTGACACTTCTTTATCGGTGTTGGAATAACCGATGGTTGTGACAGCAATGTTATTGTTGCCGGTTACTTTCCCCAAACCGTTCACTGTGACCATTCTTTCGCTTTTATCCATCCTGCCAATAAATTGATTCTTCTTCAGGTTGTTATTGATAAGTGTGCCAAAATAAAAAATACCATATACCATTAATACCCCAAGCAGGGTAAATAGCATTTTCTTGCCGAAAGTACTGTGGCAACCGCACGACGCGCAAGATGACGCACAACCGCAGGAACCATGGCCGTTTTTCGGCGGCAGATCCCGTCTAATGCCGCTTGTTATGGGCATAAATTACCTCCCTTATTAAACACCTTCCGTTTGAAAGGTATTTAAATAATATATAATAAATTATTTTTTTAATACCACCATTATTCCGGGCAGTTTATTTCCCGATAAATATTCAAGCATTGCGCCCCCGCCGGTGGAAACCAGATCAATATCATTCATTAATTTTAATTTTTTCACCACTTCCACGGTTTCCCCGCCGCCGGTAACGCCGAATGCCTTTCCCCTTGCCCGGCTGGCAAACAGGCGCGCTACCGCGTTGCTGCCCCAATGGTAGGGCGGCACTTCAAACATTCCCATGGATCCATTCCACACCAGTGTATTGGCTTTCTTGATGTATTTTGCAAAAAGCGACACGGTTTTTGGGCCTATATCGTAGATGCCGTTTTTTAAATTTTGAATCTTAAATTTTGAATCTAAAGCGACAACCTTTGCCTGCTCGCCTTGCTCACCTCCAACCACCAAATCCACGGGCATTATAATTTTTTTATTTTTCCAGAAAGACAGGGCAATTTTTTTATAATTTTTATCAACAATCGAGCGTCCAACTTTTACGCCTTTAGCCCAGAGACAGGTGTTAAATATTCCGCCGCCGATTAAAATCTGCGATGCTTTAGGGATAAATTTCTTTATCAAAGGAACCTTAGTTTCCATTTTTGCACCGCCCAGCACCACAACAAAAGGCTTTTTCGGCCTTTCAATGAGCTTAGCCAGACCTTTTATTTCTTCTTCCAATAACAATCCGGCGCAAGCAGGTAAATATTTAGCCACTCCCGATACAGAAGCGGCATCGCGATGCGCCACGGCAAATCCATCCAGGACAAACAGCTCGCCGAGAGAAGAGAGGGCGCGGGCAATCTTTGGGTCATTTTTTTCTTCACCTTTTATAAATCTGATATTTTCCAGAAGCGCAACATCACCATTTTTCAGCGCCATGATTTTTTTCTGCAAATTTTCCAGTTGTTTTTTATCGCCTAAAATTTTATCGCTGACCGCAAAAAAATCTATTTTTTTTTCCAGCATTTTTCCGAGCGCCACAGCGACAGGTTTCAGGCTTAATTTTTTGTCTACTCCTGTTGGCCGTCCTAAATGGCTTATTAAAATAATTTTCGCTCCGGCTTTGCACAAGAATTCTACAGTCGACAAACTTTTTTCAATTTTATACGCTTCTTTTATTTTTCCGTTTTTGAGCGGTACATTAAAATCAACACGAACCAATACGCGCCTGCCTTTCAGGTTCTTTTTTTCGGCCAAAGTGCTTATTTTCATACCATTATTATAGCACAAAAAACAACTGCCTGCATATTTACTCAACCAAATCGTTATAACCATCTTCGTTCGGCCATAGAAACTTACTATATGACCAGTCAGCCAAATCCCTGGCCTCGCTAAAACGCGATTCATTAGTTGCCGACCCAAGGACCACTACGATAATCGGATTATTCTCCTTATCGGCGATTCTCACGGCAAAATTATATTTAGCATCACCAATGTATCCTGTCTTACCGCAAATATTCTTTGTGTCAAAATCGCTCGGTATCCACTTGGTTAAAAGCCAATTCGTGCTCCAGACACGCCGTGACTTTGGTTTATTGAGTGGTTTGATATAATATTCGCCGATACTCATTGTTTTAGAAATTTTTTCATTCTTCAGGGCCTCTTTTAATAGTGCGGCGATGTCCTTGGCACTGCCGACATTATCCGCTTCCAAGCCGGTAGGATCCGTGAATTTTAGCGACAACAGATTAAGTACTTTTGCTTTATTATTCATTTTTTGGACAAATTCTTCGATGGTTAGGCCGCTCACCCTTACCAACGATCTAATGCCGCTGTTTGACGAGCCGATCAGACCGGCGGCCCACAAATCCTGCAACTTAAAAATTTCTCCTGAATTCAAAATGTGACTGCTGTCGTCACAATCCGCCTCAGTTACAGTGGTGGTAGCATTCCACTTAATCGGCAAATCAAGAAGTACTATCGCCGACATTATTTTGGTAATAGAAGCTAAAGGACGGATAGCTTCGGCATTTTTTTCAAATAAAACCGTATCCGTCTTATCGTCAATAATGTAAGCGGAAAAGGCGGTGAGCGTGGCGGAAAAATTTGAATCATTTTTGGCTAAAGGCACGGTCGGTCGGCTGGGGGGCAAATTTTGCCTTTCCAAATCACCACCAAACTGTTCGCGCGGATGTGATTTCGGAAAACGGTATTGGCATTGTTTTTGTGCCGGAGCAAATGAAACAGTGAAGGCGAAAAGAAGGCCCACACCGAGTATCATCAGGCCAAAAGAAGAAATAAAATCAAAAACTTTTTTTGTCATAGTTTATTGCGTCTGCGGCAGTTCTTCCGGATTTGTACCCAAAATTTTCATCACATATTCATGATTATGCAAGGTTTCATAATCCGGCAGTTCAGCCAATGTGCTCAAACCAAGATGGCGCAAATAATCCATGGTCACCTCGAAGGTCGGTAAAAGGTTTGCCGCATCTTCATTTTCTTTTACCAAACCCCTCATTAAAAGATTTCTTATAATCAAAGCGCAATTTACGCCCCGAATTTGTTCCAGTTCAGGCTTGGTGATCGGCCCGCAATATGAAATAACTGTAAGGGTCTCAAGCTGCGGACGTGTAAGCTCGCCGCTAACTTCCGCTTTTAAAAATTTTTCCGCCGCCGTGCGGTTGTCAGGGTTGGAAATCATCTGCCATTCATCGTTATTCTGCAGAAGCATCACGCCGGAATCGCCGGTATTGTATTTGCCGGCGATAGACAAAAGCGCCTCCCCTACCGCGGCCTCGGCGACATCAAGTGATTTAGCAATTTTTTTCAGTGACAACGGTTTTGAGGCGACGAATAATATTGTCTCTATCTGTGAAATTAATGACATAATTAAATTTTTGAGATTTCCAAATCGGCAAATGTTTTTGTTTGGCGAACAGCGGCGTTGCCGAATTTGATAAGTTCAAGAATGGCCAAAAATGAAACAATGACTTCTGTCTTATTTTCGGCCTCCGCTAAAATCGTGGCAAAACTGATTTTCTTGTACCGCTTCAGTAAATTATAAATTAAATCAATTTTTTGTTTCACGCTGATCGCCCGGTCAATACTCACCTTTGGCAGCGGATTAATCGGCTTGAGGCGCTTAAGCAAACTGATGAAAGAATCTTTGAGATCGCTGTTTTTCGCATTCAACGGTAAAACAAAACCTTCAGGTTTAACCGGCGGCTCCACTCGGCCATAACCAAGAATACTCTTGTTCCACATCCGGTTCACATCGCGGCTGGCTTCAATGTAGCGCTTATACATTTTGAGCTGTTCGGCTAAAGACGGTCCATAATCTTCATCAGGCGATATTTGCGGCAGAAGATTTTTTGACTTCATGTACACGAGTTTCGTGGCAATGACCAAAAAATCCGCCAACTCCTCCGGCCGCCTTTCTTCCAGCTTATTTAGATAATCAAAATATTGCCCGGTAACTTTGGAAAGAGCGATGTCGTTGATATTCAACTTCTCCTGATCAATAAGCGCAATCAGAAGATCAAGCGGTCCGCTAAATTGTTCGAGTTTAATCTCTTTCATTGTAACACACGGTTGAATTGGCGACCGATTATTGTCGGCGCACATCAGTGAAGCGGCCGGGCATGGTTTTTTCGCAGAGCGAAAAAGAGGCCGCGAACTGCGTAGTGAATGAGCTCGCTGGGCGAGTGAACGGCGCCGATAATATTCGGTCTCCAATACGCACTATTTCAATTTTATATGAACTTCATCAATCGCTTTCTGCGGTATTTCACTCGGCGCGCCCATCATCAAATCACGCGCGTCACCGGTTTTCGGAAAAGCAATCACTTCGCGGATGTTCGGTTCATTCGCCAAAATCATTATTATACGATCAATACCCGGGGCAATGCCGCCGTGCGGTGGTGCGCCGAATTTGAAGGCCTCAAGCATATGGCCGAATTGCTTCTGAATCCCCTCCTCGTCAAAACCCATTACCTCAAATACTTTATGCAACGCTTCCGGCTCATGATTGCGGATACTGCCGCCGCCGGCTTCGTAACCGTTAAGTACAATGTCATATTGCGTGGTAAGAATCTCGCCGATGTTCTTTTTCTTCATCAACCATTCCATGTGTTCCGGATTTGGCCGTGAGAATGGATTGTGGCTGAAAGTCCAGCCGCCCTCATCGGTTTTCTCAAAAAACGGAAAATCAATTATCCAGGCGAAGGCGAGGAGGTTGGGATCGTCTTTATCTTCGCGTAAATCCGGCTTGTCAGTGCCGTATTTATCCATCACTTCTTTGTAACTCAAACGCGGAAACGGCACGGTCTGGATTCTTTTTCCCGGCGTTACTTTTTTCACCATGTCAATCATCATTTTTTCCGTCAAAGCCAAAATATCTTCACGCTCCACAAATGACATTTCCAAATCCAGCTGTGTAAATTCCGGCTGACGGTCGCCACGCTGGTCTTCGTCGCGGAAACATCTGGCAATTTGAAAATATTTTTCAATTCCGCCGACCATCAGCAGTTGTTTAAACTGTTGCGGTGATTGCGGCAAAGCGTAAAACTGACCCGGATAAATGCGCGACGGAATTAAAAATTCACGCGCGCCCTCGGGTGTGCCTTTGGTAATGTAAGGCGTTTCCACTTCAATAAATCCATCCTGATGTAGGAAGTCACGCATGAAGGAAATAACCTTATCGCGCAAAACCAAGTTTTTCAACATCCGCTCGGAACGCAGATCCAAATAACGGTATTTCAGGCGCAATTCTTCACTAATTACCTTGGTATCACTATCCACCGCAAAAGGCATCGGTTCGGACGCGGTGATAATGGAAATTTCTTTGGCCAAAAGTTCAACCGTGCCGGTAGGCATAACCGGATTAACTTGTTTGGCACCGCGCGCTTGAACGACGCCACGGATCTCAAGTAAATATTCCAAACGGGCATCGCGCATGGCGGCCAAAGATTTTTCATCTAATTCCGCCGGTACGCCGACCACTTGGATGATTCCTTCACGGTCGCGCAAATCAAAAAACGCAATCTTACCCATATCGCGCCGGGCATTCACCCAGCCCTTGAGCAGCACTTCCTCCCCCACCTTTCCGACGGTGTCAACGGTGTAAATACGATTCATAAACTTATTCATTAGTTGATTGGTTTATTTCCGTCTTTTTTTATTTTTCGGATTATTTCTGATTTGTTCAATTCGCTGCAAAATAAGCGAATCGACATCACGGATTTTCATTTTATTCGCAATATTAAAAAGCATAACATAACAATTCGCCAACCGATTTTTGATTTGCGCGGCTCCCCTCTTCTCGCGGTGCGCTGCCCACAATGCACTCGTCGCCTCGTGCAAAGCGAGTAGCTCTATTTCAACCGGCAATTTTTCCTGTTTCAAATACTTCAACAGAGAGATGACTTCCTTTTCAATAATATTTGACATAATAACAATATTATTTTCCAAACATCTCGGCAATTTCCACCAAGCGGTATGAGTAACCCATTTCATTGTCGTACCAGGCGATCACTTTAACCAAATCATCACCGACCACGTTGGTCAGTTTCAAATCAACGATGGAAGAATATGGATTGGCGACAAAATCAGAGGAAACAAGTTCTTCTTCGGTGGTAAGCAAAACATTTTCAAATCGCGCGGTTTTGGACGCATCAATCAACGCCTGATTCACTTCTTCTTTTGTTACTTTCTTATTGAGCACAGCTGTAATATCTGCGAGCGAACAAGTTAGGACCGGTACGCGGATAGCCAAGCCATCAAAAATTCCTTTTACAGCCGGAATCACCTCACCCACGGCTTTAGCCGCGCCCGTGGTAGTTGGCACGATATTTTCCGCAGCCGCGCGTGCCCGGCGCAAATCCTTATGCGGGCCGTCCTGCAGATTCTGGTCAGCAGTATAACCGTGTACGGTGGTCATCATTGCTTTTTTGATACCAAACGTTTCTTCAAGCACGGCCATCACCGGCGCAATGCAGTTGGTGGTACAGGAAGCGTTGTTGATAATCTCGGCAGTTTCCTTGCCGACCTTAGCACAGTTCACACCGCGTACATAGGTTGGAATATCGCCGCCCTTGCCCGGAGCCGAAAGCACGACTTTGCGCGCACCGGCTTTAATATGAAGTTCAGCGTCTTCTTTTTTTGTAAACCGGCCGGTGCATTCCAAAACCACATCAACCGACAATTTTTTCCACGGCAACGCGGCCGGATCTTTTTCCGCCGAAACCGGAACTTTTTTGCCGTCTACAATAATATTTTTCTCATCAAACGAAACATCATGGTCCCATGTACGGTAAGAAGTGTCATGTTTCAATAAATGCGCCAGCGTCTTCGGGTCGGTTAAGTCATTAATGGCAACAACATCAATCCCCTTGTGTTCGCAGGCAATTTTAAAGGCCTGTCTGCCGATGCGTCCGAACCCATTTATTGCTAAATTCATATTTCAAATATTAATTATTAATAAAAATTTACATGTTTTAAAACAACATGCCACGCGATTATTATACCTTTTTTAAATAACCCGCGCAAATAGGCATTTGAGGTATTCTCCCTCTCCAAACGAGACAAGTTCTGGATGATCAATACCATGGGTGAATGTCTCTAAAATCTGCACATTTTTACGCGCCCGGGCGGCGGCTTCAGAAACCGCATAGCGGAAATCCTGAAGCGATACGTGCATTGAACAGGAAGCTGTGACGAGGATGCCCTCAGACGACAAAAGGCGAAAAGCCATTTCATTTATTTTGCGATAGCCCTGCAAACCTTCGGCTATCTTCCGGCGGTCTTTAACAAAAGCCGGCGGATCCAAAATTATTACCTCAAAATCTTCGCGGATATCGGGATCTTTTTGTCCTAATCCGCTCAAATAATCTTTTACATCCGCACAGATAAATTCGCATTTTTTTGGATTCAAACCATTAAGCTTAATATTTTCCTCTGCCAGTTCCAAGGCTTCTTCTGCAGAGTCCACACTCACCACTTTTTTCGCCCCGGCAGAGAGCGCGTAAACGCTGAACCCGCCGGTGTAGCTGAAACAATTCAAAACATTTTTACCATCAACATATTTTTGAAGCGCTGCGCGTTTGTCGCGTTGATCCAAAAAGAAACCGGTTTTTTGCCCGCGCGCAACATCCACCCAAAATTTAAAACCGTTTTCCGTGATTTTAATCCTATCCGGGACATCGCCGGAAATAACACCTGTCTTTGCGCCCGCTTCCTCGTCTTTTCGCCCGCCGACATCAGACCGCTCGTAAATTCCTTTTGGCTCCAGCACTTTTTCCAAGGCATCAATAACCATCAGTTTCCAAAACTCAATTCCTCGATTATGAAACTGAGCACACAAATAATCACCATATTTATCGACAATTAGCCCGGGCAACAAATCATTTTCACTGTTTATAAGGCGATACGAATCAGTCTGCTTAGATTCAACATATTTTTTTCGCAGTTCATAAGCCGAACGCACTCGACGGATAAAAAAATCCAAATCAATTTTCTCTTCTTCATCCCAGCTCCAAAGACGCACGGCCATCTGCGAATATGAATTGAAATACCCCTGCGCCAAAAAACGGCCGGTCTCATCAAAAAGCGCCACGGTCATACCGCTCGTCAGTCCTTCCGGCGTTTGTTTTATCGCGCCCTGAAACACCCAAGGATGACGACCAAGAATGGGACCAACTCGATTTTTGTTAATTTTGAGATTTATCATAATGTTAAAATTCTATCTGATTATCGTTTAAAAAACAAGAACCCCGACATTTGCATCGGGGCTCTGTTTTATACGGTATTATCTCAGCTCAATCTTGAAGTCAACGGCGTTCTCGGCCAATATTTCTCCGGTCTTATAGTCAAGCGCTCTTACGCGGAGCTTGTAATCTCCGACGGACAATTTCTTTGCTAAACTCTGAACCAGGGAAACGCTGTCTTTTTCTCCCGGCACCATCACCCACTTGCCCGTCCGCATTGCCAGCGTTTTTCCGCTTGGGTCAATCAACTCCCGCACCATTTTTATGGTCTGCTTGGTCTCGGTTAAATTTGTGTAGCTATAACGCAGGGTAACCGTGGCGGGCAATAATACCACCTTTTTCATCTTATTAAACGTGGAGGTATTAAAAGCAATAGCATTAGCTTCAGGCAGAGAGGAAAAAACAAAATTTTTGTTTTTAACCATTATCTTGAAACTGTTCTGTGCCAGCAACTTGTTGGTGCGCGAGTTATATATCTTGACCCGCATTGTGTACAAGCCAGATGCCAAGTTGGAGCTTAACAGTTCTTTAATATCCGCCTTAAATACGGAACCTGCTTTAATCGTTCTGTAGGCCGTCAGTTTCTTAATCACCTTTCCTTTGCTGTTCACCAGTTCACGCATTATTTTTACGTATAAAGTTTTTTCCGTCTCATTTTTATATTCATAGCTGAAGCCGACGCTGTTTCCGGGCTGATATTCCGCCGCAACGATATTACTAATGGCCACCGCGGAATCAGGACTCTCTGCAACACCGATTTCACCGGTCGCCGCTTCTTCAGGGGTGGCGCCACCGGCCGATACTGTAAGGTCTATTGAATCGGACACAATATTGGATATATTACCATCGGCATTGCGGAACTTTACATATATTGTCTTTAACCCGGCGCCGGCTGGCAGAACCCATGATTTGCTGGCCGCATAATCTTCCCAGCTTATTCCGTTAAAGTCCGAGGTATTAGATATTGCCATTTGAGTTGCATCGCTTGCTGAGAGCGCCAACGTCACATTGGCCGATGCTGTGGAAGCCGACCCGCTATTAATTACGACGGACGCGTTCGTCGGTGCCGTTTGATTGTTGTTGTTAATACCACCGCCGGAAGAACCACCGCTCTGCTGGACTTGCTGGGTATAAGTTAGGAAGCTGGTAAAGTGTTTCGTCCAGATCACCAGGTCACTACCTGAAGTGGTTCTGCAATCAGTGCCAGCCAGTAAAGCATCACCAGCCGCCTGATTGTCGGCCGAACAAGTCGCGGTAATCTTCGTAAAGGTTGAATTGCGGTAGTATCCGGCATATTTACTTGCTTTGCCCGGAATTAATATCCTAACGCCCCTATCAAATGTCAAAGCAGTGTTGTCAAAGCCGATCTCTATCACACTATCTACTGTTGCCGTATATCCTGAATCGGCGGTTACCGATACGCTGCTGTTAGATTTGATGGTCGGCAAGTGAATAACCCCGTTCCATGACGCGCCGGATATTGTGGTGCCGTCCGGTATAGTCACTATTATATCACCAATGCTAGTACCTACAGTGGCATCAATTTCTCCCGGCACCGTACCCGCGCCTCCTGTTGTAACGCTTGACATATTAATAACAGGATTAACCACATCAGTTCCTGCGATAATTGTGTTAGTAGCGGTATTACTCACGCCGATTGTGGTGGTGGGATTGCCGGCAGTGGGGGCGAACACGGTCGTAAACAATATATCGGATCCGAAACTTGTGCCAACACTATTTTTCGTATAGGCCTTATAGTGATAATTCGTCCCGGCCGAGAGAGCGGATATCGGAGCAGTGAACGCGCCGGTGCCGAATGAGCCGCTCGCAGTACTGGTCGTCCCATAACCGGTGGTCGTGCCATATGTAAAGCCGCGCTCGGTTGCGTTTGTGCCGCCGATGAATGTAATGTTTCCGTTAAAAGTTGCTGTTGTGGAGGCGACAGAAGATACATCTCCCGAAGTCACGGTTGGCAGAGCAAAAGTCGTGGCAGCCGTGCTGATACCCGAATAGGCGGACCAACTCCCATCGTTCAAATTCTGAGCGCGTACCTTAAATTCATACGCGGTATTTGTGGTTAAACCTCCCACGGTCAATGACGTCGCAGTGGTCGTACCGCTTACAGCCGCGGTCGTAACATTGTAGACCTGATAAACGGTGGTGCCGGGGTTACTGCTCGGGTCCCAAGATAAAATAATTTGCGTGGAAGAAGTTGGGGTTGCGGTAGGTGTACCCGGGACAGCGACCGTGGTGTCATCTGAAACACTCTGCGGCGCATTATATGTACCATCATGATTTTGCGACCGCACATTAAAAGTATAGTGAGCGTTCGGATTTAATCCGGAAACAATATCAGAAGTCGCTGTTACGGATGTCGTCGCGAACCCAATGCCAAACAGCTGATATATGGTTGTACCGGGATTCAAGCCTCCGCTCCAGCTCAGGGAAATGGAGACTGTGGAGGAAGCGGTGGAAACGAACGAAGATGGGTTTACGGCTTTTGTCCAATCCGATGCGCTCACTGCCGCAGTTAGTATATTGTCGCCATTTTTTGCGAGCAGATCAAATGTATAACTGGTATCGGGGTTCAAACTTGAAATCGCGGTCGACGTGGCCGTAGTTGTGGCTGTGGCAAAACCAGTGCCGGAAATCTGATAAACCGTGCCTGCCGGATTGCCATTCGCGCTCCATTGCAAGGTAGTAGCAACCGTTGTTGAGGCAGTGGTTGTTAAGCCGGATGGAACAGCGGCAAAGGTATAAGCATTGTCGGCCGTGGAGGTAGTTTCGCCGGCATTATTGACGGCCGACACTTTATAATAATGAATGGTGTTGACGCCCAAACTGTCGTGATAATAAATTGGATCGGTGGTACTTGCCACAAAACTGTAAGCAACTCCATCAGTGCCGTGATAAACATTATAATAATCCGGTGTATCCGTGGAGGCGGTCCAACTCACTTGAACCATACTAGTGGAAGTTCCCACTGCAGAAAGTCCGATCGGGACGTTGGGGGCTGCCAAAGGCAAGGTAGTTGTACTAACCAGCGAAGACGAAGCTCCCTCGCCGATACCATTAACAGCGGAAACCTTGTAGTAGAATAAAGTATTATTGGCCAAACCGGTGTTATTCTTATAGTTGTTGGTGGTGGAAGCCACAACCGAGAGAGAGGTGCTTACCGTACCTCTATAAATATTATAATAATTTGTGCCGGTAGTTGCAGTCCAAGTCAGATCAATCTCGCTCGCGGATACAGGAGCCGCGGAAAGACCGACGGGTGTTGATGGAGGGTTTGTAATGGTCGCAAATGAAGTAACCGCCAAGGTGGTGGATGCGCCGGCGCCGTCAATTACTTTCACCGTGCAATTACTGTGAGTGCCATCGGAAAGCGGACCAAAAACCACGGAATTGTTACCGTTGGTCGTGGAAGCCGCGGCCATAACGCAGTCGCCGCCATAAATCACCGTGCCAGTAACATTGGCCGAAAAAACATAGGTTGGTGTGGCCGTATATGACGGGCTCGCGACCGGCGTAATTTCCGTGATAACCGGATTCACATCATATTCGGAAAAATGTTCAGCATCAAATTGCAGCGTACCGGAATTGGTACTACTCCAAGAAGCGCCTGTCATATCAGGATAATCAACTGAAGAAGTCGGGATAACCGCGCCCGCGTCATCTTTAACCAGGATGGAACCGGTGCCGATATTGTTATAGCCGAGATCGTTCAAACCATAAAAATACAGCGTCGCTCCGGCGTTTTTCATTATCAAAGCTGTACTCGCGTCAAGACGAACTCTGCCATCTTCAAGCTCCATTTTGGTCCCGAGATTTTGAAGCAGAGTCCGGGTATTCTGGTCAGTTAAATTCAAGGCCGAACTATAATTAATTTTTCCGCTTCCCGTTTTTTCAAACCAAAGATTACTCGCTCGGGTCGGATCGGAAATGGAACCGGTGTTGTTCATGTTGGTCGTTACGCCGCTCGGCAAACAAGAAACAATGGCATCAAGAGAGGGTGGAGTAACGCCCGGGCCTGGTGCAGGCGGAGTACTACAATTTAAAGTACTGGTTGTTTCATTGAACCAGCCCTTGCTGATGGATGAAGTCGTACTCCATGTTGAAGTGCTTATCAAGATAGCTGATTCCCCGACGCTAGGCGCCGCCACATCGCCCCCCGGACCGTAGCTTACATGATAAATGTTTGAACCATTCCAATATATTAATAAATCTGTTAGGACCGGACCACCAAGTAATGAGGCTGAAATTGTAAGCATACCGTTGGCCGGCACTAGACCGGATAAAGTAGTGGTACTTGGACCCGGGGCACCATGCGGTGAGAAGACAAATTCCCAAGTTGAAGCACTCAAATCAATATCGCTGGCCGTGGTATTCATAAGTTCAATCCACGTTGTGCCGGAAGCAGTGAACTCATTTATGATCAAATTTCCCGGGCCATAACCCGCCGCGCGAGTTCTATCAATTGAAGAAAAAATGCCCGCCACTATAAAACCCACAACTGAAAACGCCAAAACCAGAAGCTTTAATTTTTGCTTCATATAATATAATAATACAATAAATTTGATGAGTTTTTCATCAACGGTATTATACCACAAAACAAGAACCCCTGCTTTCTTTAACCCCCTGTGTACAAAAAACCCCGCTTTTTCAGCGGGGTTTTTATCGCATTGATTATTTCAATTGTTCTGCCACTTCAGCGGCAAAATCGCATTGTTTCTTTTCTATCCCCTCACCCAACTCATAGCGCCAAAACCCTTTTATCGTGGCGCCTGATTCTTCGGCCAATTTACCGACGGTTTTTTCTTCGTCTTTGACAAACGGTTGTTCCAAAAGGCAAACCTCGCTATAAAATTTATCCATTTTGCCTTTAACAATATTTTCAATAATATTTTCCGGCTTGCCCTGCGCGCGCAATTGTTCAGAGGCGATTTCAATTTCTTTATTTATCTCTGCCGCATCAACTGACTCGCGGTTCAAATATTTCGGACTGGCGCCGGCAATATGCATAGCAATATCTTTTGCCAAACCATCATTGCCTCCGATCATTTTCACCAACACGGAGATTTTTCCGCCCAAATGAAGATAGCTGCCGATTGTTTCTCCGGCCTCTGCGGTAATCACCTGAAGGCGTCGTAAATTGAGCTTTTCACCAATTTTGGCTACAGCTTCATTGAATTTATCCTGAAGGCCCGGTTTGGCCATAGCTTCTTCAACCGTTGCCGGTTTTTCTGCAATAGCCGTGCCTACAATTAAATTAACCAGATCCTGAAAAGCATCACTTTCTGCCACAAAATCTGTTTCTGCGTTCACCTCAACAATCGCAGCGACATTTCCCTCTATTTTGACCGCGGTCAAACCCTCGGCCGCAATCTTATCGCCTCTTTTTGCAGCTTTGATAATGCCTTTTTTCCGCAGAATCTCAACCGCCTTTTCCATATCCCCCGCCGATTCATCCAGTGCCTTTTTACAATCCATCATTCCGGCACCGGTCATCTCGCGCAATTTTGTGATATCTTGAGTTGTCATATATTTATTTATAGTGTTGCTGAAATAATATTCCAGCACCCCCCTTCAAAAATTTTTTTAGTCAGAGCCTTCCTTGCGGATGACCCGCTGTTGTGCCCTCACGACTTCCGGCTTTTTTTCGTCTTTCGGCGCTTCGGCTTTTTTCTTCTCAAATTCCTTCTTGCCTTCATTTATTGCTTCGGCCAAAAGATCGGCCATAATCTTAATTGAATTCACCGCATCGTCATTGGCCGGGATCGGATAGTCGGCGTCCTCCGGATCCACATTGGTATCGCAGATGCCGATAACCGGAACATGCTTGCGGGATGTTTCCGCTAACGCGGTTTTTTCCGTTCGCATATCGGCGATATATATCGCATCCGGCATTTTTTCCAGATTGGTTAAACCCACCAAGTATCTGTCCATTTTTTCCAAATCTTTCTTAAATTTAATCTGTTCCTTTTTAGTGTATTTTTCCACCTCTCCGGTCTTCACCTGCTCATGCATATTCTGATATTTTCGCAGACGTCGTTTCATTTCATCAAAGTTGGTGAGCAACCCGCCAATCCAGCGTTCCACCAAATATGGCATACCACAGGCCTCGGCCGCGGCTTTAATCAGATCGCGGGTCTGGCGCTTGGTGCCGACAAATAAAATAACCTTGCCTTCTGCGGCGAGGTTTTTCGCATAATCCAGAGCCGTCTCGAGCATTTCGAGAGTTTTATCCAGATCAATAATATGGATTCCCCCGCGAGCGCCATAAATATATGGCTTCATCTTGGGGTGCCAGCGGGATTTCTGATGGCCGAAATGGATTCCGGCTTTCAGCAACTCCAGCAAAGTTGGTAACTTTGACATAGTGTTTTTCCTTTAACCTCCCAACCCGACCCCGAGGAATGGCCCCGAAGAGGAAAAAAGTGAGTTGGTGAGAGATAATTAACCCCGTTAAATATAAACAGGTTATCGCGAGTATAACCTGTTTTTTGAATTTCGTCAAGAGTCTCTATCAACCGACTTCCTGGATATCTTCAATGTTCAATTCTTCAATGTCTTCCGCTATTTTGCTCTTATTTTTTTCCTGCGCTTTGAAATATACAATGGAAATATCATCCGGCTTATTGGCGTCCGGATGAACGGTTCTATCCTGCATTTTTTTACCGAATTTCGCCAGCTCCTGAGCTTTTACATCCGAAGATTTGCCCTCAAGCTTATTCAAACCCTGTTCAATATTTTGGTCCAGACAATTATCGGTTAAACCATCACTCGTAACAAAATATTCGTCACCGTCTTGAACATCATAAGTGCGCACATGAATATACGGCGGATTTTTTTCTCCGGCGGCAATTCCACCGGTATTCACGTTACGCAAACTTTTTAACGACATTTCGCCGAACCCTGTTAATAATTGTTTTACGATTTTTTCACTCGCCATCTTACTTTCTTCAGTGGCAAATTCCGACGCCGTATGCTTCGCACTTCTCATCGCCTCATTTAAAGTTATCTCATGTCTTGAGCCGTCCGGCATCACAGTAGACAGGATACCCATATTAATATCGTAGCCGTTCTTTTTTAGTACATAAATTACGGAATCTTCATCAGAAATCTGTTCCAATTTCCCTTCGCGCATGCGATAAGCTTTGCTGTCACCAACGCTGACAATTGTCGCTTTCTTATCATGACAAATTACGGCAGTAAGCGTAGTGCCCATTTTTTCATAAATAGCAGATGTCGGACTGTTCTGCAACTCCTTGTTTGCTTTCTGGACAATCTCATTAAGCATGGAGCGTAATTCGCTTTCATCTTCCGGGAATTTATCTATTTTAGAAACATCCCTCAAAAAGGATTCCTTCACAATCTGCGCAGCCACATCACCGCCTCCGCCCTCTTGGCCTCCCATACCATCTAAAACAGCATAAATGGATTTCTTCCCGTCATTAAAAACAATCGTTCTGTCTTCCCCTTTTCCTTTGGTTTTTTCGACTGAAACTTCGGCAGTCTCAAAACTGAAAGGATTTTCCTTTTTTTCTGCGTCAATTTTGCGCGTAGTCTCTTCCTCGACAGAAGGTTTTTCGAACAAAACTTCAGCGCCTTCAACCATTATCGGTCCGACGTTTTCCTTTCCTGTTGATTCTTTTGGTTTTCCACCAAATAGTTTAGCTAATCCTTCTTTAAACATATGGGGTTGACAATAATATTTTTTATGCTATGATTATAGCACTTTTTAACAACTAAATATAGCATATTTTGACCAAAAAGTCAATATTTCGCTAAAAAACTGAACAAAGTATGAAAAAAGATATCCATCCCGAGTTTCACAATGATTGCGCGGTCACCTGCGCCTGCGGAAACACCTTTAAAACCGGCTCAATATTGAAGGAAATACGCGTAGAGCTGTGCAGCAAGTGCCACCCCTTCTATACCGGCAAACAAAAATTCGTTGACACAGCCCGCCGTGTCGAAAAATTCCAGGAGAGAGCCGGCAAGCAAACTGTGGCTTCAGCAGCCAGAAAAGGCAAAAAGGTAAAAAAGGCCACTTCGGCAGCCAAAAAGAAGGAAAAAAAGAGCGAATAATCAATAAAAACAGGCCAAATTTGGCCTGTTTTATATTATTGACAAAGGCTCGCATTTATGCTACTTTAAATTACTATCTATAATCGCTCATTGACAAAGGAGAATTAACATGTCATCGCGAACAGGATCTCTGTCCCGCGGTGATGTGTCACTGCGGAAATTGAGGTCAAAAAAGAATCATTTTGCGCGCGAGTCTAACAAGTGGATGCTGCTCAACAACAGCATCATGACTGTGGAAGACAGCGCGGAAAATGAACGCTTCGCCACTCCGAGGAACCGTTTCGCCGACATCATCGGCGCGATTCTTCAGCCAAAGCTCCGCACCGACCTTGAGAGGGTGGCAAACACCTTCGCGTCTGAGACAGATTCTTCCAGAGAAGACATTGTCTCTCTCATGGAGAGGCTCATGCCCTACTGGCTCAGAGAACAGCTTCAGCCGCTTAACTCAAGCGAACTACCGAGTGATCCGATCGAACTGCTTAAACTTATGCCCGGTGATAAAGTGAAGGACGAAGATGCACTGATCGATCGGAGAACCTTTGAAGCAATGCGCGCGCTTGAGCTTAGCGGTGATTACTTCTTCCTGACCACGCAATTAAACAATAGGTGGAATCACAAGCTACCTGTCGCTGAGGGCGAAAGACGAGTCACCGACTTTGTTGCATGGCTTAATCCTAAAGCGGTTCTTGAACCGAAGAAGGTATTTATCTTTCTTGATAGACGCAACGAATACCGGTGCAGCGGCATCTCGCTTGAAGGAAGTCCCGAGCCCCGCGGACCCCATCTTAAACGCCTTGTCCAAACTGTTTACCTGCTGACAATGGATGCGCTTTTTAAAGGAAAAATCCAGGCGATCATGCAGGCAAGGCAGAAGGACTACCTATCGGCATTTGCCAGGAGATTCCGCGAGCCGCAAGCAGAACTGTTTGAGAGTGTTCCTGATATGTACGGTATACGCTTCGCCTATTTGGAAAAAGCGATGTTAAATAACGGCGTAGCGTATCTTACTTCCCGCGCATCCCTTATCCAAAGCGACGGCGCGGTGAAAAGAGTACCTATTAAAAACAGGCATTCTCATAAAAAGCTCTGCATCAAGAGCCAGTACCTCTACCTGGACGGTTGCCGGCGCGAAGTTCAGCACATGCCGGCAAGAAATCTGTACAGCATTGAATATTCAACCGGCCCTGAAAATCACGACCTCTACAACTTGCGCTGGTTCACAGATCCTGAACGTCCCGGTCTGTTCTATCATCTATTTCCGCCGGAAATATACGGCATTGACTGGAGCGATTTGGATATCCGAAAAGAGATGGAAACACACATCAAAGAACAAACTTATCGGAAGATCGAACGCGACCAGACATAACCGTTCTCTCCTTGCGCCCTGCTGTCAGCAGTTGTATACTGACAGCAGGGCTTTTTCTTTTATATGCCACAAACAAACGATCTGCAAAACATTCTTCGTACTCTTAAAAAGAACTGCCCGTCTGAAGATTTGACCGACATAAAAAGAGCATACGAATTTGCTGAAACAGCCTACGGCGACCGCCGCCGGGCTTCCGGAAACAAACAAATTGAGCACGCGGCCGACGTGGCGACACTTCTCGCGGAGTGGAAATTGTCTCCGGATATTGTTATAGCCGGATTGCTTCATGATATTTTGGAATATTCGGTTTATTCCGAAGACGATATCAGACAAAAATTTGGCCAAAAAATTGCCCGTCTAATTGTCGGCGAGAATCGATTGGACAGTTTAAAATATTGGGGCAAAGAACGATATGCGGAAAATTTGCGCAGGATGTTTATGGCTATGGCCGAAGACGTACAGATAATTTTCATAAAATTTGCCGATCGCATTGATAATTTAAAAACACTCAGTTATCTACCGCCGGAAAAACAACAGCGCCTGGCAATGGAGAGTATGCATATTTATGCCGCTATCGCCAACCGCTTAGGCATGGATAAAATTAAACGCGACCTGGAGGACTTATCATTTTTTTATCTTGAACCGAAGGAATATGAAAAAATTTCCGAGGTGGTGGCCAACTATTATAAGGACGACGGCAAATGCATGAAAACAATTGAGAGCGCGATGCGCGAAAGCGCTAAAAGCGCGGGGATAAAAATATTAAATATTGATAACCGGATAAAAAGCTTATACAGCTTGCATGAAAAATATAAAACACGAAACCGCGATGCTAAAAGCGTCTACGATATCGCGGCCTGCAGAATAATTGTGCCGACAATAAGCGACTGCTACGCCATGCTCGGGCTTATTCACCGCTATTGGAAGCCGCTGCCCGGCCGTTTCAAAGATTATATTTCCCAGCCAAAACCAAACGGCTACCGCTCTTTGCACACCAATGTATTTTGCGAGCGAAAAGTAGTGGAATTTCAAGTCCGCACGCCGGAAATGCACGAGGAAGCCGAGTTCGGTATCGCCGCTCACTGGGTTTATAAAGAAAAAGAAAAAAACATCACGGAAAATATCAGGCGCCGTACTGCCTGGCTGAAGGAGCTGGCGGAAATTCAAAAAGAATTAAAAAATAATTTTTCCGTTCCGCAGACGATTCGCACGGTTAAAATAGACTTATTTCGCAACAGAATTTTTGCTGTCACTCCCAAGGGCGACGTTATTGATTTGCCGGAAGACGCCACGCCGATTGACTTTGCCTATGCCATTCACGCCCAATTGGGGAATTATTTTCTAAAAGCGAAGGTTAATGGCAAGATAGAGCCAATAACTCACCCGCTAAAATCAAACGACGTTGTGGAAGTTTTTAAAAGTGAAAAATCAACGGCAAAAAAATCATGGCTTAAAATCGCGGTCACCAGGCGGGCGCGCAATGAAATCAGAGATTTTTTAAAAATGAAGTAATCTATGATGCAGAAGTACCAGGACATAATCAATAAATTTGAGGAATTGGAAAACGGCTTGCAAAACAAGGCGGTGCTTGAGAACCAGGAAAAATTTAAAAAGGCGTCTCAAGAATACTCAGAGATGAAAGCAACAGCCGAAAAAATTTATATTTTACAGGGTCTGGAAAAAAACTTGGCCGAGGCCGAACTTATAATCGCCAAGGAAACTGATGAGGAGCTAAGAGGCCTGGCATTTACCGAGATTGACGAATTGAAATCACGGATTGCCGCGATGAACACTGAGCTGGATGAGATAACCAGACCAACAGACCCAATGGATAAAAAAGATGTAATCGTAGAAATAAGGGCTGCTGCCGGCGGAGACGAATCCGCTCTTTTTGCCGCAGAACTGTACAGGATGTATATAAAATATGCTGAAGCTCATAAATGGAAAACCGCGCTAATCGACACCAGCATGATCGGTATAGGCGGATTTAAAGAGGTATTATTTTCTATAAAGGGCAACCCATCATCCGGCGGGGTCTATCGCGATCTTAAATATGAAATGGGCGTACACCGGGTTCAGCGCGTGCCGGAAACGGAAAAATCCGGACGCATTCACACTTCCACCGTGACTGTGGCGGTGTTACCGGAAATTGAAGAAGCTGAAATGAAAATTGAGCCGAAAGATTTGCGCATTGATACTTTCTGCGCCGGCGGTCATGGCGGACAAAGCGTAAACACCACTTATTCGGCAGTGCGCATCGTGCATGTACCCACGGGCACCATGGTGCAATGTCAGGATGAACGATCTCAAGCGGCAAATAAAGACAAGGCAATGCGCGTTCTTCGTTCCAGAATTTTTGAAGTGGAACGCCAAAAGCGGGAAAAAGAACTGTCCGACCAGCGAAAATCGCAAATAGGATCAGGCGATAGGAGCGAAAAAATCCGCACTTACAATTTTCCGCAGGACCGGATCACCGACCACCGCATCAATCAAAATTGGAATAATATTAAGGTTGTTCTTGAGGGAAACTTGGAACCCTTAATTGTCGCCTTGCGCGAAGCGGAATATAGGAATCAGTAATACTGATTCTATGTGGCAAAAAATAAAACCTCACATTCCCCTTCTCTCAATACTCACCCTGGCCGCCTTGCTTCGCCTTATCGCCGTATTTAAATACGGCGATTTTTGGGACGATGAAATGTTTAATTTTATTTACAGCCAAAAATCCTGGCCCCAAGGCCTTGTTTATTGGCTTTGGGAAACGAATCCCCCGCTTCATCTCTTGGTATTAAAAATTTGGCTTTACTTCTTTCCGGCAATTGAATTTTTTGCCCGCCTGCCGAGCGTTATTGCCGGCGTTGCTACCGTATATGTTATTTATAAGTTTGGAGAAGAAATATTCAGTAAAAAAACCGCCTACATTGCGGCGTTATATTTGGCAATTCATCCATACCATATCTTTTGGTCGGCTACGGCAAGAATTTATGCGATCTTTATGCTATTGGCTATTTGCTCGGTCTGGTTTTTTTTCCGTACCTATTTTATCGACAATAACCGTCATAATCGGCGCTGCCACGCTGTTGCAAACCTGTTTCTTATTTTTGCTCATTTAAGCTCTGTTTTTTTACTGGCCGGACAATTTGTCTCGCTCATCATATTAAAAGGAAAAACGGCGGCAATAGATTGGATAAAATTAAATCTTTTGCCGGGTATAATCGGTTTAATCTGGATATTGGCGTCGCTTGCGGTTAAATCCGGTAACGACCTCGGCAGCGCGTGGTTTTTGAATATGGCTCACTCTTTTACAAGTGCAGTCAATCCACTAATAAATATTATCGCCGGTCAATATCCGATTTATGCCGGCATAATACTTGTTGGCGCGTCGGTGATATTACTTTCCGGCGCAACTATTAAAAAAATTCAGGCAAAAGACAACCGTTTTATTTTCCTGCTTATCATTGCGCTTACGCCAATCGCGCTCTCATTCGCTTGCGATGTCTGGCATATCAAATTTTTTCTAAGCGCCCTGCCGCTCGTTGTATTGGCGCTCGCCGAATCACTATCAATCGCCTTCAAAAAATTAGTTTCGTCACTGATGATTATCGCCGTGGTTTGCTCAATCGGCCTATACCGGTTATGGATTACTTTACCGCTCACCGACTGGAAAAACATAGAATTATTTTATGTGAACCACGCCAAAGATAAAACTGCTCTTGTATACAATAATTATATTTTAAAATCACAAATTGACCGTTATTTGCCGAATAATATTTCCGCACCGGCGCTGCCGCTGTTGCTTTATGAAAATATGGGTTGGGATGACATGGTGGTAAAGAAGAACTATCTATTCATCCAACTGAGTAAAGAAAAAATTGACGATTGGTATGCAGAGCATAACCTAGATAATTTTGAAAAAATTATTCTTTTGCAGGGTGAGTATAATTATATGAACCGGCTTACTACAACACTGGAAGATAATGGCTGGAAAAAAACTGACGGCCCGGAGAGAGCGCGGCTAAGCGGATACTACAATTTGTATTTTTATGAAAAGAATTGACGACATTAAAAAATCCAGTCCGCCGGATAGAATCGCTGAAATTGAAATAATTATCGGATGCGCCACCGGACGAGATCGCGCATTTGTACTTGCTCACCCTGAATACAAACTGACATTTTGGCAATATTGTAAAATATCAAAAGCAATACGCCAATTACGCGAAGGGCTGCCATTGGCCTATATAACCGGACAGAAAGAATTTTTTGGTCTCAATTTTATTGTTAACCGGCATGTTCTGATTCCCAGACCGGAAACAGAATTATTGGTTGAAGAAACTATAAAAAAAATAGAGAAAAGTCGAACTATTATATTGATTGATATCGGCGCAGGCTCCGGTTGCGTTCCGATTGCGGCTATAAAAACACTAAAACGTGAAGGCACTGAAACATTCGCCATAGACATTTCCCGCGCTGCTTTACGCGTCGCTAAAAAGAATTCCAAACTTCGCGACGTAAATATAAAATTTCTGCGCGGCTCATTATTATCGCCATTAATCAGGCGTTGGAAAAACATTACCGAAGGTATAGAATCAATTATCATCACCGCTAATCTCCCCTACCTTACAAATGAACAATTTGCCGGTGAGCCGAGTATCCAACACGAGCCAAAGACCGCCCTGGTCGCCGACACCAAAAACGGCTTAACGCTTTATGAAAAATTATTTACGCAAATAGCTGCTTTACCGAATAATGACGTTAAATTGATATTACTCTGCGAGATAGACCCGCGCCAGTCAACTGCTTTTTCAGACTTGGCAAAAGGATATTTTCCGCAAGCCAGCGTTGAAATAAAAAAGGACTTGGCCGGACGCGACCGTATAATTAATATCGAAGTCAATAATTAATTTGAAACGTTAAGCACGGATTTTTCCGGCACGACCATTATCCAAGTGCGCCCGGGAGTTAATACCATTTCTTTGCCTTCTCTGGTATAAAATCTTGTTCTGCCCGACTCGGTTTCCTTTTTCCAAACACCCCTAAACATCAAACCATCGCGAAATAATCTGGCTTCACCTTCACCAACGGAGGTGATTTTTCTTCGGCCAATTTCATCGATCACCCTAACTGAAGCAAATTGCACTATAATATTTGAGGCGGAAATAGGAACATTTTTATCATCTAAAAATGTCTCGCCATTTAATTTTCTCTGATACGTTCCTGACGCAGAAATATATTGCCAACCGACAGCAAATCTTTTGATATATTCAATGTCGAAAGAGGAAATATTTTCCGTATCGGTTGCTGTTGAAATTTCTCCAAAATTCCACATTTGCCAGTCAGGATATTCTTGCGCTTCGCCGTAGTCAATAAAATATTTCTGCCATTTTTCACTGCTTGTATAAAGGTTGTATGGCGCGCTTCGTAAATTTTCACGCCAATAATATGAACCGCGGAAAAATTCATTAGCGTCGAAAATTCCCCTCACTTTTATTTCGGTTAATCCTTCTTGCGACCCGCCGCAATGCATATATAACGCGGTGCCATACTCTTGAATCCAATCAATATAATAGGGACGAGCGCTGCGCACCGGTCCTACCTTTTCCACATTGGCATATTCAGGATAGATTGCCAAAAAACGGCTGATACCGCCTTCTACCGGCGCCTCATAGACAACTGCAGCCTCGTTTAGGCCGGATTGCGGATATGCCTCCGGATTATTATCAATCATTATACCGATAATTTTAGGCGATACGTATTCCTCTTTTTCCACGGACAGTCCGGTCAGACGGCTTTTATAGGGGCTTTCTTTCGCGGTTGATGTGGCCTGGCCGGAAAAATTTCCGCTGTCTCCGCGGTCATTGAAAAAAATAATATAAACAACAAAACAAATAACCGCCGCAAACAGGATAATGGCGGCAATCATCAGGATTAAATCGCGATTTTTCATATGTGTATAATCATATCATATAAAACAAAAACACGGAAAGCAACATTCCCGTGTTTTTTGGCTTATATTATTTTTTTTCTTCAACAGCCGGAGCAGCGGCAGCTTCCCCCTCTTCCCCTTCCTTTTCCTTCTTGGAAACAGCCGATTCAATTTTGGTAACATCAACAGCAGCGCTTGATTCTTCTTCCATTGCTTTAATCTGTTCTTCAGTCAGGGCCGGCTGGGCTTTTACCACCACAACATCTGTCGACGGTTCAATAATCGTCATTCCTGACGGTATCTTCAAGTCAGACACTTTGATTGAGAGATCAAATGTGGCCAGCACGGACAAGTCAACATCAATATGATTTACCAAATCTTTCGGCAAGCATTCCACTTCCACTTCCTCGAAATTTTTAACTAACGTGCCGCCCAACTCTTTAATGGCCGGGGCTTCACCGACAAAAACCAATGCCACGTTCGCGGTAATCGGTTTACTCATATCAATTCGGCGTAAATCCACATGTATCGGCTGACCCTTCACCGGATCAAATTGCACTTCATGAATCAACACCTTGCCGGCATCTTTATTTTCCACAGCCAAATCAATCAAACTTGACTCGCCGGCTTCATCATATAATTTTACAAATTCGGAATAGGCAAGCGTAAGCGATACGGTCTCTCCACCGGCTCCGTAAATAACAGCGGGCAAAAGTCCTTCTCGTCTGACTTTTTCACCTTTTATTTCCCGTTTTGTAGCAGACAATTTATACATATCACACAATCTTTAATATTAAATCATTGTTATTGATATACTTTCTTCCTTCAATTAGCTCGTCGATATTAACCGGCGGCAGAACGTGTAAACGCTTGGCATCTTCAAAATTCAGGTCGCTCACCATGCCAATAGTACTGATTCCGCCTTGCATGACCAAAACCATGGCGATAAAATTACCGTGGCATGATTTGCACGAGATGTGCACCAGATTGGCTTTTTCGTTTTGAGCGAACAATCTTGCCTTCTCTGGTACGTATTCAACGCCGCAAACCGGGCATTTATTGATGAATTTTAAGGCCTCCTGCCAGGATAGCCGACCATTTTTTGCCGGAAACATAAGTGCCGATATACTATATAATTATTGAAATTTTGTCAAGCACCTCTATCAGGATCTTGAACTGATAAAGGAACGCCTGCGAGCGCTCCTTTATATTATAGCATTCTTTTACACCAACGCTTACTTCAGCTCAAATTCTTTGACTTTTTCCCAGCTCTTTTCGTCCAAAACCGTAATCTTGTCATTGCCAATCAGATACATGTAGTCGTCCAGATATATCGCTCTTTGCACCTGTGATTCGCTAACAGCTTTTTTAAGCGTCAACTCATCTTTGTCATACCCGAACACATACCCGCCCTGTCCGCCGGGAATGAAAAATACTTTATGTTTTTCATCCAAGAGAAAGGCATGGTGGTTATTAATGGCCTCGGACCAGTATTCACTCAGGATATATTTTGAGAGCTCTTTCGGATTTTCCGGAGAAGTGGCGTCAAAAATTGACAGCTTTACCTTTCCGTCTTCACGGCCAATACCCAAAACTTTATGAGCCCCAAGCGGATGCAGGTAGGAAGAAAACCCCGGAATTTTTAGCTCGCCTCTCAATAAAGGATTTTTCGGATTTGCCAGATCTAATACGTAAAACGGATCAGTTTCCCTGAAAGTAACCACATATCCGCGGTCTGCTAAAAAGCGCACGGAATATATACGCTCGGTTTCACCAAGATCTTTAACCGACCCGACGATATTCAAATCATTATCGAGCACATATACATCGCTTACTGTTTTACCCGTACCGCCGAATCCGCCCATTCCCCACCAGCGATCACCCACAGTCATGGCGACGCGCAAATGTTTGTCGTATTCATCAAGCGAGAATTGATTAAGAGGGTGGCCCGGCACCGCTCCGGCAATCGCTTTAAAGTCGTTCAAAGAAATTTTTACTATGCCGGTAATATCCAAATCACGCCGATGATTCAGATAAAATTTGTCCATCCGGTTGGACATTTCATTTTGCATTTTAAGCATGTCGTCATTATTCAACGAGTTGGTATATTGCTGTAATATGGATTGCAATTCCGTCTGTTTCGCGTTCATGCTTAAGTCATACCCTTTCACTTTATTCAGGCGTTCTATTACCCAATCCGGCACCAGATCCTTATTTTCGGAAAAGAAATCATAAGCTACTTTTACCGAATCAACTTCCGTTTGGAAGGTCAAATAGATGGCATTTTCAGACATATAAAAAACGGTTTGTCCGGATGAACCGACAAAAGCCGTTTTTTTCTCCACCGCACCGGTCAAAGTGTCCATCACTACGAAATCATAGGTAACATCGGCGCCGGATGCTGAAGTTGGATAATAAATATCAGTACAAGAGATGCTCACCTCATCTTTGCCGACGGTTAAAGGCACTATCGGGCACGGCTTACCGTAATCAACTCCGCTTTGTGTTGTCAGATATATTTTACTGTTCATCAAGCGGGCGCCAACTAAATTTTCGCGGTCGCCAAGTTTAGCGGTCCACAATTCTTTTGGGTTGGCCTTGTCCTTCACATCATAAGCATATATTTTATTGTCACTCGCGAAAACCATCATAATATTGCCGTCGAGCAACAGGTCGCCACTCTTATCCAGCTTTGAATCTTCCTTCATTGATTCAGGCGGAAAAGCGGCGATCAACTTTGTTTCTCCCTGGTTGTAGTATGGCGGGGCAATCATTTTTTCCGCTGCGCCATTCATCGGCACGGCGCGCATATACGGATAATATCCGCCGAACCGTGAAAAATAAATTTCTTTGCCGTCGGTTTTTACGATATCCGGCTCATCAATGCCGGCCACCTGCACATTGGTTTCAGAAACTCGTCCGGCCGATGGCGCCGTCGCCGTTTCTGAACCTTTCTCCGCCATACCAATACCTACCGGTTGAGCCAGTCCCATGGCGCTATCTTGCGCCACCATCGTGCGCATTTCACCGCCGCCTATGCCAAAACCGTAATTATTGGATTGTTGCGCGTGCTCAGCAAGATATTTCTTAAATTCATCGGCTGAAGCGAACTTCTTAACTTCAGCTACAACGCCTGATAATTTTTCCGCGCCGATTTTTTTTCCAATAATGGAATTTTCCAGCACTACTTTAAGATCGCCGCGCGTGGCGGCAAAAACGAGAATTCCGCCGCAAATAACAAAAATCACAGCTAAAATGGCGAAACCGATTTTCGTCCCGACTTCTCTTTGAAGCATATGCGATTAATTAGTGAATATATTAATATAATGCTTAACGCCGGTAAAATGTTACAACCGTCTTCCGCACGCTAGGAATTTCAACTGTCCGAACCGCCTCTCAATACATCCATCGCCCGCGTAAAATCCTTAGCCGCCTCGCTGTCGCTATTCTGCATTTCCATCGATTTCATCCTGTACAAATAATCCATATCAGCCAGTGCGTTGGCTTCCTGCGGAGTATCCAAAATTCCGACAATACTGCCCATTTTGTAATGAACTTTACCGCCATCATAAAGATATTCGACATTATTGAAATATGTGCGCTCACCCGGCTTAAGCGTTTCACGTAAAACTGTCATCCGCTCGTGAAAATTAGCACCCTTGTCAAAAAATCTATTAAAACCGGTAGTGGTGCGGTCTAAATCATCAAACATTTCATCGGACGACTGTTCAACATCGGCGGTTGTACGGCCGCTTGGCGCTGTTTCCTCTGTGCTCGCCACTTCTTCTTGCGCTCTTCGAACTATTTCTTCATAAGTTGCGGCCCTGCGCGATTCCCCTGTTTCCGTGATTGACGCGTCTGAACCCCTAACAGGCGCCTCTTCGCCATAATGAACCTTATCCAAAAATTCTTTATTAAACATCTGGTCCGGGTGTACTCCGGCAGAAGCGCTGGCGTCAAGAATCGATCTATGTAAGCTATCTAAAAGAGCCTGGCGTTCGGCGGGATCGCTGGTCTGATTAAGCGCTTCATAAAATTGTGTCGCTCGGATCAATTCGTTTTTCATAACCCATTCATCCGCTCTTGTACCCCAACCTTCATCAACATAAGCCGGGGTAAAACCTTCCTGTACCATACCATTATGCGCCAGATTAACACTAAAGTTTTCATATAGCCGGTTTGTATTTTCAGTTACATTCAATGTATTCGACCTTAACCCCGTCTCATCCTCCGTAAACCCGATCCTAACATCTCCGGTAACCACTATCTCCGGCTTCCCGCCAACCCATTCCGTCACACCAGAACGGTGAATTTCACGGCCATCAGACAATTCATAGACCGGCCCATGCTCCTTGGCATGCAACATGTATGCCATGGCATTGTCATAATCCTCATTGCGCACCAACCTGTCATATTCCGACCGTTCAGCGTCGGTCATATAAACCGGCTGTCCCGTTTTCGCGTCTATCAGCTCCTGCACAGGATTAACCTTGTCTCCGGTTTCAACAGTTGTTTCCCCGGCCAATTCCGCAGGCGGTTTGGGAATCTCCTGATACAATCTGCCTCCCACGTCAACACTGCCATCTTTGTGCAACACAAGAAATTGCGGACGATCTTCATGAAACACAAAATATTTGTCTGCCAAGCCCTGCTTTTGGGCGATCACGCTTGCCTCGTGGCCGGCCCAGCGCTGAATCGCTTGCTGGTCATTCAGATCACCTTTGAAGCCGAGAGCCTCCGGATTCATTTTTAATTGTCTTTGTAATACTCTCTCAAGGCCATCTCCTTTATGGACTTGCGTTGATTCAAATATTTCCTGCGGCGAATGGCCGGCCATGATGGCCTGAGAAAATTCCGCCATTACTTCCGGTCGTCCGTTTGCCAGAGCCAAAACATTATCCATAGCTGACATTTCTTCCGGCGTAATGCCGCCTTCAGCCAACTGTTGCAAGGCCATTAAACTAACACCGGATTTTTCAAGCTGTCCAAGTTTAATCACCGCCTGATTCAATTGGTCAGGATCCATTTCAACTGATTCCAAATGATATTTTTGCAAAATAGCCATTTCCGGAGACATTCCATGCCCTGCTGTCTCGGACGGTAGGGCCGCGTGTTCACCCGCTGGCGCCTTATCTCCAAAACGGCTTGAAATCGTGTCAATCGGATGCGCGTATAACTGGATTGCCCGTTCAGCATTTACAATAAAATCATCTTTTATGGTGCAGGTTATTCCTTGCTCCCCAACCTTGCTCATAAACGCCTCAAGCGTTTCAGCCGGCGACATTGAGTCGGTGAGCGCCAAGCCATATATACCAAAACCTCGGGCTACAGTACCTGCGGCCCGCATAAAATCAATAACTCTGCCCGCCCCTTTGGTTTCTTTTTTCGCGCCCATGAACACCAAACTGCGGGCTGTTTCCACAGCCGCGTTGACTGTCAAATCTTTTAAGACAAACCCGGCTTTTGATTCAGCCGCTTTCTCTTCTTCACCGGTGCGCCCGGCTTTTTTCATTTCAAATTCTCTTTCCGATTTCAACAAGCGCTCACCGACAGACATAGACGCGTAGACCGCACCGCGAACCATGGACATTCCAGTGGCGGTTAGCGCGGTATTTAACAAGTCCTTAGCCAAAGTCATGCCGGAAACTTTGTTTTTCATGTAAATCTTAAGGAGCGACTCCACTTTTTTATCCCGTTCTTTCGCGGCCTCTTCAGTGGCCGAAGTATATTCTGAAGCAATACGCTGCAAATTATTTAACAGCGCCTCTCTGTCTTTTTTTGCGATATGCGTCGCACTTTCAATATTCGCACGCAAGGCATTCATTTTTTCCTCAATTTTTTCTCCTCCCTCAAAAACATCTTTCAGGTACTCTTTCATCAGTGCTTTTTCTCCCTTCATCTCACTGGCGCTAACGCGATGCTTGTGAATGTCGCCAAAACCTAGTTCACTTTTAAATACACCCGCTAACGCGCCAACCAAGTCAGTGGCGGTTTTCACGCCGAATACAGAAGTCACTGTTTTATACGCCACATCAGCCGCCACTTTGCCGGTTTCTTTGTTGGCCACAAAACCAATTTTTTCTTTAGCCCTTTGCCACCACGATTTTTTTACCGGTTCTTCTGCGGGCGCCGCGGGTGATTCTACGGCCATCGGCAAAGATTCCGTGGGCAGTTGCACCTCAGCCGGCTCAACGCCCGGCGTTACCGGTTCTTCCGGAGCCACCCTCGCTCTTTCTTTTACAATCCAGCGTGTAGCTTCCGGATCAGTTAAAAGCCACTGAAGCGCTGTCTCCATTACAAATTTTTGATATTCAAATATTCCCTCGGATTCCGACAGAAAACCTTTAATACTCATCTTGTTACCGGAAGATTTTTTCTTTCCTCCGGTCGCACCCTGCATCTTAGCTTCAACTTCCTGAAGTTCTTTTACCAAAGTTTCTTCCATTCGCTTCACATTCGGAAAAAACTCGGCATAAAACTTTGGATATTTATCCTTTACTAACTCAATTTTTTTAGTATATTCAGCAATCATGAGCTCCGCCTTTTCAGCAAACTCCTTCTTTATATTCTCATTTGTTTCCACCTCTTCTTTGTTTTCCTTCTTTTCGCCTTCTTCACTTTCTTCGCCCTCGGCCTTCTCCTTTCCTTTTTTGTCCTTCTTCGTTTTTATTTTTTCATCAGACGCATTCCACTCCCTAAGTGATTCAAATGGGATATTTGTTTTTATTATAAATTTTTCCTTCTTAGTACCTTCGAGTTTTTTCCTGACATTGGCTGTATTGCCGGTTATAACAACTACCTCCCACCCATCTTCCATTTCACCTGAAGTTCTTTTTACCCTAAGCTTTTGCCCCACTTTAATTTCCATCTCCCCGGCCGCTTCCGCTTTATCATCTACCGGTTCAACGATCAATTTCGCCGACGGTTCTGCATCCGCCTTCCGCCGTGGAGTCCGTATTATTTTAAGTCCGGCTAAATCTTTTTCTGACAGCACCTGCTCAGCGGCTTTACTATTGGCTCTGGTTAACACCTTATATTGTTTAAAATTTTTCCCGCCCACATCAGCGTTGTACACTTCCATTACTTCATGGGTAATTTTGCCGTTTTTTTCTACCAAAACATCACCCGTCTTTAGCGGGCGCATCGTTTTTAATTCGCCCTTCTCTGCCCTGTCTTTTTCTGGCACAACATCAGGAAGTGAAGGCTCTCTTGTCGCAGATGGCTCCGGCAACTCAACAATTTTTACTTTTTCAGCTCGCGTCGAAAATATGTGCTCCAATTTTTTTAGCTTCTCATGCCGCGGCCCCCATATCTTTTTTTTATCTGATCTGTCCCATAATAACTCGGCAACTTGAAAATGCTGCCTAAGTTTAAACAAGACATCTTTTACCGCCTTCTGCTCTCTTTCTTCGCTTGATAATTTTTCACCGCTAAGAATCCGCGACAGCACGCCCAGATCAGCGTCTCCAATAGCTTCCTGTCTGTCGGATAGCAAGTCCTGCGAGTAATAATCAACTATGCTTTGCAGATCTCCTTTGGATATTTCCAGCACTTCATTTTTCTTTCCCGTATCTTTCGCTTCAGGTATAACCGGCGCTTCCTCAAGCGCCTTTTTAACTTCTTCCTTGATCCGATTAAAACTTTCCGACACCCCGCGCATTTGCGCCTTCCATTCACCTATTCTGTCTTGGAAGCCCTGTGTCGCAATGTCAGCATCTCCGATCAGGCGCATTTCCTGAGATAAACGATCCAGGGATTGCATCTGGCCCGCCAACTCATTAAGCTTTTTATCCTGAATCAACCGCAAATATTCATCAACCTGTTTTGCCATCTCACCAGCCGAAGCCTTCGCCTCGCGGGACAAAACTTCCGCTTCTTTGCCGGCCGTCTCGCCGCTGCTCGGGTCCAATCTCAACAATTCATCCGCCAAATTTATCGAATCTCCGGCATCATCCGATGGGTTGCCCCCCTGACCGGTGCCGGTAAATTTATGTTCTCTGCCACGTTTGCGGACCATATTAAATTTATTTAATATTTTCAATTAGTTTTGAAACATTTTGCAGTTTGGCCTTATCCAAAAAACGCGAGATGTCGCGGCGGATGTCAGATCCCTCGCGCGAGAGCTCCGAAGCTTCCTCATCCACTTTTATCAGCATATCTCGGAGTCGCTTCAGACGTTCTTCATAACTAAAAATTTTTTCCTCCATAAAAATTTTTGTTTATTCCGTAATCTTTTTTTCCAACTCGGCCAAATCGGCGGCAGCCTTGCTTTGCGCCGATAACATATCGCCGCGATATTCCTCCTTCGCACCTTCCAGACCCTGTCTTAACGCAATATCCGCCTGCTTTCCGGCTTGCGCCAAGAAATTTTTTTCCAGCGCCGCTGATAAAACGTTCAGCTGCTCCAACGTCATATCCGGCAAAAGCTTAAGCATTTGCTCTTTTTCCTCTATCGGTAAATTCAGAGCGGCAATAAGAAAACCGATCTTCTTGCCATTTTCCACCGCCGCCTGCTGGTCCTCATTTAATTTAATTTCTTGTGTCATAATAATGATTATTGAATTTATTATATCACTCCATCCGGCCATTACCAACCGTTAAAAATCGATGGTAAATATATTAACCGGCTCAGCCCGGCCCTTCACCTGCACACTGCCAAGAGAGCGCCAGTTATAATTTCCAGTCGCCCTATTTTTTACGATTTCGCCGACAATAATTTTCGTTTTAAATTCTTTGTTCAACCCTTCAAGGCGGGATGCCACATTAACCGTATCGCCCATGGCCGTATAGTTGAACCGCAGTTCAGAGCCCATATTCCCCACCACAGCCGGACCGGTATACACGCCAATGCCAATATTGATAGGGTCTTTGCCTTCTTTGACAAATTCCCCGTTCAATTTTTCCAATTTTTTAAGCATGGCTACGGATGCCTGCAAAGCATGGTCAACCTGATCGGGATCATCAATCGGCGCTCCCCAAAAAGCCATAATCGCGTCGCCGATATACTTATCCAATACGCCTTTATGCTCAAGCACCTGTTCGGTCATAGAAGTAAAATATCGGTTCAACAACGCTACTAATTTGACCGGCGGAGTTTTTTCCGAAAGTGTGGTAAAACTCCGGATATCGGAAAAGAAAACCGTTATTTCTTTTTCTTCTCCGCCCAAACGCACTTTTGAAGGATCGTCCATTATTTCTTTCACCACCTCTTTGGAAACATAGCGGGAAAAAATATCTTTAAGCTGATGTTTTTCTTTCTCACCGACAAAATAACGATAACCGAATAAGGCAATAACCGATAATATCCATGCCAGTGTTAAGTGAACTATGTTTGCGGCCAAACCTTTTTGAAAAAGATATATCACTGCCAAAACCTGAGCAAAGCCAAGCAAACAACTGGCCGCTACTGCCCAACGCAAACGCCGAAAAAAACCGAAAAACAAAGCCGGCAGAAGAGCGGCAATTATTATCCACAGAGCATTATACGCTTTCGGTATCTGAGTAATTCGGTATCCCTGCAGCAGCATGTTGGCAACATTGGCCTGCAGTTCCACTCCTGCCATATCATTTTCCCGCCCGAAAGGCACTATCCTGGTATCATGTAAATCAGGCGCTGTTACCCCAAGAAATACAATTTTATCTTTTAGTAAATCACCGGCCCCCTCTTCTAAAAGCCGCCAAAATGGAATCAGCCGAACCGATCCGGCCGGAGCGGCATAAACGATTCTATTAACTAATTTTAATGTAGCGGCCTGCGGAATGTCCGAGCCGCTTTGCGCCGCTGTCTCATAGGCGATCGATTTGTATATTTTTCCGCTTTGACGGCCGCGCACTTCAAGCGGAAATTTGCGGGCCACCCCGTCTTTATCCACAACGATATTTACCTGGCCAAGCGATACGCGCGGAGCACCCAAAAGTACGGCCAGCGGTTCAACAAAAAAATCAGCCATCGGCAAATCTTCCTTTGATAAAAACAGATTATTCGCCTCAACCGGCAAAATTACCGGAAAATCAATTTTAGCCAACTGCTCACCCAGCGTTGCATCATCTCTTTCTCCATAGCGCGACGGTTCGGCAAATAATATATCAAAGCCCAGGGCACGCGGCGGAGCTTCATTGATTTTCTTCAACGCCTCGGCAAAGACGCTGCGCGGCCACGGCCATTGGCCGATTTTTTGTAGTGATTCATTATCTATTGCCAGTATCACTAGTCGGCTGTCGATAGGTTTATGCGAAAACAACAAGTCCTCAAAGAAATTTTCCGGACCGGAAAAAATTCCAAGCCAAAACAGCCAGGCCGACAACAGACCGACAACCAGGCCAATTGGAGCGTAAAAATATTTGGCTCGCATAATTTATTTCTGTAAAATATTCGGAGAAATGATCGTGGTGGTAACGGGTTTGATAATCAGTGCCGCCGGTTTTATTGCGGGGGTTAAAGTTGCAGTTGTTGCGGTTGAAGTATCGGAATAATCGGAAGAAGTTGACTGGGGTGCGACGAGCAGCTTATTGTCACCTGTCCCGGTAATATTGCTATTAATTAATAGCGGCTTAATCGCGCGCGGTAATATACCCGACTCACGCAGTTTAAGCAGTATCTGTCGCCGTCGCTCCAACAACTCCCGACGGATCGTTCTTTTTATTTCGATATTCTCAATGCCTTTTTCACGCAAGGCATCAATTTTTTTATTTAGCAACTGGTCTGAAATAATCGCTCTCTTAACCCAGGGGCGCGATTCAACATCCTCTCCAATTTCGCGCACCACTCCGGCCAACACAGCCCGCCTCGCCCGCAAATCTGATAATGTCTGCTTTTTAATGGCTAAAATTTTTCTGGCAGTTACCGGCGCGCGGCCGAGCGACTGGCCGGTTGAAGGGTCCAATGCATCCACTTCAACGGTGTTTTCGGAACCGATAATTTGCGTTTCTTCGTCGTCATATTCCATACCAAAAGCCGTGCCTCGCACAGAGGCCACCGCATTGCTCGTTTTTACTTCCCAATACGAATCAGTAGTAGCGAGTTCCATTATTTTTGACCAAACTCGGCCGGCCGTAAGCCGAATTTTAACTTTCAACGTATCGCTGTCATCGGCATAATCGGCCTGCTCCAGGGTGATTTCAGAATTCGAATCAAGCTGAATTGATGAGCCGTCCGGCATGTGAATATTCGCCAGACCATTTAAGTCGGTGGAAATTGTGGCGCCATCCGGAATCTCATCACCAGTCTGCAAATCCTGCCAACCCTCTTCGGTCTGAACACTAACTTTTTCACTCACTACTTCCACCCAAGGCCGAACCGCCGACTGATCGGTTAAAATATTCTCATCCTCATTAGAATTTTGTGCCGGCTGTTCATTATTATTGGATATTTGGCCGGATGGTGCCTTTTGTTTATCAAAAAAATAAAAAACGCCAACAATTATGGCGCCCGTAATTAAAATACCGTATATATATTTGGTCATATTTATATGAATATTATTGCTTAAATTATATCAAATTTGGCAGTTTTTTCAAGTACCGTTCCAAGACGGTCAAAAGTTTACTTCGCCAAGCTTGATTGACGAAAATGTACCATCATGGTATAAACATTTTTATCCGCACTTTCAACAGCAAGGAATGCGCCATGCGCGCCAAAACAAAGGGGAGAACCATGAGCAAAAATCGGAGTAAATCCGGACCAAGGAATCTCACCAATCTATTCGACGAACATGACGATGATGCTGAGGACAATGAGGACGACGAGTATGAGGGAAGAGACCCGGAATATCAGGACGATAACGATATATGTCTCGACGATGAGACTCCGGATGCCAACTGGGAAGAATGGCAAGAGGAAGATCCTTCGGCATATGAAGACGGCCCCCTCTATTGACCAGCCAACCATTTACGCCCATACTTGGGTCATCGGTTTTCAGCCGGTGATACAAACCTTCATCGGTGAAAAACCGACCCGCCCGGGCGTCCTGCCCTTTTCTTGCCCCCATCCCCTGGGGGCTATTTTTTTCGCCAAACAAAATACTGCGACAACCGCCATTATCTCTGACTCCCAATGGACAAAACGGCTAAAATGTGCTATTATCCAGGTAATATACACTATAAAAAATTATACATATGCGCAAATTTGAAACAGGCAGAGGCGACGTCGAAAACGACGGTGAAATTGAACACGGAGTCGCGTTAAAAATAGCGCGCGAAATAAATTCAAAAAGCAAGTTCGTGCAACCGGACATGAATGAATTTTTCAGATATATAAATTTGGGTAAAAATATATCCCGGACAGATAAGACCGCCAAGATGATTATTGACCCAAAAGCGGAGAGGGAACAATTACAAGCCCGCATGGCAAAAGCCGCTGAATTAGAAGAAAAATGGAAACAAACGACCTCGCCGTTTGAAAAGGAGGTTAAGGAAATAAGCGATGCCGTTGAAGTCGCGATTCTTGAAATGATTGAACAATATAGCTGCCTTGGCGACAATGTACACGGGTCAAAGACGAGTAAATATGATGACTTTTGCAATAACACCGACGCTTACGGCGAAATTTACGACGAATCCGCGGAATTTAGCGATGAAGATGAGGCCAGGTGGGATCCGGTGGTAGTCGGCTTCGGTTTTGATATTACAACGAACAAAGATAAGCTGCATGATAAACTCGATCGAAATCTTGGAAAGATTCGAAACCGCCAAGAGAGGGCCCATTTGGATAACTTCATTTCAACAAAAAAAGAAGAAGCAAAAGAAGACCAAGATGAAGAAGAGACCCCGGTCCCGGTTCTGACCGGATTCATGGAAATTGTTCCAATAATCATTGCTTTAGAAAGCAAACATGCAAAAGAATTTATCTTGTTTTTTTCACAGCTCAAAGAAGCATTCAGAAAAAATTCTGAGGCGAATACAACTCCGGAACTCCGCCATACTAAACCACAAAGAAGCGCGGAGTTGCAGGCGATTAAAAATAAGTTTAAAAATCACCCGATTAAGCGCCTGATGGTAAACCAAATATACATGCAAATTAACGGCTATATCCATGAACTGGATCCGGATAATGAAAAGGATAGCGCCTACCTCGAAAAAATTGACAAGCTGAAAGACGTAGTCGAAAAAGCGTTTGATGATTGCCGTGATGTGCCGGACAATAGCGATTGGGAAAACGACTTAATGACGAAAAGGATCAAAGAAAAAATGTTAAAAGCAAATTAGCTGTTCAGCCGCCGTTTTTTGCGCTGAAACGAAATGGCAAAACGGTGCGCCTCGTCACGGACGCGGATTAACAAATTTTTATTTCTGGAAATCCAGTCGCTAATGGCTGGATTTTTTGACTCAAAGATAAACTCCGTTTTTTTTCTTTTTGGTCCTTTGGCGATCCCGACTACCGGCACACTTAGCCCGCGGATCTTAACTAACCTGTGCGCACGGTTAACTTGCGGAAGGCCGCCGTCAACCAAAAAAATAGCCGGTAACGGCCATTCAGCGTGTTTTAAACGCCTCTCAAACACTTCACCCAAACAGTCAACATCACTCTGGCCGACAACCGAATAAATATTGAATTTTCGGTATTCGTTTTTAACCGGACCTTGTTCGTCAAACACAACCATACTTCCAACTTTGCCGCTCGCGCCAAAGTTGGAAATATCATACCCTTCAATTCGTATTGCATGTTTGAAGCGGGTGAATTCTTCTTTTACAAAAGCATCGTTGATAAGAGCAATATCCCGGATGCGCTTCAAAGCTTTAAGTTGGTCGCGTAAACGCGCCGCCTCCTCATAATTTTCACGCTTTGAAGCAGTGTCCATCTCACGGGCAATCTTTTTAATCAACCTGCTCTTCTCTCCGTTTAAAAAAGTCACCAGCGGCAAAATTACTTTTTTTCTGTAATCAGAGGCGGAAATTTCGCCGGTACAAACTCCGAGACATTCTTTCATCTCACGATATAAGCAGGCCCGCTTGGCTCGCGGCCGGCAAAAAGAAAGGTTAAACATCCGACGCAGAATTTTCATCGCCGCTTTGGCGTTTAGCCCGGGGTATGGGCCGAAAATATGACTGTATTGTTTTTTTAACTGATCATTTTTTATTTGGTGCAGTTCTCTTTCGCGCAATGTCGCCACTTTTGGATATTCATCTTTATCAATGACAATGTAATTCCAACTCTTATCATCTTTCCACATTACATTATATTTAGGGCGAAATTTTTTTATCAGATTTCCTTCCAATATTATCGCCTCCAAAACTGAGTCGGTTACATTATATTTTACTGAAAAAACCTCGTGTATCATCATCTCAATCGGCCGTGGGCTTCGTAAACCGGAAAAATAGCTTTTGACACGGCTTTTTAATGATGTTGCTTTTCCCACATAGATCAATTCACTTTTTTTTGTGTAAAACAAATACACCCCTGGCTTATCCGGAATTTTTTTCAATGTTTGGCTATCGGTTATGTGCGCTCTTGACAAATTCATAATTTTTGGCATAATGACAAGCGGACAAAGAGGAGGAAAACATGACAGGCAAAAACGATCACGACGAGATTGTTGCACAGCAGCTTCGCGACGCGTTTTACCGCTTGCATCGCGCTGAAAAAAATGGGAAAAAAGAAGAAGTGGTCAAGATCTACAAGAATGTTATGGCCTCGCGACGCCCGGGTTTGAACGGCCTTATCGCCGACCTCTTTCACGGGCGAATCATTACACCCGGAAGCGAGGACGCAATCGCTAATGAAGTGATCGCGGGTCTCCGCGAGCACGGTTATACCGCGTTCAAAGTGACCGACCGAAAAACCGGAATTGTGAAAGTTACGGTTTCTCTCCCACACTCCGCTCATTAACCCGCCAAAGATCCTTCCTTAAGAGGCTTCAATGCCTCTTTTTTCATTTTACTTTAATATCCGGCGCAAGTAAAAACCGGTATGGCTGGTTGAGGATTTTCTGGCCAATTCCTCGGGCGTGCCTGTTGCCACCACTTGTCCGCCCTTATCACCGCCTTCCGGACCGAGATCAATTACCCAATCTGCATTCTTAATCACATCCAAGTTATGCTCAATTACGATAATAGTGTTTCCTTGGGAAACAAGACGCTGCAGAACATCAAGTAATTTTCTCACGTCATCATAATGCAAGCCGGTGGTCGGCTCGTCTAGCAAATATAATGTTCTGGTGTGGCCATACTTGGAAAGCTCTTTGGATAGTTTAATTCGCTGGGCTTCGCCGCCGGACAGCGTGGTGGCCGACTGGCCAAGTGTGAGATAATCAAGACCGACTTCGTTCAGCATTTTTAACTTGTCATTTATTTGCGGAATATCCTTAAAAAACACCTCCGCCTCGGACACGGTCATGCTTAAAACATCGAAAACATTTTTTCCTTTATAATGTACGGCCAGAGTTTCCTGATTAAACCGTTTGCCTTTACAAACATCACAAACGATCTCCACGCTGGGCAAAAAATGCATTTCAATCTCCAGGTTCCCCCGGCCCTCGCAATTTTCACAGCGACCGCCGGGTACATTGAAACTGAATCTGCCCGGCCCGTAGCCGCGCATGCGCGCTTCCGCTGTGGCGGAAAAAAGTTCGCGAATGTGATCAAATGCCTTTGTGTACGTGGCCGGGTTGGAACGCGGAGTACGGCCAATAGGACTCTGATCAATGGTAATCACGCCGTCAAGATATTCGCTGCCGGTGATTGATTTTACTTTCCCGGCCGGTTTATTCATCCGAAAAAAACGATTTTGCAAATTGCGCTGGATAATATCATGCATCAATGTTGATTTGCCAGAACCGGAAACTCCGGTCAGACATACAAAACGACGCAGAGGAACTTCCACATCAATATTCCTGATGTTATGTTCCGTCGCGCCTTTGACTTTCAGTTTCGGCGTGGAGCCGTCCACTTTACGGCGCTTATCAGGCATGTCAATTTTTTTCTCGCCGCGCAGATATTGTCCGGTGAGCGACTTTATCGGATCTCCCTGATAATTATGTTCTTTATTTTTTAAATCCGGCGTCAGAATACCGGACAATGGTCCGGAGTAAACAATTTCGCCGCCGTGCTTGCCCGCGCCCGGCCCGATATCTACCACCCAATCGCTCGTCAAAATAGTATCTTCATCATGTTCAACCACGATAATCGTATTACCGATATCGCAAAGATTACGTAAGGTTTTTACCAGCTGTTCATTGTCTTTTTGATGAAGACCAATGGTGGGCTCATCCAGGACATACAATGCTCCGACCAAACGCGTGCCAACCTGCGAGGCCAAGCGAATGCGCTGGGCTTCTCCACCGGACAATGTGCCGGCGCGGCGCTCTAAAGTAAGATAATGCAAACCGACATTAAACATAAAATCCAAGCGGTTGTTAATTTCTCGCACCACCGCTCCGGAAATTTCTTTTTCCTTTTTTCCCAAATTATTTTCTAAATGTCCAAAAAATTCACGCGCTTCAGAAATAGTCATGGACGCTATTTCCCAAATATTTTTATTGTAGACGCGCACGCTCATGGCGTTATCGTTCAATCGCTTACCCTGGCATTTTGGGCAGATTTCTTCACTGAATAATTCCTTGGTACCCAAACCGGTGCAGGCTTCACAATATCCATAAGGGCTGTTAAAACTAAAAAGCCGCGGCTCAATTTCCGGAAAACTAAATCCGTCGTTAGGACAGGAATATTCTGTTGAAAAAATCTGTTCTTCATTGTCCGGGTAAATCACCGATATTAAACCGTTGCTCAAATCTACAGCTGATTCAACGGCTTCGGAAAGCCGGCGAGCAACTTCTTTGTCATTTTTTAATGCGTTTGCTTCGGAAAATAATATTCTATCAATAACAACTTCAATCGTGTGCTTGCTATGGCGGGATAGAACCAACTGCTCACGTAAGCTTCTAAATTTCCCGTCAACACGCACTTCGGTAAAACCGGAATTATACAAATCATAAAGCATTTGATGGTACTCCCCTTTTCGGCCGCGAACGACCGGAGAAAGAACAATGAGTTCTTTGATTGTGTCATTGCGAGGGAGCATAACGACCGAAGCAATCCCATCGCTTTCAGAATTGCCAACTTTTTTTGTTTTGCCAAGAGATTGCTTCGTCGCCCCTTCGAGACTCCTCGCAATGACAAGCGACTCAACGTGATCAACAATCTGTTCTTTAATTTCATCAACTGTCATCCGCTCGATTTTATGACCGCAAATCGGGCAAAACGGTGTGCCGACTCTGGCAAACAAGACGCGCATATAGTCATATATTTCCGTTATTGTGGCCACAGTGGAACGAGGGTTGGCGCTGTGAGCTTTTTGGTCAATGGAAATGGCCGGAGACAGCCCTTCGATCTCGTCAACATCCGGTTTTTGCATACCACCCAAAAATTGACGGGCGTATGCCGAGAGCGATTCCACGTACCGGCGCTGACCTTCGGCAAAAATCGTATCAAAAGCCAAAGAGGACTTGCCCGATCCGGACAGTCCTGTGAACACAATCATTTTGTTGCGGGGAATCTCAAGATTAATATTCTTGAGATTATGCTCCCGTGCACCCTTGATAATTATTTTATCCTGCATAATTTTTATATGTCATTGCGAGGAGGCTGAAAGCCGACGAAGCAATCCCACTGATCTCCGGACAACCAAAAGATTGCTTCGCTTCGCTCGCAATGACACGGTGAATACGCAAATTCCCCGGCATCTTGCGATACTAGGGGGTCATAGAACAATATATGAATTTAACCTCTTTGTCAATGCTTCCTATTTAACTCTCTAATCTCATCTCTCAAAATAGCTGCCAATTCAAACTCTAAATTTTTTGCCGCTTCACGCATTTGCTTTTCCTTATCTGAAATTATTTCCGCAGTCGGCCGTGCGTCACCCAGCGTATCCAATTTTAGAATTTCCCGTCCCCGCTTCTCTTTCCTGTTGTCTTTTTTCTTAGAAGTTATTCCGAACTCTTCCAGAATATTCCGGATATGTTTTTCAATTGTTTTCGGTGTAATGCCGTGTTCTTTGTTATATGCCAATTGAATTTTCCGGCGGCGTTCCGTTTCATGAAGCGCGCGCTTAATTGACCCGGTTAATTCATCGGCATACAAAACAACCTGGCCGTTCACATTTCTGGCGGCACGGCCGATTGTCTGGATAAGCGAAGTGGTACTGCGTAGAAACCCTTCCTTATCCGCGTCTAAAATTGCGACGAGAGAAACTTCCGGCATATCCAGACCTTCACGCAGTAAATTTACTCCGACAATCACGTCAATTTTGCCTAAACGCAAATCAGTGATAATTTCAATGCGTTCAATAGTATCAATGCCACTATGAAGATATTTTACTTTTAATTTCTTTTTTTCCAAATACTCGGATAAATCTTCGGCCATTTTTTTTGTCAGCGTAGTCACCAAAACGCGCTCACCCATTTTAATGCGTTCATCAATGCGAACTAACAAATCTTCAATTTGTGAAAGCCCGCCTTTTTTTCCAGTAACAGGACGAACAATTACATCCGGATCGATTAGGCCGGTTGGCCTGACGACTTGTTCGGCGACCTGATTGCTCACCCGGATCTCATATTCATCCGGCGTGGCCGACATGTATATTGTTTTGTCGGTTTTACCCTCAAACTCGGCGTAATCAAGCGGACGGTTATCACGGGCCGAAGGCAGCCTGAATCCATGCTCAACCAAAACATCTTTGCGCGATTTATCACCGGCGTACATCCCGCGGATTTGAGGCACAGTCACGTGCGATTCATCAATCACGGTTAAAAATTGTCCCTTCTCCCCCGTCTTTTCCGTGCTATACAAAAAATAATCCAGCAAAGTGAACGGCGGCTCGCCGGCACTTCGGCCGTCAAAATGACGCGAATAATTTTCAATGCCACTGCAGAAGCCGATATTTTTTATCATTTCTAAATCATAGTTTGTACGCCGTTTCAAGCGCTCGTATTCCAAAACCTTCTTTTCTTTCTCAAATTTGGCCAACTGCAATTTTAATTCCCCGCGAATTTCTTTAAAAGCATTTTCCTTAACCGATTCTCCAACCACATAATGTTTGGACGGGAAAAGCCATAAATCTTCCTGTGAACGAATAACTTTACGCGTCACCGGATCAATCGCTTCAATATAATCAATTTTCTCCGAAATGCCGAAGCGGTAAATTTTTTCTTCATTAACCGGCATTATTTCAAACACCTGGCCGCGCATGCGAAAACAGCCGCGCGTTAAATCCGTATTCGTCCGCTCAAATTGCATCTCGATTAATTGCTTAAGCATGGCCCGGCGATCAAGCGTATCGCCCACCGATAAATGCAAAACAATTTTTTCGTACTCTTTGGGCGAGCCCAAGCCATAGATGGCGGAAACCGAAGCCACGATAATCACATCCCGACGGGTTAACAAGGCCTGAGTGCAGGCATGGCGTAGGCGGTCGATCTCGTCATTTATCATTGCTTCTTTTTCAATGTAGGTATCGGAGTTCGGTAAATACGCTTCCGGCTGATAATAATCGTAATAGGAAACAAAATATTCCACCGCGTTCTCGGGAAAAAATTCGCGGAATTCATTACAAAGCTGAGCGGCCAAGGTTTTATTGTGGGCAATCACCAAAGTCGGCATTTGAACCTGCTCAATCACATTGGCGATAGTAAATGTTTTGCCTGAACCGGTAACGCCAAGCAGGGTTTGTTTATCAAACCCTTTATTTAAGCCATCGACCAATTGGTCGATGGCTTTTGGCTGGTCTCCTGCAGGTTGATACTTAGATTTTAATTTAAATTTCACATCAAAATATTTTATCCGCGCCGACCGTAACGAGTAAAGTTAAAAACGCGGAAATAACAATGCCACCCAATACATACGGCCATGACTTGCGAAAAGGAATGCCAAAAACAAAAGCGGCCAAAGCGCCTGTCCAGGCGCCGGTCATGGGCAACGGAATACCGATAAATATCATCAGACCGATTAAGCCATATTTCTGATAATCGCCGGCAAACTTCTCTTGCGCGCGATGCAGTGCTTTCAGCCAACCCTTGGAAACTAAGCCGGTTTTTTTATCAACATACGCGTGAAAGCGCTTGGCAAACAGCAAGATTATCATTGCCGGAATCGCGTTACCCACCACCGACAACAATACCGCTTTCCAAATCGGAAAATGAAAAGCTAAAACCGCCACTGGTAAAGACAGGCGCAATTCTCCGATCGGAGTCATAGCCATAAGTATTGTGGTAATTTCCGGCGGAAAAGTGGAAAAAAAACTGGTAATTGATTCAAGCATATTATAAATATTGTATTTACATTCTACCAGCTAAAAGCGCGCCCAGCAAGGCGCGCTTTTAGATCCTTCACTTCATTCCCTCCCAAAGCGGGCAAGATGATAGCGAGAAGTGATTCGTCAGATTTTTGTTGAGGACAATCGCGGAATCCCGATGCCAAAATCGGGATGAGCGTTAGGGCGACGAGCCCACAGGCGAGTCGACCCGTGTCTGAGACAAATATCTGACGAATCGTTGATATTATTAATACATGCCCCCCATTCCACCCGGCATTCCGCCGCCCATTCCGGCGCCGTGGTCGTGTTCTTCCTTCTTCGGAATATCGGTGATAACCGCTTCGGTTGTGAGAAACATTCCGGCAATGGAAGCGGCGTTCTGCAAAGCGCTTCGGGTTACTTTGGCCGGATCAATAATGCCGGCTTTAACCATATCTTCATAAACTCCGGTGGCGGCGTTGTAGCCGTAATTTCCGGAATTCTTTTTTACTTCTTCCACAATAACAGCTCCATCAACGCCGGCATTTTGAGCAATCATGCGCAATGGCTCTTCCAAAGCCCGGCGCAAAATATTAACAGCCACTTTTTCTTCATCTTCCAGATTCAAATTATCCAGCGCTTTTACGGCGCGAAGCAAAGCCACGCCGCCGCCGGCCACGACACCCTCTTCCACCGCCGCTTTGGTGGCGCCGACCGCGTCTTCAATGCGGTGTTTCACTTCTTTCATTTCCGTTTCAGTAGCCGCACCAACTTTGATGATGGCTACGCCGCCGGACAGTTTGGCCAATCGTTCCTGCAATTTTTCTTTATCAAAATCGGATTTTGTTTCCTCAATTTGTCTTTTTATTTGAGCGACACGATCCTTTATAGCCGATTCATCACCCTGACCTTTCACGATAGTTGTGAATTCCTTGGTGGCGATTACTTTATGCGCCCGGCCAAGATCTTCCAATTCAATAGTGTCCAATTTGCGGCCGACATCTTCGCTGATTACTTTGCCGCCGGTAAGAATGGCGATATCAGCCAACATTTCTTTTCTGCGATCACCAAAGCCCGGCGCTTTGACGGCCAGGACATTAAAGGTGCCACGAAGCTTGTTGACCACGAGTGTGGCCAAGGCCTCCCCTTCAAGATCTTCGGCAATCACCACCAATTCCTTTTTTCCGCTTTGGGCAATTTTTTCCAAAATCGGCAAAATATCATGAATGGATGAAATCTTTTTGTCAGTAATTAAAATTTGCGCGTCGGCATATTCGGCTTCCATCCGTTCGGCATTAGTAACCATATAATGCGAAACATAGCCCTTGTCAAAACGCATACCCTGCACGGTCTCAATTTCCATTCCAAACGTTTGTGATTCTTCCACGGTAATCACGCCGTCTTTACCCACTTCTTTCATGGCATCAGCGATTTTCTTGCCGATCTCCTTATCATTGGCCGAAATGGCGGCCACATTAGCGATTTCATTCTCTTCAACAGGCTTGGCAATATTATCTTTGATTTCTTTAATAATCGCTTCCACACATTTATCAATGCCACGTTTGAGGGCGACCGGATTAGCGCCGGCGGTTACATTTTTCATCCCTTCGGTGACAATTGATTGTGCCAGCACGGTGGCGGTGGTGGTTCCGTCGCCGACATCGTCGTTGGTTTTACTTGCCACTTCTTTTACCAGTTCCACACCGGCGTTTTCAAATTTATCTTCCACTTCAATTTCTTTGGCCACGGTAACACCGTCTTTGGTAATGGTCGGCGCTCCGTAACCTTTATCTAAAACAACATTACGTCCTTTCGGACCCAAAGTTACTTTGACCGCGTTCGCCAAAATGTTTACACCCTTCAAAAGTTTGTGGCGGGCGTCTTCGCTGTAGAGAATTTGTTTTGCCATAATAATAATTTACTATTCTATAATAGCGACAACATCGCTTTTATCTTCCTCTTTACCAACGTATAACATTTTATATTCCTGTTCATCGGCACCGCGACCGGTTTTTACCTCTTCCCCTCCCCACTTCTTGTACAAAATCTTATCCCCGACTTTTAAACCGAGCTTGGCAATATAATCTCCATTGCCAACGGCAACAATTTCACCTTCGGCCTTTTTTTCCTTATCAACAGTATCCGGCAAAACTATTCCGGATGCTGTTATCTCTTCCTCCTTGGTCGGTTTGACCAGTACGCGGTCACCCAATGGTCTGATATTCATAGAATAAACTAGTTAAGGTTAAAATTATCACTCATTTATGTTGAGTGATAATTGTGATAACATTTTAGCTGATTTTGGCGAAATGTCAAGTACCTTTCGTCGGCGAGCCGTCCGTACTTTCCTCTTTCGCTAAACCAAGGCCAAAAATAGCCCAAAATAGCACTTGACCGGCATATAAAGACCATAGAAAATGGTCAAACAAGCCGGCAACCAAAAGAACGGATATAACACCGATATATATTGGCCTGGTTTCCCAAGTTTTTACTATAAACCAGATTACTAAGGCCGCAAAACACAAAAACATTAATACACCCAACTCTGCAACGGCTAAAAAATAAATGTTGTGAACCGGCTGATAAGTGCCATATGACAGAATCGGAAAGTGCGCGGCAAGATAATAAGTGTATAAGCCCGGACCAACGCCAAGCCATAAATTATTCGTAATTACAGTATCGGCAATATTATATTGTGCCAGACGCTCACATAGAGATAATTTTTCCAAATAACCAACCGCGCCGGTGCGCGTATTAAACAAAGGCAAAAAAATCAGAACCACTACGGCTACAATAAACACACCACACATAATCTGTTTTAATGCCGGGCTTATTGCAGGCTTAATTTTCCGCGCCCAAGCAATAAAAAGACAGGTAATCAGGCCGGCTAATGCCGCAACCCAAGCACCGCGGGAAAATGAAAATAAAAGACCGGCGACGATTATCATTTGCCCGCCAAGAAAAAACGGCTGATATTTCTTATCAATTTTTGTAAAAAGAATCAGGCCAAAAATAAAAACTGCCGCCAAATAAATCCCCAAGGAATTCGGCCAGCCAAAAGATCCATATGCCCTTAACCAGCGCTCATCAGCCGACTGAACCACCGCGGCACCGATGTCAGTGGCTTTGTGCGAAGCCAGCCCAAGCCACTTATTGGCAAAAATTTCCTGTGTCAAAAATTGACCAACGGCAATAATCCCCTGTATCGCCCCTCCACCCCAAAATGCCAAACCCATTTGCTTGAAATTCAAATTTGAAGCCACCAGACAAATCATCAGACAAATTGAGCCAACCAGGCGGCTGATAAATTGAGTACTCACTTCTCTTACAGGAGAAACCGCGTAAAAATACGCGGCAAAAAATGCAATGGCAATACCAAGAATTACAGCCGGCCACCGGCGGGATAAATTAACCCGGGTAAAAATTTCTTTTATGAAACTGCTATTTCCGAATATCCGAATGCCGGTAAGAATAACGATGAGCCAAAGCAAAATTTCCGTGCCATAATAACTTAGCGTTCCGTACTCCCAAGGCAGACCATTTAGTTTGGCGGAGAAATATATCCAGCGCGTTTGCCATGGCAGAAGAAAAAGAAACGCCAATATTAAAAAATTTATGATTTTTGACAGCTTAATCATATATATTTTCACTATATTGAGCCCTCAATTTCCATTTATCAAATATCTCTTTTCTTGAGTCGTTTTCATGAAATTTCAGCACCCCGTCTTCAATAACAACCGACCGGTCGCTTCTTGTTGCTGTGTCTTTGAGAGTCATTTTAAGCCGCGTCAGCTGAAACTGCTTTGCCTGATTCTCTAAAATATTGCCATACCCCCCGCCCCACATCGCCTCCCAAATGCGCCGCCATGCGTTGCCAATTTTTCCTTCTTTTAGCTGCCCCAAATACACGGACCGGCTTATTCTCTTAACATTCGGTAAATATTCATCCGTCCAGCGGTTAGCATCAAGAAAACTGTGATAAATATTTTTTGGGTCATAAACCGGTATCATCTGATGAAGCCAATACATAAAATGAATATCATCTTTAAGCGCGCAGAGAGATTGAAGGTTCAGATGTTTTTCATCAACAAAAAAAGAAAGACAGATTTTATCCTTCCGTTTTTTTCCATACGTGCGCAATCTCCAAAATTTCAGAATTAAATTAGAAAAAAAACGCACTAACCAGATACGGCCGGGTGCCGCAATAATGAAAAAATCAATATCACTCTCAGATCGCGCCAGACCGGCGCCGACCGAATTACAAACGAAAATTGCCCGCAAAAAAGGAACTGCACATATTTTTTTTGCCGCCCTGACGGCAATTTTTAATTTTAACTCGCTGATGAGCAGGCGCTGACGGCGATTTTCAATTATTCCTTCGCGTCCGGAAAAAAAATAGTGGCCGAATTTTTCATTGCAGACCCCGCCCCAACCCTCACCTTGTAAAGGAACTGATGGAATAAATTCCTCATAGCTGATCCTCGGCGGCTGCCACAGATAAGCAAATAATTCCTCCTTTGTAAGAGGATAGCCAAACAAATCAAAGTAAGCGAGAGTTTTGCGAATTGATTCGTTTATTGGAGACATGGGTTATTTATTAACCACCTGTCCTTCGATAACATTATTTTTATCCGGCGTGTCCGTTGTGTTGCTGCTGCTTTTTTTCAACAGATACGACTGTTGAGCGACAGTAAGCAAGGTGCTAAAAAGCCAATATAAGGTTAAGCCGGCCGGAAGAGAAACGCCGATTAATACTGTCATCAGAGGCATAAAATACAGCATTTGCTTGTTCATCATTGCCATCATATTCTCATCCTTGGCTCCCGGCCCCATATTTTTCGGCGGCTGTTTAGCCAGCATGCCCTTGGCTTGCCAGAATTGAGCCAAACCGGCAAGAATGGCCAGCGCATAATTTTTTGTCGCTGCCATATCTAAAAATCCGAACGATATTGGGTTGAGTTTGCCAGGATTGCTGACAAAGCTGTATAACTCCGTGGCAAATTTATCAGCCATTAAAGAGTCGCGCATTACCATATACAAGGCAATCAAAATCGGCAACTGAATAAGCAGCGGTAAACACGAGGCAAACGGATTCACCTTATTTTCCTTGTACGCGGCCATAAGCATCATCGCTTGTTTCTGCTGGTCGCTCGCGTATTCTTTTTTTATGGCGTCAATTTTCGGCTGTAAATCCTGAATGGACTTTTGTGCTTTGATTGATTTTGAAGTGAGCGGATAAACGAGTAGGCGGACCAAAATAGTAATAATAATAATTACCACGCCAACATCATGTCCGGGAAGGATATTGTATAAACCAACAAACAAGTTGAAAATCGGCTGATACAACATCTGATTAAATAGAGTTGAAAACATAAATATTATTCTTTAATTTCAGCTTTCGGCTCTTCCGCCACCGGATTCTCTTCAGCCGGCGCTTCAGAGACAACCGCCCCTTCTACCGGCACTTCCTCGGCTATTTCTTCACTGGACACAACTTGTGTGCCACCCTCTTCTTTTACTTTAATTTTCCATCCGGTTAAAGTTGAAGCCAACCGGACATTCTGCCCATTTCGCCCAATGGCCAACGAAAACTGGTCAGCGGCCACATAAACCTCCGCTTCCTTATATTCATTATTTATTTCCACGCGCAGAACCTTGGCCGGAGACAATGCATTGCCAATATAGGCCGCCGGATCTTCATTCCATTTAATAACATCAATTTTTTCACCGCCAAGTTCTTCAATTATAGTGTTAATACGCCCGCCACGCTGGCCGATACAGGAGCCGATCGGATCAATGGAATTATCTTCGGTATAAACGGCCACTTTGGAACGGAAACCGGCATCGCGCGCTATCCCTTTGACCTGAATCGAACCATCGCCGATTTCAGGAATTTCCTGATGAAAAATTTCTTCCACCATGCCGGTGCTGTTTCTCGAAAGCACTATTTCCGGACCGCGCACCGTCATATTAACAGCGGCTACGAAAAATTTCATGCGACTTCCCGGCCGATAAAACTCACGGCTGGTTTGTTGGTCGGATGGCATTATAGCCGTTACTTTTCCTAAATCAACAAGCACCTTGCGCCCCTCTACGCGCTGAACCGTGCCGATAATTATCTTCCCTTCCTGGTCTTTATAAGAGCCATAAACCATGTTACGCTCGGCCTCGCGAATTTTTTGAATAATCACCTGCTTGGCTGTCTGCGCGGCCATACGTCCAAAATCGTGCTGTATCTCCAGCGGAATTTCCAGAATTTCACCAATTTTCGCTTTCTTATTTATAGCCTTTGCTTCAGACTTCATCATTTCGGTCTTTGGATTAAAACGCGGCAAATCAGCCACTTCTTCCTCTGTCATTTCTCTCCCCTCTTCACGGGCTTTTTCACGGCGCGCAGTCAATTCTTCCTGCGCTTTTTCCAGCACTTCGGCGTCGATATCTTCCACCACGGTTTTGACATCCCAAGCCAAAGTGTCGCCGGTTTCCGGATCAAATTTCACTTTAATATTTTGCTGTTTATTGCCAAAATCTTTGCGATAAGCGGCGGCAAGTGCGGCCTCAATTGTTTCCATGACAACGTCAACAGAAAGTGCTTTTTCTTCGCACAAAGTCTGGATGGCTTTTGTTATTTCACTAGGCATATATGTAAATAAATTTTTCTAACAAAAAAGCAACTTCATGATTGAAGCGCTTTATTATCTATAATATAGCACGCTTCAACCGGCTTGTCAACCCGGTAGAATCTCCTGAGAGCTCTTCCGGGCAGGGTCACGGAGTAACCGCAGTAATTTTAACCTTTCCTTTCGGTGTTTCTCCTACAACTTTTACTTTATCACCCACGTCAAGAAATTTATAGAGCTTCTCCGCATCTTTGTATGCGATATTTACACAGCCATGGCTCATCGGTTTGATGCCGAATTGCTTATGCCAATAGGCGCCATGCAGATAATAACTCCGCTTAAATTCCAGGTTCCATTTGGTATTCGGTAAATCATAGCCTGGCCCGCGATAATGCACTACCGGAACTTTACGCAAAATACTAAATTCTCCAAGCGGTGTTTCCATTCCCCTCAAACCTGTTGATACCGGAATTGTGCCAATTTTGACTCCGTTCAAAAAATAATCCATTGTCTGGGTAGAGCGGTTTACCTGAACGCTTCGGGAAACATCACGGTCGTTTGGACCGGCAAACGGATTATAGCCACTCAATACTTCTTCGCCGTCAAGATAACCGTCATAATCCGTGTCCGGATTATTGAGGTCGGCGCGTAAAGCGATTTCCAGCCCGTCGTTTAGGCCATCTTTATCAGTATCAACCTCCGACAATTTCTTGTTATCTCCATATAACGGCGAATATCCGTATTTAATCTCAGCACCATCTGAAAATCCGTCTGCGTCAGTGTCTTGCATATCGGGATGGGTATGATAAATAGAAATTTCCTCTTTATCATTTAATCCGTCTGCATCAAGATCATACGGCGTTGAAGAAACGCTAAAACTGGCCATTATAGTTGTTGTAACCAACGCACTCAATATCATATAAATTGGGGTATTTTACCTAATTATTATATCATTTTTTTCATCCGTACGCCAAACCTCTGCGCCCACCCGTTCAAGCTTCCTGGTTACCCTTAAAGATGGGTGGCCGAATCGATTTTTTCCCACTGAAATAATCGCATATTGCGGCGATACCGCTTTTAGAAAATCTTCGCCGGATGAACTGTCGGAACCGTGATGCGCCACCTTTAAATATTGCGATTCCAATAGATCACAACTCGCGACAATGGTAGTGGTGGCGCAATAGCGCGATAAAATATCATTTTCCGCTCTCTCCTCAATATCGCCGGTAAAAAATACCGTAGTCGTGCCATATGTCAGACGGAAAGCTAACGAGCTATTATTATCCGAAGTTCTAGCCGTCTCTGATGTGGGACTAAAAAATTTGATAATCGCTCCGCTGTCATTCAATTCATAATTCGCGGTCACGACCGACTCCTCTGCTCCCTCAAGCGCCAAATATTTTTTCCAGACCTGCCAGTAGGGGTCGCCGTCTTTTTCGTTGCCATTGGTAATAATTTTTTTCACTTCATATCTTTTTAACACGTCCGAGCATCCGCCATAGTGGTCCGTGTCCGGATGGGTAATGACAAGATAATCAATGGTTCGGTCATAAAAAGGCAAGTATTCGCCAAGCTTATTCAAAACCTCGCGATTTGGGCCGCAATCCACCAGCATTTTGGCTCCACCGGGGAAACGTATCAGCGCCGAATCACCTTGCCCGACATTGAGAAAAACGATTTTAAAATCCGGCCCTGACGAAAATTTTAGGAACAACAAAACTATGGAGACAATCAGCACTAAAGCCGCAATTGATAATACTATTTTTGCGCGATAATTATCTGGTTCACCCATACATCTTTTTCCCTAATAATAATCTCATCCTTAATGTCAAAAGCGAGCGATTGCAGAAGATCACGAATTTTTTCAGGTCGATGATAATATGATTCAATTTTAATCGTACCTTTTGGCGTTTCTATTTCCGGAGGCTCTTTTTGGTTGATATTTGTCACAATCAACCGGCCGCCATCTTTAAGCACGCGATATGCTTCGTCGAAAAAACGCGAGGGATCCTTCAGGTGCACAACCAAAAAAGCAGCCAAAACAAAGTCGAACGAATTGTCGTCAAATGGAAGCGATTCAGCGTCCCCTATTTGTACTTTAACGGACCGATCCTTTTTTGAAAGTACTTTCAACATTTCCGCCGATGAATCCAATGCCGTCACTTTTGCACCCTTTTTGGCTAGCGCAATTGACAAACGGCCGGTACCGGCACCAACATCTAAAATTGTTCTATTCTTAAGATCGCCAAAAAACGGCAATATTCTATTTTTCTCAAAACTGTTCAGATACGCCTCCTTTTTATCGTATTCAGCGGCTGCCAAGTCGTATCCTGTGTCAGACGGCATCATGATAATTTTTTGTTTTGCCATAAATATACTCTGTACAATAATAAATACAATAAAAGCAGAAGCCACCAAGGAATTTGCCATTCAACAGATGACCAGCTTTGGCGGCCGACCACATCAACGATGATTAATATATACTTTAACCCGAATCCTGTTAACCAGGCAAGAATCTGGCCGATGGGAAGAAAGACCCAACTTGATATTATCGCCATAAAACCGAACAGCATCAGATACGGAATCAGCCACAAAACCAATATATTAACCGGCAAAGCGACAATGGAAAGACGCCCAAAGTGAAATAATATCAGTGGCAGGGTGGCTGATACAGCGGCCAATGTTGTTTTTACCACGCTTGTGCCACTCGCTAAAAAAATGATGCCGGCAGTGGCGGCGAATGAAAGCTGGAAGCCGACATCCGAAATTAATATGTAGGGATTTACCAGCACCATTAGCGACGCGGCTAAGATTAATGCCGGACTGACGCGGGATGGGCGTCCAATATATTGCCCGATTAAAATTACCGATCCCATGATACCGGCGCGAACGGCAGACGCTGATGCGCCGGTAAAAATTACATATATAAAAATGCTAAATATGGCCACCCAAAACGCCTGACGCCGATAGAGACCTACGGAAATTAATATTATCATGAGAGCAGCCGCGATAATCGTAATATTATATCCGGAGACGGCCACAATATGGCTCAAACCGACCCGCGAAAAATTGTCTGTGATATCTTTTGGCATACCAACGCGGTCGCCATAGAGCAGGCCGCCGATTAGAGAGGATTCCGGTTCGGGCCAGAGAACTGCAACCTTTTCAGCCACAATACCTTTCAACGCGTAAATATTTCCCAAAAATGAATTATGATGACCGACAAACTGCGCGCTGGCATTTACGCACGCTGCTGAAACACCTTGAGACAATAAATATTTGTCATAGCGAAAATCACTGCCTGGCATAACATACGGCTCGTCCAGATAGCAAGTAATATTTAATAAATCACCATAATGATATTCAGGGTATGAAGGGAGTTTAGCTAAAATTTTATTCCTCAAAATTTTACTCTTAACAACATACTCGGTTTGGCTTAACGTAATTTTTGGTTCGGAAACGATTTTTGCGGTAAATTGCGTATCTTGACCAAGAGAATTTTGCGCATTAGGAACGGCAATTAAATATCGCAAGCATCCTGTTGAGAATATCGCCAAAACAATGAAAACATAGCGATACTTCCGCTTATTCCAGCATAAAGCAATAAAAAAAATCACAATCAGCAATAAGCGATAAAAATGAATTACATATTTTTCATCAAGGTCAGCCAGCGACGCCACGGCTACACCGAAAAGAAAACAAAAACAAAACGCGAGAAACGTTTTGCTTTTAGAATTTATTATTTTTTCAACCCCCTCCCTCAAAACCATATTTATACCACTATACTTACCAGTTTTCCTTTCACATAAATTACTTTCTTTGGCTCTTTTCCTTCCAGCCATTTTTTTACTTTTTCGCTTGCCACGGCCATGTCTTTCGCTTCCGTCTCCGTAATATCAGCCGACACTTCCAAGGTGTCGCGCAGTTTTCCGTTTATTTGCACGGCAAGAGTGATCTCAGAATCTTTGGCTAATTCTTCACTATATTCCGGCCACGCCTCCAGCGCCAAACTTTTTTTGTGGCCAAGCGTTTGCCAAATTTCCTCGCACATGTGCGGAGCAAACGGAGATAATATCAATATTAATAAACCATAATATTCCGGGGTTATTTTATTTTCCTTTGAAATTTCATTGATCAACTCCATCATTTTAGCGATGGCGGTATTGAATCGCATCGATTCAATGTTGTGCGTCGCCTTCTTTATGGTTTGATGCATGATGCGTGTCATTTTTTCCGGCATCACATGCGCGACGCTTATCTTTTCCTGCAGATGCCAGACGCGCTCCAAAAAACGGCGAACGCCTTTGACTCCGTTAGTGTCCCACGGCTTATCTGCTTCAAGCGGACCCATAAACATCTCATAGGCGCGCAGAGTATCAGCGCCAAATTCATTTATCACGTCAGTCGGATTTACGGCATTCCCCCAGCGCTTGCTCATTTTATGATTATCTTCACCCAAAATCATGCCTTGGTGGCGATGCACAAGAAATGGTTCATCAAAATTAATATATCCGGCGTCGAACAGTACTTTGGTAAAAAAGCGGGAGTACAGCAGATGACTGTTAACGTGCTCCGGCCCGCCAAGATAAAAATCCACAGGCATCCAGGTTTTAAGCGCGTCGGGCGAAGCAAACGCTTTATCGTTGTGCGGATCGAGATAGCGAAAATAGTACCAACTTGAACACATAAACGTATCAAGCGTATCAGGTTCGCGCCGCCAGCCCTGACCGTACTTTTTTTCAACGCCTTTATTAAAACTTTTGGAATAATTCAGAGGCGATTCACCGGTCGGTTTAAAATCCACATCATCCGGCAAAATGACCGGCAAATCTTCTTCCGGTATCGGATGCAGTTCGCCTTTTTCATCATAAAGCACCGGAATTGGAGCTCCCCAAAAACGCTGGCGGGATATTGACCAATCACGGAGCCTGTATTGTATTTTTCTTTTCCCTATATTTTCCTCCTCCAGCCATTCATTCATTTTTTCAATTGCTTTTTCGGTGGTGAGGCCGTTAATAAAATCGGAGTTAATAGCGACGCCTTCGCCGGTAAAACACATTGGCCGAAGAGACCCCTCGGCCTCGCTCGGGATGACAGGCGAGACGACTTGCGTTATTGGTAAATCATTTTTTTGTGCAAACTCAAAATCGCGCTCATCGTGTGCCGGCACGGCCATGATGGCGCCGAAACCATAGGTAGCCAGGACATAGTCGGCGATAAAAATGGAAATTTCTTTCTGATTGGCCGGATTGATCGCCTTTATACCTTTCAATTCGACTCCGGTTTTTTCCTTCTGGGTCTGGCGGTCAAGATCGGTTTTTAATTTTGTCTGTTCAATATATTGTTCAACCTCTTTCCAATTTTCTATTTTGTTTTTTAAATTTTGCACCAGCAAATGTTCTGGCGCTAAAACCATAAACGACGAACCAAAAAGCGTGTCCGGACGGGTGGTAAAAACGGTGATTGAATTGTCATCGCGAGGAGACTGCGAAGCAGACGACGCGGCGATCCCCCGGGATTGCTTCGTCGTTTCACTTCTCGCAATGACAGTAAACTGTACTTCTGCGCCTTCCGAACGGCCAATCCAATCCTTCTGACGCTTCTTTGTCTCCTCGGGCCAATCTAGCTTGTCCAAGTCTTCGAGCAACCGGTCGGCATAGTCGGTAATCTTTAAATACCACTGTTCCATTTCTTTTTGCTCTACTACTGTATCACAACGCTCGCACTTACCGTCGCCTGTCACCTGTTCATTAGCCAGCACGGTTTTACAGGAATCGCACCAATTGACCGCCTGCTTTTTTCGGTAAGCCAACCCGCGCTTATAGAACAACAGAAAAAACCATTGTGTCCATTTATAGTAATCCGGGTTGTGCGAACCCACTTCCCTACTCCAATCAACCGATACGCCAAGTAACTGAATTTGCCGGCGAAACATATCAATCGCCTGGTCAGTGCTTTTCCGCGGATGAACGTTTGTTTTAATGGCGTAATTTTCAGCCGGCAAACCAAAAGCATCCCAGCCAATCACTTGGAGAACTTTTTTTCCGGTCATTCTTTTATAGCGCGCATAAATATCACAGGCGGCATATACTTCGGCATGGCCGACATGAAGACCTGAACCGGATGGATATGGCAATTGCGGCAAAATATAATATTTATCTTCTCGCGTAGTCTCTGAAGGTGTGGCAAATAATTTTTCCTTTTCCCAGCGCTTTTGCCATTTTTTTTCAATTTTTTTAGGGTCGTATGATTTCATACCCGGCATTATTTTTCGCTAAAATATGCGTATATTGTATGATATTTACAAAATATTGTCAAAATAATTGAAAAAAAGGAACGCCGAGGGCGTTCCTTGTGAAACTATATTAGGGGGTCGGTGCACCCGATGTTTCATTGCCTCCCGTATCGGCTGGCGGAGATTCAGCAGGAGGTGTCTCTGCCGGAGGAGATTCAGCAGGCGGCTGTTCAGCAGGAGGTGTCTCTGCCGGTGGAGCTTCAACTGGAGGATTTTCAACCGGAGGTGTCTCCGCTGGCGGAGTTTCCGCAGGAGGTGTTTCAGCCGCAGGTTGTTCTATCGGAGGCGTTTCCGCCGACGAACCACCGTCGCTTGCCGGCGGTTCAATATTATTCATGCTACTTGGATCTGTTTGAGCACCAGCTTCGGATAATAATATTTTTCTTTTCGCAATCACCATCCAGTCAAATGTCGCGTTTGAAGAGCCGCCATCAAGCTCCTTAACTTTGAAGCCCTGAACAGTTTTTTCAATTACCGCCACACCCTTGGCATCAATAGATGTGAGTGTCACATTTACTTTCAACGGTGCTGACTCATCAATAATTTCTTGTGTATCAGTGGCAAAAGTAATTAATACTTCACCCATTTGCAATGTGCCTGTGCCGGAGATAGTTATTTCAGCCGATTCGGAAGCCATACCATAAATATTTTTATCGCCTTGGCTGGTTGTCACTTTAGCAATCAAAAGTCCATTCTCATCAATAGCCCAATTGCTATTTTTTGCCACTATTTTTAACACGTTCAATATCGCGTTACCACTCACATTCAAATCACCAGCACCGGAATACGCTATTGCGCCCCCACCCCCGCCAACATTCAGGTCAGCCGGGTCGGCGTTCAGGTCGATGCCTTCAACCGCAGCAATGGTTTGGACTTGTTGTTCCAGTTTG
>JAPLWQ010000005.1 GCA_026396515.1 Candidatus Magasanikiibacteriota bacterium | reverse complement strand
GTCCGTGTCGGTATCGGTATCCGTGTCTGACCCAGTGTCAGTGTCGGTATCCGTGTCCGTATCGGTGTCGCTGTCGGTATCGGTATCACCATCGGTGTCCGTATCCGTGTCAGCGTCCGTGTCGGTATCGGTATCCGTGTCTGACCCAGTGTCAGTGTCGGTATCCGTGTCCGTATCGGTGTCGCTGTCGGTATCGGTATCACCATCGGTGTCCGTATCCGTGTCACCACCGGCATCCGGCACGCCGCCGTCGGGCACTTCACATTCGCCTGCAGTGCAGCCGTACTCGCAGATCTCGCACTCGGCGTATAAGAACGTGTCAGTGTAGCAAGCATCTACAGCACCGCAGTTCTGGATAGTCATCCAGGCGGTGTTGAATATACTGCCATCGCAATCCGCTCCGCCGCCACAGTACTGAGTACTCCAGCGCGCCTGCGCATCGGAACCGCAATCGGTGCCGGTGCACTGGTACTCGGACCAGCTGTCGCAGGGCAGGCTCGTGGCCTTGAATGCGTCGGCCGGACAGACGGGCGAAACGCCCGAGCAGGTTTCGACCAGATCGCAGGGACCAGCTGAAGGATGGCATACGGTTCCGAACGGCTCGAACGCGTCGGCCGGGCAAGCGCCCAAACCGTCGCAGAATTCGGCTACATCGCACGAATCGGGCAACGCTCCACGACACTCGGTGGTGTCGGGCTCGATGTTGTCCAAGCAGGTACCGGCGCCGTCGCAGGCGTCTGCTCCGTTGCAGATACTGTCGGTGGGATCGCCGCAGAGCGTACCGGTGGTCTCGAAGAGACCGTCGGGCCCGCAACACTCTGTCGCGGGGTCGCACTCCAAAAGGCAATCGCCGATGCCGCCGATGTCCTCGCAACCGAGATCGCACATGGCGCACTCGGCGTAAGAGGTGGTATCAGTTTCGCAGATTTCGCCTGACGTGCAGTTCTGAATCGTCGACCAGACCGTTTCGAAGGTCTCACCGTCGCATTCAGAGTTGTCGCCCGCGCAGAACTGCGTCACGGTTCGGGCCTGTGCATCTGCACCGCAAGTGGTGCTGTTGCATTGATACTCGGCCGACGAAGCGCACGGATAGCCCTCGAGACGGAAGAACCCGTCTGAGTCGCAACACGGACCGTCCGAGCACTCGACTCCGGTATCGGTATCCCCGCTGTCGGGTCCACCGTCGCCGGTATCAGTGTCAGTATCCGTATCTGTGTATCCGTGTCGGTATCCGTGTCGGTATCCGTGTCGGTATCCGTGTCGGTATCCGTGTCGGTATCCGTGTCGGTATCCGTGTCGGTATCCGTGTCGGTATCCGTGTCGGTATCCGTGTCCGAGTCGGTGTCCGAATCGGAGTCCGTGTCGGTGTCGACACTCGTATCGGTATCGCTACCGAACTTGTATTCGTCACCGCTTCCCCCCATGTTCGGGGAGAGACATCCGGTCGCAACCAAACTGATCGCGATCCACACCAAATACTTTCTCATCTTTTCCTCCTCTTTCTTTTGTTTTCTTCTGTTACTCGCGACTCCATTCGCGATTGGTTATTTAGTTCCCATCAATTTTCAATGTACTATTTGTAGCTTCAAGCCGAATTGCGCGTAAACGCGTACGGCCAGGGGAAGCGTCCCTGTTTCACGCCAAATAAATATTTCGCATGAAAATATTGACGCCAAAATAACAAAAACCTCGCCGAGAGAGGTTTCTTCACAGTATTCCGCCCAAATTAGCTGCCTCTCTCTTCTGCTAATTGGCCAAAACTACACTTAAATTGTAACACTGAATATTAACACTTTTTGGCTCTATTGTCAAGTGTTTTGCCAATTATCCGCAGAAGAGCCGATTACTGGCTTATTTTACGTTAAATATTACGTATTTAAGGCCTGATTTGTGACAAAATACCCCGCTTATCAGGCAGGGTATTTCGGCATCACAATCTACAATTCTCCGGGCGGTTCAACCATCTTTTTTTGAACCGATGAGGAAAAAACCATTTTTTTATCTGCTTTCTTGTCAGGTTGCTTTTTTGCCGGCGCGCCTTCTATCGCCACTATATCCAGAGTGTAAAATTTACCGCCATCGGTGTATTGCTCAACAATATTTTTATTTTGCCGGTCATTTTCTCCCAAAGGTAAAAAACGTTGGGATATTTTTCCACCTTCATAAACTCCTTCAATCAACTGGCCGACAGGAATATTTTCTCCGTTTTTTCCCTTCTCATAAACTATTTTCCAATTTATTGTTTCCGCAACTGGTCCGCTAACTTTTTCTTGATCCTGTTCATAGGCATGCTTAACATTATCAACCGCCGCGCCAATGTATCCAAATACTATATTTCCAAGATCAAGATGAATCTCTTTGTGCGCAAAAACGGATTGATCAATTAAACCTTCTTTTGATAATTCATCTTTGGTGCGCTTTTCTTCCTCTTCGTCCTTTTCCTTATATTGAACTTTCCACGCCGGCATTAAGTCTAGTCTGGATTCGCCATAGAAACGCGGTTCAACAATGGATCCATTTTCAAGACGACCTTCAACAAGTACTTCTTTCTTTACGATATTCTGCGCAGCATCGCGCTCAACCGAAATATCATATTCAGGGTTCAATTTATCCTGAGCCGATACTAATTTCGCTTTATCAACCAGCTCCTGTAATTTTTGCGCGTCGCCGTCAACAAAAGCAAAATTCATCTGATGGAACATCTTAAGCCACAAATTCGGATTAATTTCCTCCCCTATTTTTTTGTCATGACCTGATGCATGAAAAGAATTATTTGCTTGCTCATATGCAGAAATCAAACCCGCCATATTCTCTATCCAGGCGCGGTTATATATCACCCCATTAATTGTCACCTTGTCGCGCCTTGTATCCTCGGCTAATTTTTTTATAGCTCCCGTCAATTCCGGGTTCATGGTAACCAGTATTTTCTGTTCCAGGCTTAAATCTCCGGTCAATCGCTCGCTCACTTTATTCAACGCAGTTTCCGCTCTGGCAATTTCTTCGGCCATGAGTAAATTTTTTGATGCAATATCCGACGGCGCATTCTTAATTTTATTCAACTTTTGTTCGCCGGACGCAATAACCGAATCAAGCATCGAGCCGTGAAAGTCGCGCATAGCCGGAACAACGTCGCCTGAAAATTCCAATTTTTCGACATGCAGTTTTGATGGCATCGGACCCTCAAAATTAGCATCGGGCGCAGCCGGAGCGCTCTCTTCTTCGCCCGAAGAAAGCTTGTTCATCATGTCTGCAAAATATTGCTGATAAAAAGAATCGAAAGCCGGTAAATTACGGTTGGCGTAGGCGCCAGCCATAGCATCCACCATGTTTATCACACCTTCATCTTCCAAAGCATCTTTTCCCAGATCATTCCCGATAATTCCCGACGCCATTTCTTTCGCCTTATTGTATTGATTAAACCAAAATAATTTAAACATTGTTTCCTGTTTGGCTCGCGCTTCGTCGCTTGTGCCATGTAAATAATCTTTGTAATCGGAAGGGATAGGATATAAAGCATTACCGGTTGAAGGATAGGTCGGCTTGTATGGCGGTTCCTTTACCATTTCGCGGGTTAAATGCACTGCAACTTTCATCATTTCAATATCGGGGGCGACCAGGCGCGCTTTTGCTTCGCGCACAATTTTTTCATAATTCCCTTCCGTCTGTCCGCTCTCATCACCCCCACTCGGCTCATCGGTACGACGCTCACCGGCCATCACTTTTGGCGCAAACGCATTCAAACCAAACGCCAAAGCCAAACCTAAAGCCACAGTTTTCCATTTGGTGGAAACATCGCGGACTAAAGAGGCATCTTCATTACGGGATCGTCGAACTGCTTTTGCAATCGGGTTCTCTTTTTCCGATAAGTTAACTGCCGCATCAACAACTTCCTGGCCGGCGCTTTCTCGCTCCGCTTCAGGAATTTCCTTTTTACTTTTTTTATTTTCCGATATCTTACCTTCCAGTTGAATAAACCCTCTAAAACGTTCAAACATATATTATATTAAATATGCAGAATTACATTATATTCTAACTACTTTTCGATTTATTTGCAAACAAAAAATCCCGGCACAAGGCCCGGATTCTTTGATTCATCTGAGATTATCCGAGAGACAGATCATCTCATATGAATTGACGGCTTTGAAGGCGCCGTCGGACCTGAAAGAACTGGTAGGAACTACTAGATAACGCGGCCTATCCAGGAGCTGGACAGGATCGTGCCGGTATCGGTGGAAACCGAGTGCTTGATGCACCGGTTCATCGTATCACGGAGGCAACACTCGGGCACCGGATAGTGCCACGAGCTGCCCTGGCAATGCGGGGTGGAAACGGACGAGGTCCAGAGGTCGGGGCTGTATTCGCTGTAGAACAGCTCACAGGTTCCCCCGATCGTCAGGGCGCTTCCGTCCCAATCGCGGTCCCAGCACTCCGCCGTACCCGCGGGAGCGACAGCGCAAACGCCGTCGATCTTATATCCATGGGTTTCACCACCCACGGTCTCGAACCTCGTGCCGAGGATGTGGCAGACCTCTCCACTGGCGCAATCGCTCGCGCCCGTGCAGTTGCTGACCACACACGTCCCGTCGACACAAGCGTAACCCGCCTCGCACTGATGCAGCGGATCGCCGACCACGCACTCGTCATCGGAGGAGCCAACGCACTCGCCCTCTTCGCAGGTCTCGCCTGCGGGGCATTCGTAGTCGTTGAATTCTCCACACTCGAGCTCATAGCACTCGGCGTCGCCGGAGACGATACGGCACTCTTCGTCGGTCGCGCAGGTCTCGGAGACCCACGAACCACTCGAAGAGCAGTTCATGGCTATGTTGTCCTCGCACTGCGACTCACCCGAATCGCACTCGGTCGCATCGGGCACGCAGGAGGCGTGGCCGTCAGAAACCAGGCAAGATTCCGAAGAGGTACAGAAATCGACAGTGAGCCACGCCGTTCCAGCCGAATTGCACTCCTGGGCGTTTCCGCCGTAACAGCGCTCGGTACCGGCCGTGCAAACCACCAGGGTCTCACACGTCGCGTTGCCGTCGTTCAGGATGCACTCCTCGGTGGTGGCACATTCGTCGGTCACGATCCAGGCGGACCCGGCACTGTTGCACTGCTCGACGTTGCCGTCTTCGCAGCGCTCTTCGCCGGAGTCGCAGATGGCCGTGAGGACGCAATCGCCCTCGCTGCAGCCATAGCCCTCGCCGCAATCGATAGTCGCCGACCACTCGCCACCCACACAAAGGTGGTAGGCATTCTCGTCGACGCACTCGGTCGTGCCGGACACGCAATTCGGAGCCACGCACGCGCCGTCCTCACAAACGAGGCCGTCGCTGCAGTCGATCGAATCGGACCAGTTACCGCCGACACAGACCATGAACGAACCACTGTCGCTGCACTCGAAGGTGCCGCTGACGCAGTCGCCCGTATCGGTATCCGTGTCGGAATCGCTGTCCGAATCCGTGTCGCTGTCGCTGTCCGTGTCGGCATCCGTGTCCGAGTCCGTGTCGGAATCGGTGTCGGTGTCGCCGTCGGTATCCGCGTCGCTGTCCGTGTCGGAGTCGCTGTCCGTGCCGGTGTCGGTATCGGCGGTGAAATCTTCGTCACCCGCCTCCACTCCGCACCCCGTCGCGATCATCGTGGCAACCAGAGCAACCAAAGCCATAGCGATGTTCTTCTTCATCGGTGTTCTCCTTGTGTCAATCCCGACCCAGTCGGGATGTGTTTCACTGCATTGCGCTTCTAAACTAATTCCTAATAAATATTTCAAAGAGCTGTTTAAGGGTGCTCTGAATTCCCAATATAATTTGAGAACTAAAGTCCCAACTTCTGCGCACAAAATTTGTTCGCAAGAGTTGGGAGGCCGACGCAAGAACTGCGCCGACCTTATATAGAAAGGTGAGAAAGAACAATTGATATGGCTAGAACTCGCCACCGATCATGAGACCGCCCATGACCGCGAGCGCCCACTCACGCTTGGTGAGATCCTCGCCATCGGGACGCTTCCCAGTGGTCTGAAGGACTCCTTCGCCTCCGAGACCGATCTGACCGCTGATGAAGAAACCTGTGCCGGTACGGAACCTAAGCTCCGCTCCGCAACCGATCTCGACATCACCGTCGTCGTCGAACCCTTCCTTGGCGAACATGATGGTGGGCCCGAGACCAAACTTCTCGGCCACATAGAATATCACGCCGCCCTTTGCTGTGACGGCCACATCGCCGTCAAAGGCGTAGCCGAGCCCGGCATCCATATTCACCGCCACTGTGTCGGCGATCTTCAGTTGGAGACCAACCGCAGCGCCGAGAACCTGAACGTTCGGAGCTCCGAAAAAGCTTGCGCCGCCTTCGAACATAACCTCGTCCGAGAGAGCGGCGATCTTCTTGTTCTGCTCCTCTTCGCCCTTCTCGAGCGCTACGATGCGCCCCTCGTGGTCGGTGAGCTGTCTCTGCTGCCCCTCGTCGCGGACATCGTCCGCGTCGGCGCGGGTTTTGAGACCATCGACGTCTTCACGCAGCTTGGGCAGGTCCGCTTCGAGCTTGGCGACTCTTACCGCCAGCGCATCGAGGTCTGCCTTGCTGGCGAGACCCTCGACCGCCTTCTCGACGATATCCTTCACCTGCTTGCGGGTCAGACCGGTCGCGACTCGTGCGGCTTTCTGCCGAACCTTGTCGCACTCGATCACGACCGGCGCGCAACCGGGCGCATTCCACGCCCCGTTGCAGACCGACTGGATCTGCGAAACGCAGGTGCCGGAAGCGCGAAGCGCGGACGCGTTGTCCACGATGCCCGACGAGTAGTCGAGAACGACCGGACCGGGTGCCGCGTTGCCATTGTACTGGGCGAACGCGTTTGCCGAAGCGAACATGGCACAGAGTACGACCAACGTGGTAACGATGAATTTCATCGGAGCCTCCATATCACGCCGCAATGCGGCTAGTTATGACCGCCGAGCGGCCGCTGTTTCTTTCTACTTTCTTTCTATAGATGAAAAGAGCTTCCCAAGGGAATTTCCCTCTGGTCTGCGCCCGCTCTTATTGTATAGGCGCAAATTAAAAGAAAATTTAGTTTAACGTATAAGTATATCACATTTAAGCTGTTTTGTCAAGGTGTTCTCGGCCAATTTGCCTTATTTTAAAGAAAAAACCCCTCCTTTTGAGAGAGTTTTCGGGCATAAAGCCTTGTATATTGGGATTTTTGGCGGGCGCCTCTCTCGAACGCTTGCCAAAAATCAATAAGTTTTCATTTACAAAAGATAGTATACCATATTCGTATGATTTTGTCAAGGGGGGTATAAACACATTCTATATATGGTATCCAGGCAAGGGCTTGACAAAAGTAGAATTATGTGCTATTATAAGTGGTTAAAATTCGTACTTTTTAAAAACTAAAGAAGTTGAATTGCCACTTTACATAATCAAGTAATTGGCAATGTAAAGCGGCAATTCAACAAGAAACAACAACGCTCCTCCGGTGGTTCCGCCAGTGGTTCCTCCTCCGGTGGTTCCGCCAGTGGTTCCTCCTCCGGTGGTTCCGCCAGTGGTTCCTCCTCCGGTGGTTCCGCCAGTGGTTCCTCCTCCGGTGGTTCCGCCCGCTCCGATTCCGGTGGTTCCGCCCGCTCCGATTCCGGCGGCGGTTCCGGATGATCGGTTCCGCAACGGCGTGCTCGCCGGATTGCTTGGGGCCTTACTGGTGATCGCCTTGATCATCGGCACAATGTGCCTGTTCAAGATGGGATCGCCCTCTGCGCCCGCCAGCAACGGTGGCACCACGATCATCGCCTCGCCAGCGCCGAATCCGTCCGACACGTGTTTCGCCGGCGGACCGGTGTTGTGCCGCGAGAACGTGCAGCCCTGCTGCGAGTCGCTCCCCCACCCCTACCGCAACGAATGCCTGCTGAAGATGTTTTCTCTTCTTCGGCCGGCACCCTCCTTCTAACCCCACGTCGCTCTTTCCTGCACCGAGTCAACCTGACTCGGTGTTTTTTTATTTTAGTACGGAAATATTTTTTAAAAAAAAGCGGCCGCGTGAGTACGCGGCCGCAAGAACAAACAGGTTAAGGAAAGGAACTGTCGCCACTCTAATCGAGCGGCGTTACCGGAGCGAAGAACGGTTCGCCGATGCACACCCGGTCAGTGACCGAGAGATCGTCGAAATGTTCCTGGGCTGTGACACAGCACTCAGGAGTCGGTTCAACGATACTGGCGCCACCGCCGCACATGGGCGTGGACCCGGTCCAGCTGAAAAGCCACATGTCCGGACTCCAGTAGCCGGGGACCAAATGGCAGGTACCGGGAACCGGCCCGCTCACACCATCGGGGTCGTGGTCCCAGCACCACCGGTACTGGTCCGCAGTTGCAGTCGGCAACGGATAACAATCGTGAGAACTGACACCGCAGACTTCGCCTGCGACGCATTCGAACTCGGGATCGTCGCCACATTGGTGGCAGATGCCATCGAGACAGGTGAGTCCGGGGTTGCAGGACGAATCGTCCACGTAGCACGGTTCATGCTCTTCGCCGTGGTCGGTGTCGGAATCGGAATCGGTATCCGTATCCGAATCACTGTCCGTATCGGCATCAGAGTCTGAGTCGGCATCCGTGTCCGTACCTGCATCGGTATCCGCATCCTCGTAGAAGACGCAAGTGCCTTCGACACAGGTCAAATATTCGTTGCACGAATCACCCGGCTGAACGCAGGGGTAACCCGCCTCGCCGTCGTGTCCGTCCTCCGGATCCGGAACCACACAATAACCCTCGACACATTCGAGACCACTGTAGCAGATCCAGTCTTCGATGCAGGGGTAACCCGCCTCTCCGGAGTGGTCCGTATCAGTGTCCGTTCCGGAATCCGGACCGGCGTCGCCGGTGTCTGTGTCGGAATCCGAATCGGAATCGCTATCAGTGTCGGAATCGGTATCCGCATCTGCGTCCGAATCACTGTCCGTGTCGGCATCAGTGTCCGAGTCGGTGTCCGAATCAGTATCAGAGTCTGCGTCCGTGTCGGTATCACCGTCGGTATCCGTGTCCGTGTCAGCGTCCGAATCTGAGTCGGTATCCGTATCCGTGTCCGTGTCAGCATCCGAATCAGTATCAGAGTCTGCGTCCGTGTCGGTATCACCGTCGGTATCCGTGTCCGTGTCCCCGTCCGTGTCCGAGTCGGAATCACAATCCGTATCAGCGTCAGTATCCGAACCCGAATCCGTTCCCGAGTCTGTACCCGAGTCCGTTCCCGCATCCGAATCCGTATCGCCGTCCGAATCGCTGTCCGTATCGCCGTCGGTGTCGCCGTCCGTGTCCGAGTCGGAATCGCCATCAGTGTCGGAGTCGGCATCATTGCCGCTGCCGAACTTGTACTCGTCTCCGTTTCCGGGAGAGAGACACCCCGTGGCGAGCGCCGAAACAAGGAGAACCATCATCGAAACGAAGAGGTTCCTGAACATTTTATGTTCCTTTCTCGGGTCTTTGCCCGATTTTTTCGTGCCAAAGCAGCCACTAAACGACTGCCATGTTTCGTATCCTTATATACCCATTTGTTGTAAAGAACAAAATATATTTCTCTCTCTGATTTTATCGCGTAAAACGCGAAAGGGCCAAAGTGTATCCCCTATTCTGCCAACAATTTTTCATTGGCAAAATAAGGGGGGCGAGATGCAGAACGCATTCGCCCCATTTTAAGAACAAGCAAAGTAGGTTGAAACTAGAACGTGAAGGTCATCCTGATGCCGCCGGCACCTGATGCGCCGCCTTCCTGATCGACCGCCTTGTAGATCTCATCCGACATCGTACCCGCCGGTTCCGGATTGGTGACCTTGCGCCACTCGTAAGTGGGGCCACCCCAGAGCTCCACGGCCATGCCGAGAGCCTCGGTGACTCTCCAGCTGAACCGGGCGCTCAACTCCGCTCCGAAACCGAAGGTGTCGGAATAGGGCTGGCCCGCGCTGTAGGAGAACGCACCGAGTCCTGCGGCGAACCAATCCGTGAACTGGTAGCCGAGCCGGAAGTAGCTGTTGAACAGGATCCGGATCTCCGGATCGTACTCGATATCGTCGTAGAAGAAGTGGTAGCCGAAATCGGCTCCGATCGCCAGCCGGACCTTGCCACGACGCACGGTGTAGGCAACGCCTACGGTGGGCGCGTAAATCTTTCCGGTGGTGAAATAGCCGTTACCGATCTCCACCTCGTTGGCGTCCTGCTTCTTGTCCACTGCGGTCTTGAGCGCCGCGACATCGGACTCGAGCTTCTTGGAGACTTTCCTCGCAAGTAAGAGCGCATCATCGGCTGACTGTGCCGCGGACTGGGCCGCGTCCATCGCCTGCCTGGCGAGATCGCGGGCATGGTCGTCGTTCGCGGGCGAGAGTGCGGCGTCGAGCGCCTGATCAGCTCTTGACAGAGCGTCCTCGGCCTTCTTCTTGGCCTCGTTCGCCCTGTCCATTGCCTCGGTTCCGCTGGTCTGCGCCTTGGCCTCTTCGGCCATGGTCTGCGCTGCCTGTGCGGTTGCGAGTGCCTCGTTCGCCTTGTCCACGGCGGCTTGCGCCACCACGGAAACGCGTTCGGGGTTGTCCGAGCCCTGCGGTGTGACTCCGCCATCCTCGATCTTCTTGACCTTGACCTTGAGCTCGGTGACGTCGGTCTTGAGCTTGGTGACGTCGCCCTCGACGATGGCGATGCGCTTCTCGTGGTCCGCGAGCTGTTCACGGATCTTGCGTACCCCTTCGATGTCGCCGATGTTCGCGGCTGTCATGGCCTCGTCCATCATCCGACGCACCTGGCGCCTCGCCTTGGGCGAGAGTCCGGAAGTCTTGACGACCTCCTTGGTCTTGACCTCGGCCGCCACGATGGCCGCCGAGCAGTCGCCGGAGTCGGGCGCTTCGCACTTGGTCTCCAGGTGCTGAACGTGTACCGCCAATTCCTGAAGGCCGTAGAGCACGGCCTGGTTGGTGACGCTCTGCTGAGCGCCCGGATCGGGGTTGTCGATCTCCACGGTCTGCCAATCCTCAGCCGACTGTTCGGACTGATCACCGGCGGTCGCGTTCACCGAGAAGGCAAAACCCACAGCGATGAACTTGATGACGAAGAAACTCTTCATCTTAATTCCCTTTCTCCGCTATCGCGCATTGCGCGTTGTTTACGGATTTGTTGCGTTTCAAAACTATAAACCGGGTGGCTCAATCTACATTTGGTTGTTTGCTTGTTTTTTCAAGGAGCGTGCTTACTATTGCACTTTATTGCAACACCCGGTAATCCAGGTGATTGCAATAAAGTGTAACTTTTAGAAAATTCCTCGGGATGTCCGTGAATACACAGGCATCCGGTGGGAATGGGAAGCGACAGAACTGTCGCTTCCCGAAAACGGTAGGCAAAAAACTAATACTGCATCTCCTCGAGGCGCGCGAGACAATCCGTCATCCGGATCAGTTCATCCAGCCGACCCGGGTTCTGGTGCAGATTTGCGCAGCACCAGGCCACATCGACCGCCTTGAGCTTGGCTCCCCGCGGAAAGCAGTCCGCGAACGACTTCGGGGCTTCCGTCCCGTCGGCGAACACCTTGATCGGCGACTCCTTCGGGGCATCAAACCCTTCGGGCTTCGCCATCTTACGGAGTTCTTCGAACTTCGGTACGGGTACGGCCAGGTTCACCTGGTCGGCAGCTTCGCCCTCCACCGCGGAGAACTGTGAAAATGCCGGCTTCATGGGTTTCTGCACCTCGGAAGCAACGATGGCCGGATTGGCGGGCCGCTTGTGGTGCCCCATGTAGGTGATGATGCCGACCACAGTGCACACGACGACGGCGGCAATGATCAAGACGGTGAGCCAGGGCGACCCTTTCGCTTTGTCCTCCTTGCTGGGCGGGGTTGCCTTCGCGCTGGCTTCGGCGGCCGGTTCTGCTTTCGCTTCGACGGTGAGCGGTGAGGCATCTGCGACGCCCGCGACCGATCCCGTATCGAGCGGCTGTGTTTCCGCGTGCTGTTCGACCTTCGTCACAACTGCCTCCTTCTCCGGCTCGCCCGCGGATGCGGACTCTGCCGGCTGGTTGTCGATCACGGCATCGGCCACGACATCAGTCTCGGTGACCGGTGTCGCGACCACGGCCTGGTGCATCGGATCCAGGAACACGAGCTCTGCGCCCTTGCCCATGGTTCCGAACCGGATCTTGTCTCCGTGTCCGAGCTCGAATTCCTGGTCACGCTCGACGATGAAGTCGTTCACGAGCGTGTGGCTCGCAGACCCGAGGTCGATGATGACGAACTTGTCGCCGCTCTTCGACCGGGTCACTTCGGCGTGATGCCGGGAGACGTGCTTCGAGCTGACGACCAGCCCACAGTCGTTGTCGCGACCGATGATGAGCTCTTTGCCCACCTCGGCCTTGGGGCCGGCCGTGAGAACCTTGCCGTCCATCCGCGTGAGCAAGATGAACGGCGTCTTCGGAATCTCGTAGATCGTGTCGTTGAGGTCTTCGGGAACGGTTTCGTCCGCGTGCTCGTCGGCCGTCTTTTCCGCCACCGGCTCATCGCCGGTCGCGGACTCGGGCGCACTCTGCGCCTCGTCGGTCTCGGGCAAGGGCAAATCCGCCAGCGGATTGTTCTCCGCTGCGGATTCCGCGCCCTGCTGCACCCGCACATCGTTCCACGTATCCTTGGACAGGTCCCTGTCGGTGGAAACGGACGACGCGTTCTGTGTGCCGACATCGGCCGAAAGCGGAGCGGGTTCCTCGGGGTCGCCGAGCTCTTCGGTGATGCTCGCGCGAATTCCCGCGAACCGGGTCCTTTCGGTCGGCTCGGGCGCCTGACGCCCGGTCTCGATCACCACCACTTCCGGTGTGGTTTCGACTCCGAGTGCCCGGCTGAGAATCGCCGCTTCCGCAGGCGAACTCCCTTCGGCAATTGCGACGAGAGTGTTGGGGAACCTATCCGGATTGGGCATCTCGGAACTGGGCATCGTCTGCCTGGGCGGCGGCATTGTTCTGCCCCTTACCGCCTCGACATCGCCGTCATCGATCACAGCGTCATCCGCCGTCTCGACTCCGGTCGCCGCATCATCAACCACGGTCTGTCCGCGTGTGGTGATGGCCCGCGTCTTCTTTTTGTCGTCCTTAACCGCCATGATGAATTCCTTTCGGTTTTTTTCATCCCCATGGATGTTGGTTGCTTTGTTTTTTGCCTATATTATATAAAAGGAGCGTATGCTTTTAATGAAGCATAACAAAGAAAGATAGCATATTTTAGTGATTTTGTCAAGATCAAAAAGAACGTCCGGTCGGGACGCTCTTTTTTATGTGATATTTTAGCCAATTATTGGCCGATTTGCTTCTGCAATGCCGTTATTTTCCTCAGTAATGAGGGTTCAATCTTTCTATCGCCAACCATATCCTTTACAAAATCATCCTTAAGTCCTTTTACCGCTGTGCTGTCAGCATTGCCAAGATTTTTGTTCTGCGCCTGTTCCGCCAGCCAACCATAAGCCGACTTGGCTTTTTGAGATTCAAGCTGTGACACCATCGCCCGCTCTCTCTGCGCGACAATTTTTTCCACTTCAGGATTTTCTGTTTCCCCCTCTTCTTGTTCAGCTTCGACTTCAGCTTGCTTTCTTTCTTCAATCTCTTTTAAAATTCTGGCTCTCTCCGCTTCGGCAGTGTTTGCTCCTGAAGATTTAGATTGACCTGAATCTTTATGTGAAGGTTCGTCAATATGTGCCTGTCGTTTCGGAGCTAGATCTTTCACTGGCGTTTCCACCGGCTCTGGAGTTTTAATATCTCTACCCGCATGTTCAAAACGAAGCGGTTTAATTTCTACCGACTCATGAGCGTGAGATCCTTCAGCTAACCCAGTGAATTGGCTTTCGCTTCCGGTCTCAACAGGGCCCACATAAACATCCCGCTCCAACACGCTTACTGCTTCATCAAAATATTTTTCCGCCTCTGCCGGCTTGCCCTGATTGATCAGGCTCATATATTCGGCCGCCGTTCCCTTACCCATTTTTTTGTATAGATCTATCATTTTGTCATATTCGGCCTCGCTGACCGCATCCGGTTTTTTCATCGCTTGGTCAAACTCACGCAAAAAATTCCTGTCCGCTCGGCTCAAGGGGTGAGCTCGCACTTTTTCCAAATCTTCTTCGAACTTCACATCATTATCATACGGATTTTCTATTTTCTGCGCGCGCGGAGATGCCGGTTCTTCAATTTTGCCGCCCTTCCCCGCCTTCGGTTCATCAAGATCATACGGGTTCACGATTTTTTTCTCCGGAGTAAAATCCAGTTCATCGGCATGATACTGCCTTCCGTTCGCATCTTCATACACCTGACCGCGCTCATGCGCCCGCTCAACAAATTCAAAATATTTCGGCCCAATGGCTTTTTCTTGTACAAAACGCTGAAGCTCAATATTTTCTTCCCGTGTAAAATATACCGGCTGAGGATGCTTAATGTCCTTAATGCTGGCCGAATATACTTCATATACTTCAATCGGCTTGCCGCCGACAGAACGGACCGCAGATACTGCCGGTCCATGCTCGGAAATTTTTCTTTCTGCTGATTCCAAAGCTTCTCTGACACCTGCCTTGTGGGGCCCTGCGCCGGCAAATTCATGAATCGGTTTGAGTGGCGTCTCCGGCGGAACCGGATGCAAAGGCGTTTCAGGCGGAACAGCACGAAGCGGGGTCTCGGGCGGGACAGCTCTTAACGGAGTTTCAGGCGGTATTGCGTGCAATGACGCTGCCGGCGCTGGCGCTGCTTCATGCAAAGCTTTTCCTTCGGTCAAATCATGAACGGCAGATTTAAAAGTATCCGTTCTTGTTTTCATCCAATCCTCCAGCTGGCCTGTTTCAGTGCCAACTGCGCTTCTAATCTTACCCGCCGCTACGCCAATTGATTCTTTAATGTCATGGGCTTCCGCACCGGCAACACGGAAAACATTTCGTAATATGTCGCGGCCAAAATACCCGAAGGCACCACCGACAACCGCTCCGACCGCCATATATGCCAATATTTTTTTGTCTTTGGAAATATTCTTTACGCGATCAATATTTTTCTTTGTCTGTTTTTCCAGTTCGCGCGAACGCACTGAAACGTCTTTGAGTAAGTCCTCAATATCCAAATACGGTTTCTCCATCGTTTCAAGCGCCATCCTATTGATTCGAACGACAAAATTTTGGGCTCGATTCTTCAGCACCGCGTCATCTTCAAACAAACCGCTATCAATCTGGGCGCTGATATACGCGGAGTTATTCTTTGCTTCATTTAATTCCGCTTCGGTAAGCGCCCCCGCTTCTTTGCCTTTGAGCTTCTTTTCACTTTCGGAAATCAGTTTATCTATTATTTTTATCATCTTTTCCTTCTCATTGGTTCTGAATTTCTTTTCAATCATCATGCCAAGGCCTGCACCGGCGATTGCTCCAGAAATCACACGACCGGCAGACGAAGTTTCAGCCACGGCAAAGGCAATGCCGCCGCCGAATACGGCCGCGCCGATGCCGGCTGACCTGACCTTGAAAAACTTTTCCGCTTTATCAACAAACCAATTGCGTTCTTCCGGCGACTTCGCATTTTTCTCTAACTCCGCGAGTTGCGCCGCGACAGCCACCTCGCCTCTTTGATTTTGGCCGATAGTCAAAGTCATGGTCATGGCCAAACGGGCAAGTTCGTCGTCCGGCAGATTTTTATAATCTTCCTGCATGGAAACATAGTTGAGGGCCTTCTGAAAAAATTCTTTTGAGACGCCATCCAAAGCAGTCTCAAATTTAAGCACAGCTTCCGGAGAAGGTTTTCTCATTGCCTCATTTTTTTGCTCGGCAAAGAAATTAATCTGTTCAATAATATCCTGACTGGAATTTTCCCGTATCTGGTTACTCAAAATCACGGCCAATTTCTCCTTGCTGGCGATTTGTTCAGTCACTTCCTTTAGTATTTGTTCTTCGTCCACCGGCGGCTTTTCTTTCTTAAACAATTTGCCCACGGTATTCCCCCAAAATGATTTGACCTTTTCTTTTGCTTTCTGAAACACTTCCGTCTTCTGCAATCGCTTATTTACCTCTCTGACTATTGGAATGGAAAAACCGGCTACAACCGCAGCCGCGCCACCCGAACCGATTATCGCGGCCGCACCAATACCGATACCGGCGGCAAGCGCCACGTTGGCTGCGAGTCCGGCGCCGATTTTACCCGCTTTTGCCAGCTTCGAAGCTTCTCCGGACAATGCTTTTGCGATTTGGCATTCAGCTTCCGCTTTAACCGCATCTCTCAAAATAGCGTACGTCTGCGCCGAGACTGACTCGAGCATTCTGTCTCTTTCTTCTTTTTTCAGTTCCTTAAAAATATTTTCATTCAAAGCGTCGCGCAACACGTGATAAAACGCGTCACGATTTTTGTCAGATTTTTCAATTACATCTTTTCGAACATTGAAAACCAACATCCTCATTTCATCTTCGGATAAAAGGTCCATTATCTGCTCTGGGTCAATGTCAATCACGCCGGACTCAGCCAGCATTTCTTTAACCCCTTTGCGCAACACGGCTTTTTCCGCTCTTGTCGGCGCTTCTCCGCCGAGTTCTTCGCCCAAAAATTCTTTCTCGTTTTCCGCGCGCTTTTTCGTTTCTTTTTTAGACGGAACAAAAGTCGTTTCAACCGGTTCTTCCATTTCTTTTCCTTCGCGCTCAAATTTCTTTTCCGCCTCCCTCTCATGCATCGCCACAACATATTTGTCTCTCGTTGCAACCGATTCTTTTTGAAGTAAACCTTTCAGCGGCTCAATAATCTTTGCATCCAGCATCACAGCTATTTCATCAAGTTCTTCAAGCGTAACATCGCCTGATTTAAGAATTGATTTCCAACCCTCGAGCATTGCTCTCTGTTCAACGTTTAATTTTTTCTTTGCCATATCCCCTTCCGCCCACAAAAGTTTGGGCCGCAGGTCATTGATCTTCATCAGTTTAATTTCCGGAGTCAGTTTATTAAATAATTTTCTTGCTTCCGGCAAAACCTCTTCATATTCCTTGATCTGATCTTTCACTTCATCTATCGGCGGATTTGTTTCCAAAGACACGGCACCAAGCAACAAGCCGTTAAGCCCGATGGCTTCACCCATTTTTTTACCGGTCTTGGCGAAAAGTTCGCGCATTTTTGCCGGCGATGTTTTTTCTTTTTTTCCGACCCAAATCATTTGGTCGCTCATCTCATCTATTTCATTTTTTTCTTTTTGCAGGCGCGGACGCAATTTATAAAACAGTTCCATGCGCTCGGCATAAACATCGTTTTTTCCTTCCGGCGCCAGTATCTGATTTTGAGCCAAATCTTCCAGACCGGCAATTTCACTGTCGTGCAATTTGGCCCCGCGGGATACACCGGTACGCAATTTTAAAATCTTATTGATAACTGAACCGATCAGCGTCTGAATTTTTTCCGAAGCAAACTTACCCTTATCCTTCTTTTCCTCAAGACGCGCCTGAAGCTTCGCCAGCCGGTCAAGCAGATCAAGCTGTTCTTTGCTTTTTGCTTCAATTTTTTTGCTGATTGCTATGCCGAAGTTTTCCAAGTACTGCAAATTTATAGACAGCTTATCCAGCCGTTCATTCATGGCGGCAATATCCGCGCCTGACACCTGCTCTGATGCGCCAAGTTTGCCTTTTATTTCATCCTTCATTTTAACAAGCGCTTTTAGAGTGCCATCCATATATTCCATACTGCGGGCAAACTGGTTCAGGCGATCGCTCATATCTTCATCAAGCGCAATTTCCATTCCGGACTCAATAATTTGGTGATATGAATTTTCACAATATTGCAGGCGCACCTGACCGTTGGACAGCTCCGATTCAATGCCGCGCATGATCGCCTCGTCTTCGTTTTCAACACCAACCTGCTTTCTCTCATTTATTTTGTTCCAAAAATTTTTCAGCGCCTCATGATACGCCGCTATCTTTTCCTCCAACACGGCCGAGTCGGACTCGGAAAAAGTTCCATCTTCGCTTTTATTCGCCAGGGCATCGTCCAGCGCGTCATAAACCGCGTCTTTGGCGACAATAACAATCTCTTCGTTTTCATTAAAAAACGATCTGGCTTCCTTTAGTTTGCTTGGCGAAAAATTGGCGGCCTGCTCTTTCATACTCTCACGCGCTCTGGCGACTGTCTCGGAGTTTCTTTCCAACTCATCGATGAGCGGCTGGATGTCATTTTCATTTTTTACCGACGACGCGCCGAAATCCCGCGCCGATCTTTCGCCTTGTCCGACATTTTTCTGCGCCATAGTATTAAAAAGTTTATTTTTGAATATTTAATTTATTCATTACCGCTTGCATCTTTATTCTATCCTTGGCTTTCAGATACGCCTGATGCAGCTCTTTTTCCCGTTTTTCCATTTCAGTTAAAAGCAAAGCCCACTCCTTGTATTTTTCAAGCAGTTTTCGGTAAACATCGGTTTTTGTTATTTGCGGCGCGTTAGCGCCTGTGCCTGCCATAGTTTTAGGCGGCTGAATTTTTCAATTTATCCGCTGATGCAAGAAATTCATCGGCAAATTCTTTAAGTGCCTGCGTCACTTTTGCCTCATAATCGGGAATATTTTGCTGAAAAAACTCGGACAACTCAACCGGACTTGCGTCTGCCGACATCAAGGCTCCGAATTTATCCACCGCCTCCGGTGACAATTCTTTCATGGCAATAAGCCCAAGGCGCTTCTGTACTTCCAAGCCGATTTTTTCAGTGTACTCTTTATAAAAATTTTCCGGCATACTGCTTAGCCCGGCCTTTTTTAAAAGCTCCGAGACAAAATTTGCGATGAGTTCTGGTTGCATAATTTAAAAAATTAATTTCTATTTTATTTATATTGAGTCAGCGCCGGCTTTAATAATATCCGCCGGCAAATCAAAAATTTTACCTGCTCGCCAAACGGTCAGAGTGGCCTTGGAATCACCGATAGTATACCATAAATTTTCATCACTCACAATTTGGCCGTTTATTTCCGTAATTACATCTCCGCGCCGCAGTTGTGATTTTTTTGACCAAACGCGGTCAACGGCAAAACCTTCAATTCTGGCATTATTGTAAATCACCGGCTGATCAACCGAGAACCAGCCGACCGCTCCAAACGAGGGGTATTCAATAACTTGCCGGCTTAATACGCCCGGCATTATTCTTATTACCGCCATACTTGGCAACAGCATATTATTTTCCATCACAAAACCGGCCACTCGGCCTCGGTTGTTTATTGCCACTGTACCCGCCTGAAAATTACTATTTACGGGAAAAGAATAATTTATGGCCGAATCAAGACGGATACTGCCAAATGTTTGGGGTTGTTTTGACAATGTTTGACTAAACCGCCAATCATTATTTTCTCTGACATAAATATCATCATATGCAGATACAACTTCTAAAAACGAGGCGACTTTAAATTGGGTAACGGTGCTTTTTGTTTCATCGTTGCCCGAGGGAACGCTAACTTTAAAATATACCAGGCGGACATAAGGATCAAAAATCGTTTTTGCCACTTCATAAGTCGCACCGTCAGAACCCAGCACGCGCCACTTGGCAAAACCGGCAACAGAAGTATTTTTAGGAACATACATCACCATCCAACCGTCTGAACTGATGGCCGCCGCTTCACCGATTTTATTATCTTCGGATAAATATACCAGCGAATCGGCATGGGACATGTCGCGGTAAACCGAATATATTTTTTCCGCACTTTCTTTGTATATCACTTCGTCCAAATTGCCGCGGCTCGCAGTTGAACGATTCTGGGAAACTATCCAAGTGTCTCCCCCGCCATATCCCGGCCAAATCCAGCCAAGCGCCATAGACGCGCCCGTGATTCCGGCGAGTAAACCGAAGACGGCCACGGTAATTATCAATTTTACCCGCAGCCAGCGGTCGTGCTGTTTTATATCGCAAACCGGATTGGGAAGATGGGGAGGATGCATAAGGTTTATTTCCATTTCACTAAAAATAAAAATATTACCAATAAGATTAAATCAATAATGAAAAACATTCTTTGCTTTTTCCAATCTATTCCCTCTTTGGAAAGATTAAAGCGCAATATCAGCCAAAGATTGTACCAAAACCAAATTACTATTGTGCCGCCGACCAAAAACCCGACCGGCCAGCGCCAAACTATCCATCCTAATTCAAAGACCAGAATAAAGCAAGAGAGCGCGGATAGCCAAAAACGCCTTGAAAATTCCAGCCCATACGCCCGCCACCACCAAATCGAGACGGCCGAACTTACCGTTGCGCCAAGCAAGGCCATTAACGCGAACATTTTTTGCGGCACCAGCTGAAAAGACATCAGAGCGAAAATCCCGCACCAAAAACCGGTCAAGCCAAAAACATCCATGAGAAACAGCCATCGGCGGTATGGTTTTAAATAAAATGACAAATTACTTTCACCCGACGGCAGAAGCCAAAAACTAACCGCGGAAAAAAGAACGAATATTCCGGTGAGCAAATACCAGGCGACATTCCACTCAATAAAAATCACCAGAGAAACAATGACGCCGAAATTGAAAAAAATCAGAGAAAAAAAATGCCGCCAACGCTTAAGTTCCGGCGGATAATACACTAACCTGATAAACAGCCCCCAGATAACGGCTCGGGCCAAAAACCAGGCGCTTAACCATTGCCAATTGCCGATTTGCGGCAGCCAAACCAGAGTGGCGGCATTTAAAATAAAATCAATCACTGCCGCGAGTTTCGGGTGGACAGAGAATTTTTTTGCCAATTCTGCCATAAACATTTTCTATTTGCCTTATTATAGCACGCTTTACGCAAAAAATAAAGAGTCGAAAGTTGATTATTTGCTAATAATAAGCTAAACTGAACGCTATATGGCATTAGCGGAAAACAAAAAAGCATTGTTTGATTATGAAATCCTCGAAAAACTCGAGGCTGGTTTGGTTTTGCGCGGATATGAGACAAAAGCGGCAAAAGCCGGACACATAAATTTAAAGGGGGCGTACGTCACTTTTCACGGATCGGACGCTCTTTTAACCAATGCCCATATTGGCTTATACAAACCGGCGGGTAAAATTGAAGACTATGACCCGACTCACAGCCGCCGTCTGCTCTTAAAAAAGAAAGAAATTGATTATTTGCGCTTTAAATCTCAAGAAAAGGGCTTGACAATCGTGCCAATTCGGGTGTATACTAAACAACGCTTTATTAAAGTTGAAGTCGCAGTCGCCCGCGGCAAAAAACAGTTCGACAAGCGGGATGCAATTAAAAAACGCGACCTAAACAAAGAAATAAAACGGACATTGAAAAATTACGCATAACGGGGATGCTGGGTTTCGACAGTGACCGGCGTCTTGGTTTGCATGCCGAGGCCGACTCCGGACCTCGTTAATACACGGAGTCAAGCAATAAGTGCCAACTTATTCAACAAAGTCAAAGTTTCCATCGCCCGAGCTTTCAGCCCGAGCATGAGCTTTGCACCTGTCGCGGCTTAATACCCGCGACCGTCGCGTTAGCAATACCCAATAGCTAAAAGGCGGCGCAAACCATTGGGCGTAGGTTACGAGCCGTGCCGTAGGCAAAATAACCGAAAGGCAAAACGGCAACCCGGGCAACTTTCGTTCTCTGAATATTGTCCGGTTCAAACAAGAGAACTAAGCATGTAGACGGCCACTTCGCGATCGTCTGGACGCGAGTTCAACTCTCGCCATCTCCACAACGCTTAGCGTTGTGATCGGGACGCTCAGCGTCCCACCAATATAATTTTTATGCGCATTTCGCACCGCCGGAAAAAACCGGAAGATCCAAAAAAAATATTTTTCTTTAATGAGGGGATACGCGCCCCCAGAGTTTTGGTTCTTGATTCAAGCGGTGGAAATATCGGTGAAATGAATACGGGTGAAGCGATCCGAGCCGCCCGCGAGCAAGAGCTTGACCTGGTGGAAATAAATCCGAAAACTGATCCGCCGGTTGCTAAAATCATGAATTTCGGGCAGTATCAGTACCAGCAGGAAAAGGCCTCGCGCATCCGCAAGGCGCATCAACACGTTTCCAAAACAAAATGTTCGCGACTATCTCTGCGCATTGGGGCGCATGATATGGAAATCCGCCGAAAACAGATTATTGAATTCTTAAATAGCGGCGACAAAGTGAAGATAGATGTTGTCTTGCGCGGACGTGAAATGCAGCAGGCCGCGCTCGCCTTTGATCTTTTGCGAAAATTCCTTGCCACTATCACGGCCGAGGTATCCGTTAAATTCGATCAGGAAAGCGAACGCCAGGGCAACACCATTACTGCCACGATTTTTAAATCATAAATCCTTTTATACAAAAAATTAATTCAAAGATATGGGAAAAATGAAGACAAAAAAATCAATCAGCAAGCGCTTCCGCGTAACCAAAACCGGAAAAGTAATAAAGCGCACCAGTGGTCAAGCGCACTATAACAGCCGCGAGACCGGCAATGTGCGCCGTAACAAGCGCTCGGACCTTGTGCTTAGCAAAACAATGCATCATTTTGTAAAAGATAATATCGCAAAATAATATGGCAAGAATTAAAGGCGGCCTTACACACACCAAGCATCGCCGCGGCATCCTAAAACACACCAAGGGTTATCGCTGGGGTAGAAAATCAAAAATCAAAGTGGCCAAAGTGGCAAAAATGAAAGCCGGCGCTCATGCTTTTGTCGGACGCCGATTAAAGAAGCGTCTTTTCCGCGCCAACTGGAATGTGAATATCAACGCTGCGGTTCGCGCTTATGATTTAAGCTACAGCAAGTTTATCGGACTGCTCAAAAAGAAAGGTATCGGTCTGAACCGCAAGGTTTTGGTGGAAATTGCTGAAAAAATGCCAAAAGCGTTTGAAGCGATTATCGCAGCCGCAAAAAAATAGGCAGCGACCCTTGACAAGGAACCGAAATAGTGCTAAATTAAAAATGTAAAAATTTAAGGGCTCCGAATGTGTTTGGTGTATGGTGGAATCACCCCCTCCTTTGATTCTTCTCTTACACCGAACGCACTCGGAGCCTTTTTTTGTAAAAAAAATAACGCCTCTCAATTGAAAAGCATTAATGCGGAGCGGGTCGGACGGGACTCGGCTTCGGCTAAAATTTTCTTCCGAAAATTTTGCCTAGCCACCGCCTCGCGGTCGCGCTCGCCAGAATGCGTCGCGCGACATCGCTCCGGCGTTCTCGTCCCGACGCGAGCAAAACTATTTGCTCGCTTCCGCCCCAACAAAAATCCGGTTGCCAATAAGGCAGCCGGATTTTTGCGGGGTGTATGGGACGAAGTGGGAACATTTCTTTATGCAAACATGTCTTGCTAATAATCTGCTGATACGGTATGCTATCCAAACTGAAAACGGGGCGCTTTGGTAATGTAATTGTCAATTAGATGGCAAATGGACACGAACTAAAGTTAATTTGTAAGGCGCGCATAAAGTCTGCGATTGTTTTAATGAACGCGCATGACTGGCAGGGTTCGGGCTATATAATGGGCAATGCGCTTGAATGCATTTTAAAATCAGTTATTTGTAAAACACTACATCTTGAGAAATACCCGGACCATCCCAAAGATGATGCGTGGTTTTTAACGCATAGTTTTGATAGACTTTTGAGACTTTCCGGGCTTGGACATATCTTTGGTCCTCGCGGTATTGGGTTCCAAGTGTGGTCTGATTTTACTAAGTATTATCAGGGTGACTGGATTTCCATGAGGTATGACATGGCAAGGCTTAATACCTTCAACGAAACGAACGTACCCCAATTACTCGATAGTTTGATTTGTAAGAAGCCGGGTAAATATGGTATTATGACAATAATTAATAGGCAAAAAAAATGCTAGACAAGAAGTTACAATCAATTTTAGTTGACTTTGAAAAAGCACAGAAAAACAGTGTTAATGTTTTGGCTATCATGAAAATGGATGAGCTTATAGATAAATGGTCTATTATTTTGTCAGCGAGCTGGGTGAACGAAAAAAACAGTGGAGATATATTTACTAGTTTTTTGGCTCTAATGAAGAAGTACTTTACCGACGAAGAGCTAAATACTATTGCTAGAGTCGGCATATTACCGATCGATGAACACCTTATAGTTGGGTTGCTCGACATCGGGAGCGGAGCCGAAATTAAAGATAGAAAGATTAATGGCAATATGATTTATGAGGGTTATGTGATTTCATCGAAAAAGCCACATGGCAATTAAGCGCAGTTTTTTTTGAACGATTAAGACACCTCATATTTTGAGGTGTCTTAATTTATTTTGATGCATCCGGATATTAAAAATCAATTTCTTCTATACGTTCGTAAAGGTTTTCTAAGTTGCTTTCATATACACGGAAGCCTGTTCCGTGATTTCTGGCCGTGGTCCCTTTGTCGTGTAGCCTAAGGTCAATAAGCAATTGGCCATTTTCAAATTGACTTTTTAGAATATTTTTTGTTGTTCCGCCGGATAAAAGACGAGCGCGGTCATAAAGAAAATATTCGACCCCGTCCCTTTCCTCCGTTTTTGCTTTAACTAATAAAACGTTTTTAACTTTGGCATCGAAGCGCTTTTCAATGTCGGCTAGTTTCCATGTCGCAATAATAGTGCCGTCTATATGTCTGATCGACACAAGTTCGTCATCAATCACTAATAACAAACCCGCGCTATTGGGTACCGCACTCATTGTATAGTACATACCCATTCTACCGTCTTTATCGGGGCTACCATATCTTCTAATTGCCTCTAACGGATTAATTTGCCACGCTTTATTATTAAATGTAAATAGTGTTGTCATGCCTGCGTGGTTCTCTCGTTGGGCTTTTAGTTCGATGGTTCCTAAATCTGGAGCACTTATGTTATTTTCCTCGATATCTAATAGTGTTTCTAGAGTAAATCCGATACCTGTCGGGCCCCTTCTTAAACTCTGTATATATCCCCTGTGTTTAATTATTGACAGTTTTCTAATAATATCTCGTAGTTCTGGTACTGGCATATTTAATTTTTATGAAAAATTACTATATATTCATGAAGCATAGTCTGCGACTTTATCCCGGTTATATTTGAAGGCGAGTTCTTTGACGGCATGATTTTGTTTAATATGTCTCTAACATAAATGCCATCAAATTTTAGCTTCATGTCCTCTAGAAATGATGCTGTTATTTGGTCCATGGGTATATTGATACCTTTTACGGTACGATTACCAACGATAAAGCAAGCGGTTCCATCTTTATTGAGATTTTTCACAACATTTTTAACAGCGTTGTAGTAGCCGTTATAGAAATACAATACGTCGTCGGCTCGCTTCTTGTCTTGAGCGGCAATTTTATTTAGCACGTTGTTTAAGATTGAATTTTTAGAAAGCTCACCATTTACGACACTAATTTTTCCAAGGCTTTCTTTGTCGACTCTGTATTTATTGATTCCGTATGGATTTAAGTCGCTAACCCAATCGGCCCCAAAGCTTGAGAATTCGCCGTAAGCAACGGTGGTCCGGCTATCGCCGTATGGTGGCGAGGTGATTACTAAATCGTATTTGATGTTCTTGGCAATGGGGTTTTCCGAATTTGCCAGTACTAGTTTCGACCGCTTTAGCGGTTTGTCAGTTTTTGAATAAATTTCAATCATTTCTTCAATACGACTAAATAACATTTCAAATACCTTGTTTTGAAATGAGTCGATTTTTTCCTTTTTAATTCTATATCTTTTGAATTCTCCAGCGCGCGTTAACGATTGTTTTCTGCAAATATAGGCAAAATTTGTAATAAAAAAATCTTTATATTTGTACTTCTTTCGTTTTAATACTTCTCTAATTTTCCCTAAATCTTTGATAATATCTCTTGTGTACCAATAATCGATATTATTAATTTGGGGGACATCGATTTTTTTTCCGTTTAAGATCGTTTTTTTAAAGTCAGCATATTCGGATTTCAATCGAGCTATATCGTAATGTTCTACTTTTGTTTTTGCTATTAATAAGGCTAGGGGGTTAATTTCGAAGCCGACTGACGCGTGCCCATGGACTGCCGACTCAAACAAAGTAACACCGCTTCCACAAAATGGGTCAAATACAACATTTCCCTTCTTTCCGTATTTATGAAGAAGGTAATCAACAAGAAGGGGGTGGAGCATGGCCGGATAAGGGTGAATTTTGTGTCGACCCCTGATAAGTTTTTCGCCCGGGTATGAAAGTTCGGGCTTTCGCGTTCTTTTGTACATATTAAATTATATAAATTATAGCCTTTTTCGCTTTATTTCGCAATGTTGACATATTTCAGTTATTTTGTTTAGATTAAGCCAATATGTCAAATATCATTTTGTTCAAAATTGAGCTTGAGCGACTCGTAAAACAGTTGCATTCTATAAATGACAATATTTTCGACATGTTCCATGTCTTTTACGATTATGTGAGTATTATCGAAAAGCAGCCGGAGATTAAAGAAATGCTAAAAAATGAGGGCAGCAAATATGATAAACTTCATTCGAAGATGCTTGAGGATTACAATACTAAAAAGATTTCTAAAGAACAAATGCATATTTTGCATCAGCGTAATCTGATGACTAATATTTGGTTTAATTACGGATACTTTGAGGCCCTGAAAAGAATAATGGACGACCCCAAAAATGACATCGTAATGCAGCTGCCCATACGTCCTATCGATTTAGAAATTCCTTTAGCCCCATACCGCAAACAATTGCACATAGACGATTTCATGGTGGTTCATAATAAAATTATGTCCTTTTTGAACAAGTTGGAGTTTAGTCAAGTAGATGGCGCCAACGATGATGTTGGACAAAAAGAAAGCGAGGGAATTCCCAGTAACCAATGGAGCTACAACGAAGAGACAAAAATATTATCTATAGGCAATGAAAGAGTAAAGATTTCTAAATTGAGAAGCGCGACCAAACAGGCCATGCTATTCGAGTATTTGATTTCTAATGGTCCTTACCAACAAACCAATTATTATGATATATCGGTAAGTGCGTTTAAGGTCGATGAAAACGATTATAAATGTACCAGTTGTTTAACTGCCTGCAGATCAATTAACGATAAGATTCGCAAGAATACCGCGCTTAAAATTGATGATTTTCTTGATTTTTCAACAGGCAAGAATGGCTGGGTTAAGGTAAATTCAAAATACATATCCGCTTATTAGGTAAATTTTAGGTAAAGGTTTCTCAAGGGCAAAAATATAAAATAGTTCTACAAAATAATGTAGGGCTTTTTTTATGTTTAATTTCAGTCAACAACTTACGGAACGACTAATAAGCTATTGGGGTAATAGGCACGGCGTTTGTCTTACTGCTGAGCAGGCCGAAGTGTACTTGCTTGAGTTGGCCTCCCTCTACAGGACTTTCGGCGTCAATGGCGCGGAATTTGAATGTCCCGCGTCATTAGCGGAGCACCTCGGCCGTACCCCAAACGGTGCGTTCCGTGCCCCGCAGGGGCCGGAACGAGCGTTTGGGGAGGGGTCGGCGGTAGTTACTCTTGACTTACCTAACACTTGATTAGAAATGATATGAAAACCAAGCCAGCATACATAAAGAAAATATCTAAAACAATTCGGCATTATCGCGATCCTTTGATTCCCGATAATTCTGGAGAATCTGACCCTGAAGTATCTAAGCTTTTGGAGAAGCAGGAGTTTGTCGATAAGAAAGAGGTCGATTATCGTTATTATGCTAACAAAAAATTAAAAATTTGCGGAAACATCATAGAGTATCGTGAGTATGAAAAAAATTTCGGTGTTGGTTCGAGGATTAAAACTAATTTTGTTAAGAGTGATTACTTAAATGAAAAGCCAAGGCTAACAGAAGAAGAAATTAAGGAAGCTTCGTCTCGTCGCGCTCGTAATAAGCTAATTGATCATATCAATTGCAATGCTTTTGCGTGGAAAGACGAGAGCGGTCGGCTGTACCGTCCAGTATTTTTAACCCTGACTTTTGCTCATAATTTAATTGATGTTACTGCCGCTAATTACGAATTTACAAAATTTGTTCGCCGCTTGAATTATCTTGCGTGGGGCAAAAAAAGTAGTGAACTCAAATATGTCGCGGTTATTGAATTTCAGAAACGCGGAGCCGTACATTTTCATATTATTATATTTAACCTGCCCTACATCGATCGTATAATCGATGAGATTAAAAAAATCTGGCCCCATATATTCCACGTCGAGGCCGTTGCTAGTGCTCAGAATACTGGTCGCTATATTAGCAAATATATCTATAAAGGATTTGGGTGCTCAAAGCTTGAAAAAGGTCAAAAGTTATATTTTGCTTCGAGAGATTTGCTAAAACCGATTATTACTTATTATGACGAATTAATTTTGCCGGTAGTTAAGCAGCTACCAGTTTTCGCTATTGAAAAGCAAGGGCAGAATATCCCAATTCATTATCTCGGTTCAATGGATTACACTCGTTATAATCTCAAGGAGTACCCGTTGATACGAAAAAATGTTCTTGCTTTTCTTGCTGGTAATGTTTAAAATGGGGAAATCGTATTAACGTAAATTTATGAAATATATTGCCTATTGTCGCAAATCCACAGAATCCGAAGATAGACAGGTTCTTTCTATTGATTCTCAAATTAACGAAATGAGGCGACTTGCTGAGAGAGACGGGGTAGCGTTAGAAAAGATTTTTACTGAAAGCATGTCGGCCAAAGCCCCCGGGCGTCCTGTTTTCAAGGAAGTGTTAAGTTATGTCGAAAAATATCCTTGTGTTATTTATGCCTGGAAATTGGACCGCATAGCCAGAAATCCGAAAGACGGCGGAGAGATTCAATGGAAGATGGATCAGGGCAAGATAAGCGAGATACGCACCCACGAAAAAACGTTTTACAATACTTCAGATGACATCTTCATGATGAATTTGGGTTTTGGTATAGCCAAAAAATATATCGATGAATTGAGTGTAAATGTAAAGCGTGGAATACGAGCAAAACTTGAAAAAGGAGAGTGGCCCAATTGCGCGCCTTTTGGTTATCGTAATAATATAACCAATCATTTAGTTGAAGTAAATCCAGAACTCGCTCCTCATGTAGTCGAGATGTTTCGTCTTTATGCTACCGGTGGTTATGGTATTCGAGAAATTTCAAAAATGATGTACGAAAAAGGTATGCGTACAAAGGGCGGCGATAAGGTTGGCAAAACAAAGATTCACATTATTCTTAGCAGCCCTTTTTATTATGGCATGATGGTGAAAAAAGGTGTCTATTATCCCGGCAAACATGAGCCACTTATCACAAAGGAAGTTTTTGATAGAGTGCAAGATATTATTTCCGGTCGTTACAAAAGCCGACCAAAAAAACAATTCTTTACTCATCGCGGTTTCATGCGTTGTAATGTCTGCGGTTGTACTTTGACGGCCACCAGAAAAAAGGGGCATGACTATTATTATTGCACGAACGGCAAGGGCGATTGTGCACAACACAAGAAATATTTACGTTCGGAGGTCATAGACAATATGGTGGCCGATATCTTGGGCCATATCGAATTTGACGAGGAGCTCGTCGAAATTATGTATCAGGCCGCAAAAGAAAAAATTGGTATAAATGAAGAATACGCCTCGGTGGCTATTAAAAATCTTTCGGAACAGCTCAAAATTGCGCTTGGCAAGCAGGAGCGCCTCCTAAACAGTTATTTAGACGGATTGACGCCGGAAGATGTTTACAAGTCAAAAATACAAGCTATAAGCAATGAGATAGTTACTACCGAGGAGCAAATTAAAATAATGGAATCAAAAAAGAAAGAGGAGTATTCCACTTTGGAACTTACCAAAGAATGCTTTTTAACGGCCAGTAAAGCTAAGAAGACGTTTTTAGATAAGGACAAATACGGAAAGCGCCAAGTCGTAGAAAACCTACTTTGGAACCTGACAATTGAAAACCAAAATTTGGCTACATATAAACTAAAAGAGCCCTATCACTTTATGGACAGGGCTCCCATTTATAAAGATTTTGCGACTTTGCGGGTCGGACGGGACTCGAACCCGCAACTTCCTCCGTGACAGGGAGGTGCTCTAACCAGTTGAACTACCGACCCATTTGGCAATTCGACCAGGATTATATCCAATTTGCGCGGATTTGTCAAACTATTTTGTCATTATTTAATAGAATATTATTTAATTCATTGACAAAACCCCATTTTTCATATATACTCGCCCAGTTCCACCCATAACTATGGAAACCCCGAAGTAGAGCGCTCCGCGCTCACTACGGGGCAGGTTCGAAATATAATAATATGGAGATTAGAAATATTGCTATTATAGCTCATGTAGACCACGGGAAGACAAAGCTGACCGATGCTTTGATGCGCCAAACCGGAATGGTGACCGATGACTCAATCAGCATGGATTCCAACGCCCTGGAACTGGAGCGCGGTATTACCATCTATTCAAAAAACGCTTCGCTTTTCTATAAGGATACGAAGATAAATATTGTGGACACACCCGGCCACGCCGATTTTGGCTCTGAGGTGGAGCGCATTTTACGCTCAATTGATTCAGTACTTTTGGTGGTTGACGCCCAGGAAGGACCTATGCCACAAACAAAATTTGTTTTAAAAAAATCATTGGAGCTCGGCATCAAGCCGATCGTGGTAATAAATAAGATTGATAAGCCGGCCGCCCGCCCGGAGTGGACGCATGAAAAAGTTCTGGAATTATTTATGGACCTTGGCGCGAACGAAGAACAACTCAATTTCGCTACTGTCTACGCCATCGCCAAACAAGGCATCGCCAAGATAAATCTGTCTGATGAATCAACTGATCTCACTCCCCTTTTGGACACGATTTTAAAAAAAGTATCTCCGGCTGAAGCCGACGCTTCAAAACCATTTGCGTTTCAGCCGTTTAATCTGGCCTACGACAATTACTTAGGCCGCATGGGTATTGGACGAGTCGTGCAGGGAACAATCGAATTGAACGCCCGCGTTTTCATAAAAAAACCGGAAGGAGTAATTATTCCCGGACAAATCACGAAAATTTATACTTTTGAAGGCGTAGGGAAAAAGGAGGCGCCTGCGGCCGTGGCCGGCGATATTGTTATGCTCGCCGGTTTGCCCGACATCTACATTGGCGACACTGTTTGCGTTGACCAAAACCAGGAACCATTACCAGCCATTAAAATAGACGAACCGACTATTTCTCTGAATTTTTTAGTTAATAACTCCCCTTTTGCCGGCCAGGTTGGTAAATACGTCACCAGTCGGCAAATCAGAGAGCGGCTGGAAAAAGAACTGGAAGTAAACGTCGGTTTAAAAATTGATTTTTCGCCGGTTGACCACTATAAAGTTTTTGGACGCGGCGAACTGCACATCGCAATTCTTCTTGAAAATATGCGCCGCGAAGGTTTTGAACTGCAGGTTTCCCAACCGCAAGTAATCATAAAAGATATAGACGGAATAAAAAACGAACCGTTTGAAGAAGCCACTGTTGACGTGCCGGCTGAATATGTAAGTATAGTGATAGAAAAAATGTCAAAGCGCAAAGGACGGATGGCGGCCATGCATCCCGAACAAAATCATACCCGCCTAATTTATGAAATTCCCACACGGGGTCTTCTCGGCTACCGTAATGAGTTTATCGTGGACACTCGCGGTGAAGGCATTTTATGCTCCGAAGTAATCGGTTATCGCCCATACGCCGGCGATATCGAAAAACGCTCAACCGGATCAATGATTTCCGGTGAAACCGGAAGAGCACTCGCCTATTCGCTCGCTAATTTGCAGGACCGTGGCTCCCTTTATGTCCCGGCAAATACCGACATTTATGAAGGACAAGTAATTGGCAACACATCGAAGGGTATCGATATGACGGTGAATCCGATCAAAGGGAAAAAACTGACAAACATGCGTTCATCCAACGCTGACATCGCGATACAACTCACTTCTGTGCAGGAAATGTCCTTGGAGCGCGGGCTGGAAGTTATAGCCGAGGACGAATATCTGGAAATTACTCCTCAGAGTATCCGTTTGCGAAAGCAAAATTTAACGGAAAACGACCGCATCCGCGCCACCCGGCGGGAAAATTCATAAGAACCGGGTTGACAGCAATTTTTTTATCTGCTATCATATAGCACAAGTTCTTTTTAGTTTCGCCATTTTGGCAAACAAATCAACCCACCCTAACATAGGGAAAACGAGGAGAAGTGCCGACATGCCTGTAGAACAAAAGGCCGAGTACAAAATGTTCAGACACACCCATACCATCATCCCGGTCATAGGCGAATACGACATTGCAGGAGGAATCGTCTACGCCATGATCCGGCGGTTTCGTCTGAACCTGACCCAAAAGCAAGTACAGCTCGGCCGGGTCATCTTGTCCGAACAGCTCACTCTCGGTTGCAACAAGACAGGTCCCAAAAAACACACCTTGCACCTGGTGATGTGCGCAGAGACCGAGGATATACCGAAAGCGCTCGTTACTGCTTGTGAAATGCTCGGCATCCCGCCCGAAGAAAAAATCGGCGTAATCCTGAGCAGGCGCAAACCGAATATCAACGTCGTGGCGGAGAACATCGCGCAGATCGACCGCTTCAAGACGGCAACCATCATCCTTATGTAATGGGCGGGGAAAATCCGGAACACCTTGTTCCGGTCCCCACTTTTAACCGCGAATTATTCGCGATTAGAAGCAGAGAATAAAAAAAACACCCCGGCATTTCGCCGGGGTGTTTTAATTTAAATATTTTTACGGTAAAAACGATTTTGCCGCTTCAAACGCGTATCCCGCAGAAGCGACAACCAAAAGACCGAATGCGATGAAGGCAAACGCCTTAGACATTACCACGGCGCCGGAAGTTCTTTTAAACATTCTCTTTTCCATGGCAAGAATATTCTGGCGTGTTTTTAAAACCGTATCAGGATTTAGCGAAATACTATCAACCCTCTCCCCCACTAAAAACTCGGCAAACTTAGGATAATCGCTCGGCGCCTGCCCGCAGATACCCACCTTGCATTTATTTTTATGGGCGACTTTAATCACTTCGCTTATTAATTTTTTTACCGCCGGATTATTCTCATCATAAATATGCGCCACCAGCGATGAGTCACGGTCAACGCCAAGGGTCAACTGTGTTAGGTCGTTGGAGCCAATGCTAAAACCGTCGAAGATCTTGGCAAATTCTTTTGCCAGAATGACGTTTGAGGGAATCTCGCACATCACATATATTTTAAGCCCGTCTTTCCCGCGCTCCAAGCCGAATTCTTTCATCGTGGCGATAACCTGTTTTCCCTCCTCTGGCGTACGGCAAAACGGAATCATCACAATAATATTTTTTAACCCCCATTTCTCGCGCGCTTTTTTTATGGCCGCGCACTCCAAAGCGAATCCGGCTTTATATTTTGGGTCATAATATCGCGACGCACCACGCCAGCCCAGCATCGGATTCTCTTCGTGCGGTTCAAATTCCGCCCCGCCTATTAAAGTGGCATATTCATTGGTCTTGAAATCGGATAAACGCACTATTACATCATTCGGATGAAAAGCGGCGGCTATAAAGCCGATCCCCTCAGCCAATTTATCAACGCAATATTGTTTTTTGTCTTTATACCCGACAGTTAGTTTATTTATTTTTTCTTTAACCTCTTTATCTTTTATTTTGTCAAAATTAACCAGAGCCAAAGGATGAATTTTAATGAAATCGGTAAAAATAAACTCTTCGCGCGCGAGCCCTACCCCGTCATTTGGAATAGCGGCTAAAGCAAACGCGCCGTTTGGATCGCCGACATTCATCATGATTTTCGTGCGCGTTTTCTTCTGCGCCTTCACCACCGTGCGCTCAACTGAAAACGGCAATATGCCCTTATAAATAAAACCTGTTTCTCCTTCGGCGCAGGACACCGTCACCGGCTGTTGATTTTTCAGAACTTTTCTCGCCCCGGCCGCTCCCACTACGCACGGCGTGCCGAGCTCGCGAGACACTATCGCCGCATGCGATGTTTTCCCTCCCTGCTCCGTAACAATAGCTCCGGCTAAACGCATCACCGGTTCCCAATCCGGGTCGGTAATTCTGGTTACCAGCACTTCCCCTTTTTTAAAACTCTGCATTTGCTTCGGCGTTTCAATCACCCGCACTTTTCCGGTGCCGATTCTTTGGCCAATACTTAAGCCCTCGACAAGAATTTCGCCTTTCTTTTTCAAACGATATGTTTCAATGGCGTTGACCTGCTCTTGCGATTTTACGGTTTCAGACCGCGCTTGAACAATATACATTTTTCCGGTTTTTCCGTCTTTCGCCCACTCAATATCCATCGGCCGTCCATAGTGCTCCTCAATTATTATTCCCCAACGGGCCAATTTAAGTGCGTCTTCATCAGAAAGGCAATATTTTTCCCTCTCCGCGGCCGGCACAGGCAATTGTTTTGTTCCTTGTTTATCATTATATACGAGCTGCACTTCTTTGCTTCCCAGGCGTCGGCTGATAATGGCCTTATACCCATTTTTTACGCCGGCTTTAAAAACATAAAATTGATCCGGTACAACCCGGCCCTTTACCACATATTCACCAAGCCCATAAGTGGCGTTTATAAGTACCACCCCTTTAAAACCGGATTCAGTATCCAGAGTGAACATCACGCCGGACGTGCCGATGTCGGAACGCACCATTTGCTGAACCGCCACAGAAAGCGCGATACTTAAATGGTCAAAACCTTTGTCCTCGCGATAAGAAATGGCCCGGTCGGTAAATAACGACGCCAGACATTTTTTTACGGCAAAAACCAGCTCTTTTTCACCGCGTACATTTAAATATGTTTCCTGCTGGCCGGCAAAGCTGGCCGTAGGCAGGTCTTCGGCCGTAGCGCTTGAACGCACCGCAACCGCCAAATTTTTTTCTCCTGTCCGCATTGCCAATTCCTTATATGCGCCATGAATCTCGCGCACCATCTCCCAGGGCATTTCGCCGCCCAAAATCAATTCTCTTATTTTTAATCCGGCCAAGCGCAGTAATCTGACATTTTTTGAATCCAAATTCTTAAGCAAATCTTTTATTTTTTTATCCAGAGTGTTGTGCTTTAAAAAATACCAATACGCATCGGCTGCAATAGCAAAACCGTTTGGCACAATAATGCCCTTTTTTGTCAGAGTTGAATACATTTCGCCAAGCGAAGCGTTCTTGCCGCCCACCAGCGGAATATCCTTGATTTTTAATTCGCCGAACCAGCGAATATATTTTCGTTCCTGCATATCCTCCTTATTATATCACACTGCTATCATCGCTAAAAATTCTTTTTCACTTAATATTTTTACGCCAAGCTTTTTTGCTTTGCCGTATTTACTCCCCGGCTCAGCGCCGGCAATAACCGCTGTCGTATTTTTACTCACCGATTCGCTCACATCGCCCCCAAGCGATTTTATTTTCTCTTTAGCTTCATCCCTGCTCATTGATTCAAGCGTGCCGGTTAAGACAAACGATTGCCCGGACAGCTTTCCCTTTTCCAGCTCCGCTTTTTGTTTTCTTATTACGACTCCATTTTTCAGGAGTTTTTCAATATAGGCAACGTTCTTTTTATCTTTAAAATATTCGCCGATTGAATCCGCCACTTTTTCACCCACTCCGTTCACTTCATGTAATTCTTCCCGCGTTGCCGATATAAATCTTTCCAGAGTTTTATAATGCTCGGCGATATCTTCGGCAGTTTCTTCGCCAACATGCTGGATGCTTAAGGCATTTATAAAGCGCGCCAGCGTAACGGTTTTTGCTTTTTGAACCGCCTCAACCAAATTGTGAGCGGATTTTTCTCCAAAGCGATCCAGCTCTTCCAGGTCGCCTACCGTGAGAATAAACAAATCGGCGGCGTCTTTTATCAAACCCACATTTACCAATTGCTCCACAATTTTTATTCCGCAATGATCAATATCAAAAGCATGTTTGGAAACAAAATGATTGATTTTCTCCAGCTCTTGGGCGAAACATTTTTTGTTGGCACAATACAATGCCGCGCTTTTCGTACCTTTTTCACCGGCTAAAATTTTTCTCTCAACTTCCGACCCGCAAACCGGACATTTTTTCGGCGCAATAATATTTTTTTCATGGCCGGTGCGCAAACGCGGAAGAACTTCAATAATTTTCGGGATAACATCACCGGCTTTTTCCATAATAACCGTGTCCCCCACTTTTACGCCCAAACGCTCTATTTCATCAAAATTATGCAGAGTTGAGTGCGTGACGGTGGTGCCGGCCAGCTGTACCGGACGGACGCGCGCCACCGGAGTGAGAGCGCCGGTTCTGCCGACCTGCACATAAACTTCTTCTACTACTGTTGTACCCTGCTCGGCCGGAAATTTAAAAGCAATCGCCCAGCGCGGAGCTTTGCCCGTAAAGCCCAAAATCTCCTGCAATTTTCTGTCATTCACTTTAATCACCACGCCATCAATCCAATAGTCCTGCGATTCTTTCTTTTTTTGCCATTCCTGCCAATAACTTGCCACTTCATCCAAATTTTTGCACAATCGGCGATGCGGATTAACCTTAAAACCTAATTTCTCCAAACGCTCAAGCTCTGACTTTTGATTTGGCGGTATTTCACCTCTGGAAATATCATATATATATGTATCCAATTTCCGCTCTGCCACCACTCGGGAATTTAGCTGGCGGATAGTACCGGCTGCGGCATTTCGCGGGTTGGCAAAGACCGGTTCCCCGGTTTTACTTCGCTCTTTGTTGATTTTCTCAAGCATCTTCCGGCCGAGCCACACCTCCCCTTCCACGATCGCGCTGACCGGCTCGTTTAATTTTAACGGTACGCTCTGAATAGTTTTAATATTTTGCGTCACATTTTCCCCAACCTTGCCGTCTCCGCGCGTGGCGGCTAAAGCCAAATATCCGCTTTCATAGGTTAAAACAACATGCAAGCCGTCAATTTTCAACTCACACATGTAATCAACCGTTTCCGGGCGCTTGCCCGTTTGTTTTTCCAAATAATTATATACTTTGTCCTGCCAATTCTCCATGTCCTCGCGCGAAAAAGCGTCTTCAAAACTCCACTGTTCCACCTTGTGCGCCACCTTTTCAAATTTATCAAGCGCTTGCCCGGCTACTCTCTGTGTCGGACTATCGGGCGTGATCAAATCCGGATACATTGCTTCGATGTCATACAGCTCTTTCTTCAGCGAATCTAAAGCCGCCTCGGAAATTTCCAGCTTATCCAAAACATGGTATTCATAGCGATACCTTTCTATTTCCCGGCGCAGTTTTTCTATTCGTTTTTTCGCTTCTTCTTTGGAAATCGCCATAAAATTATCCGAACAACGAGATTATCCAGTTAATGGATTTTTCACCGTGATAAAGCGCCCAAATTGTGGCCAGAGCCAAAAACGGGCCAAAGGCAATCTGTGCGGACGCACTCCATTTTTTCTTTTTAGAAATCAGAAGCAATATGGCCGCGAACCCGCCTAAAAAATACGCCATAAAAATTGCCGCCACAATTGCCGGAAAACCCAGCCAAACCCCCATCATCACGCCCATGCGCACATCTCCTCCGCCAATCCAGCGCCCGCGCGACACGGCGTATTGCACTAAAAAAAATCCGCCGCCTATGGCTACGCCGATGAGCATTGAAGATATCGGTACACCGAGAAACAGCCAATTAAAAAGGAAACCGATTATCGTGGCCGGCCAAATTACGATCGGCCAGATAACCCTATAAAGCATGTCGCCGAAAAAAATAACGACCAAAAAAGATAAAAGCACGATATCGCGTGCAAAACGCCACCAAGAATCCTGAAAATGAATTAATATGGTCCAGTAGACACAAACAAACAAAAAGCCGCAAAAAAATTCATTGACAAAATAATAAGCCGGTATTTTTTTCTTGCAAGTCCGGCACCGCCCGCGCAAAAATAGAAAGCTAAAAATGGGGACGTTTTCCCACCAGCTTAACTGCCGTCCGCAATGAACGCATTGGCTGCGGGCGTTAACGACCTTCATATTATTGTTCTGGCGCCAAACCAGACAGTTGATAAAACTGCCGATAGACGCGCCAAAAATAAAAAGCAGCGCGTAAATTATAATTGTGAGACCCTGTTCCATAACTCATTTTTGCCAATATATTATATCACGATTATGCGATAAAGAAAGGGTAATAAAACAAAAACAGACCCAATTTTTCAGGTCTGCTTTATGTATAATCAGCTGATTATTGAATACCATTTTGCGAAGCGGTGATTGCTCCCGGACCTAAATCATTGATCTTGCCCTCCAATGTCGCACTAATAGCGTAAGAGGTGGAAGCGCCAATATACGAATACCCCGCTGTTCCTGGCTGCGGTTCTGACGGTACTAAGCCCATATAGATGGTGCCACTTGCACAAGTAGCTGCGAATCCGCTGGATCCGAGACATTTAGCAGCTGCAACATCACCGAGCGTCACAGTTTGGACCGGGTAAGTGTTATTGTCGGTGAAAAACAGTTCCAAAGCTGTTTGGGTCTGTTTAAGATCTGATAGACGCTTGGAGTCGCGAGCTTTCTGCCGAGCAGAGCCCAACGCGACGACCGCCAATGTGGACAACAAACCGATGATGGCGATTACGACCAAGAGTTCGATCAAAGTAAAACCTTTTTTGTTCATAAATTCACCCCCTTTCGGTTGTATTTTTCATTGCGCATATTATACCACATATCTATTTTTTATTATACAAGACCCTTTTTATCTTTTCCACAATCTCTGAAGGCATGAAATGCGTCTTGATAATATACCCCGTAGCGCCCAATTCTCTTGATTTTCTGACATCATCAACCGTGCCCAGTTTGGAAAGCATTAATACAGGAATAGTAGCTGTTTTTACATTACTTCTTATCGCCGAAAGCACTTCAAAACCATTCATCTTCGGCAAAACCACTGCAAGCAATACCAAATCCGCGCCCTTGCTCTCCAGCATTTTTATCGCCCTCTCCCCGTTCGTTGCTTTGCTCACTTTGAAATCTTCCATCAACAAATTCTTTTCATAGATATCAGCCAAAAAAGCATCACTTTCCACCAAAAGGATATTCGGCTGATTTCCGTCCGGCTTTCTTTGCCTAAGCATAAACAGAAATTATTGTGATAAATTCTTCAGAGCCAGGCCGATAGCCACTGACATTCTTGGCCCAATTTCATTGAGAAGCGGTTTGAGCTTATCCTGATAAACCACCCGCGCCCACGGGTCGCCAAGATAACATTTGATCTTAAATGTATCAGACAAGTGCTCGGCCAAATACGGCACCATGGAACCGCCGCCGGTTAAAACAATTTTTTCCGGCCGCTTTTTTTCATTTCCGGTTTGGTTAAGATACAGGCCAAAACTGTACTCAATTTGCTTCACAATCGGGTCAATCACCGGCATGATATAGTCAAGAAATACCTTTTTATCCAGCTTTACCGACCCGCTCAAAGAGCGCTTGAACAAGTCGTGCTTTATTTCAGCAATTTCGTTTTCACTCGCGCCAAGCGCATTCACCAGCAGGCGATTAATTTTGTTTCCGCCCGACTCAATTGTATGGTTGGTAATCGGTATCGACTGGTCAATTATAAAAAAGTTTGTGCGTTCTGCGCCCATATCCAAAAGCATGGTCACCGCCTTGTCGCGCCCGATAAGCGACCTCTCAAGCGAAGCGGATTCCGGTTCCAGCGATTCCAGAATCAGTCCGGCGCGCTTGAAAACCCGTGAATAGAAATCAACTATTTTTCTCGGCACGGCGTTGACCAATATTTTTTTAACCTTATCAGTCGAAAAATTTTCCAATATCTGATAATCCAGTACCATTTCATCGATTGAATACGGTAGAAGTTTCTTAACCTCGGCTTTTAAAACACCCAAAAATTCTTTCTGATCCACCTTGGGCATGGTGACGATTGAATTAAAAACGGCTGACACAGGCAAACTGACCACCGCTGTTTTCGACATGGTTTTTGCCGCTCTGCACACCGCTTTAAGAGTTTCGGCGTAGCGGTTAACCCGCTCGTCAGAAGCATCAACCGGCGGCGTGTCCTTTTTTTCCAGGCGAATATTTTCTTTTTGCTCAAGCCTAATTTGATCCGGCGCCACTCTTTGTTCGGCAAGCAATTTGTGAACGTCCTGCGGTACGGAGGTGAGCCCATAGGTAAAAAGCACCGGCCGGTTTTTTTCTTGCCGCAATTCAACTATTTTTACGCCGCCGGCGCCCAAATCCACGCCTAAAAATGCTTTTGGTTTTGAAAACAATCCCATATTATAAAGGGTAATAAGTTATTATTGAAAAAATTTGCCTTAAATATTCAGGGTTTTAACCCCGGATCGCAGTTTTGTTATCTTTATCGTATTATATCAAAAAATGCCATGCATGGGTATATCTGTATTGAAAGATGCGTCAATATGCGATAAAATACAATAAACATTATGCCTCTCCAACTATTTAACACCCTCACCCGGCGGCTGGAATCGTTCAAACCGCTCAAAGATAAAAAAGTCGGCCTCTACGCTTGCGGGCCGACAGTTTATGATTACGCGCATATCGGCAATTTGCGCTCATATATTATTTGGGATATTTTACACCGCACCCTGGAATATAACGGCTATAAAGTGAAGCATGTAATGAATATCACCGATGTCGGACATTTAACCAGCAACGCGGACGAAGGCGAAGATAAAATTGAAAAAGGCGCCGCCCGCGAACACAAAAGCGCATGGGAAATCGCCGATTTTTACACCAAGGCCTTTATGAAAAACATGGCGGAGCTGAACATCCACAAGCCCGACGTCATCTGCCGCGCTACCGGCCACATTAAAGAACAAATTAAACTGATAAAAAAACTGGAAAAAAAGGGTTTCACCTACATCAACGCCGAGGGGGTTTATTTTGACACGTCTAAACTGCCGGATTATGGCGAACTGGCCGGCCTGAAAAATCAGGATTTGCGCTCCGGCATCCGCGTAGCAATCGGAGGTAAAAGACATAATGCCGATTTTGCGCTTTGGAAATTCTCGCCAAAACTGAAAAAACGACAAATGGAATGGAACAGTCCATGGGGCGTTGGCTTTCCGGGCTGGCACATTGAATGCTCGGCCATGTCCGCAAAATATCTTGGCCTGCCTTTTGATATCCACTGCGGCGGCATTGATCACATTCCGGTGCATCACACCAATGAAATCGCTCAAACCGAAGCGGCTGAAGGGGTGGTACCGGCGCGCTACTGGGTGCATAATGAATTTTTGAACATGGGGGAAGAAAAGATGGCGAAATCAGCCGGCAACTTTATAACCTTGGACACGCTAAAAGAAAAAAATATTTCTCCCCTCGCCTACCGCTTTTTTATTCTGCAGACGCACTATCGCAAACAACTCACCTTCAGCTGGATGGCGCTGGAAGCGGCACAAAATGGATTGGATCATTTGTGCTTAGCCGCCGCCTCATTGGATAAAAAATCTTCGTTATCGATGCACAGCGTTGAAATTGAGGAAAAAATTAAGGAAAAATTTCTCAAAGCGATAAGTGATGATATGGATACGCCGGCTGCTTTGGCGATTGTTTGGGAGGCGGTAAAGGAAAAGAAAATAAGTCAAAAAATACTGTTTGAATTTGATAAAGTATTGGGGTTAAAAATCAAGGAGAACATGGACAAACCGGTTCAATCCATACCAATATCAGCACGAGCGCTCATTGATGAACGCGATACCGCCCGCGCGGCAAAAAATTGGAAAAAAAGCGATGAGTTGCGCGACGAACTTATCAAGCTCGGCTATACGGTAATGGACACGCCAAAAGGAACAAAGATAACAAAAAACTGACCGAGAGGCCAGTTTTTTATTCTCCCTCTCCTTACCAAGGAGAGGGCTGGGGTGAGGTAAACTTGTTATTTCAAATTCACCTTACCACCGGCTTCTTCAATTTTCTTTTTCATTGTCTCGGCTTCGTCTTTCTTCACGCCTTCTTTTATCATCTTCGGAGCGGCATCAACCAAAGCTTTTGCTTCGGCCAGACCCAAACCGGTGATTTCTTTCACCGCCTTGATCACATTGATCTTGTTGGCACCGAAATCAGCCAGTTCCACATTGAATTCTGATTTTTCTTCAACGGCAGCGGCAGCGGCCGGAGCGGCGGCCATCATCATGGCCGGAGCGGCGGCGGAAACGCCGAATTTATCTTCCAAAACCTTCACCAATTCGGAAAGGTCAAGGACGGACATTTTTTCTACCTCTTCCACGAGCTTTTTAAATTTCTCGGGCACGATTACTTCCTTTTTTTCTTCTGACATAAAATTATAGATTAAGCTTTCGCTTCTTTAATGTTATTTAGAACTGATACCAACCCGCGCAAATTGCCGGCCAGTACATTGACAAATCCGGAAACCGGAGCGTTGAGCGTGCCGACCAATTGAGCGAGCAGTTGTTGCTTGCTCGGCAGAGAGGCCAGATTTTTCACAAACATCGCGTCAATATATTTACCGTCCAAAGTTCCGCCGAAGATCGCCACGACTTCATGCTTTTTGGCAAAGTCGTTCACAATTCTCGCCGGTGCCACTTCGTCGGTTGTACCAAAGAAAGTTGCCACACCGCCCTGATACGCCTTGGGATCGATTTGAAAACCGAGTTCGTCAAAGGCCTTCCGGACCAGTGTTTTTTTGGCAACCAATACTTTGATGCCTTCTTTGCGGCAAAGGTTGCGCAATTCATCGGCTTCGGCCACGGTTAAACCCTGAAAGTTGGCGAAAACAGACGCTTTCGCGGCTTTCAAGCCGTCACCCAAAGACGATAATGTTGCTTCTTTTTGCTGTCTTGATTTTGGCATAATAATGGTTTACAGCCGCAATTTATTTAAAAAATAAAACTGTGGCTTTAAACCACAGACATTTAACAATCTTCGACCTGAAAACCGCATTTTTGCGGGTAAGATTGCCTCGGCAGGAGATTAAGCCCGTAAGGGCGCCTGCTGTCTATGGCTTGCTAGATAATATCAAATACCGGAACCGGTGTCAACCCCCTATTGTTGTCCCCCTGAATTTCTTCCCCTCAATCGCCTTCTTCACTTCCGGCAAGTTCGCCCCATTCATCACAATCACTTTTATGTTATTTTTATCGGCAAGTCGGCTCGCAATCGGATCAAACGGCAAATTGGCGCCCGGCACCCATTTATTACCCACAATTTTTCTGAAATCTTTCCAGGAAATATTCACCAGCTTTTTCGCTTTGGGATGTTTCCGCGGGTCACTGTCATAAACGTATTCAATATTGGAAAGATTTATCACCGTTTTCGCCCCGTAGGTTTTGGCCAAGGCCACTGCATCATAATCACTCGACCAGCCCGGGTCCCAACCAGCACCGACCAATATTTTTTCTTTCCAATTGTATTTCTGTTCCGGCGCTTTGGTCAGTTCGGGATGCGCCAGTTTGCCAAAAATTGTTTTAATAAAAAAGGCGTTGAATCGAGTGGTCTTAATGCCGATTAAATCCAAGTCCTTTGCCGTCATCTTGCCCACGCCTTTGGCCGCTGCCTGATACTGCCGACAAGTCGCTCCCCCGCCGCAGACAATCACAAACCTCATTCCTTTTTTAATGAAAACCGAAATCATCTGTTTGAAACCCTTGAGGAACTTCAAATCAAATCCGGTTTTAGGAATAATAAGAGATCCGCCAAGCGAAAGTACAATAATTTTATTTGGCATAATCATTATTATTCTTTTTAGTCCAACGGTCGCTCTTAACCCGGCTTTTTATATCCGCATAATTAATACTTTTATTTGCCTTAAACAAGCTCGGCGTGCGGTAAGCCGTCTTTCCCTTTTGCGCTCTGTTGGATGAATAGTTCTTCATCCTGTAGAAGAATTTTGAATTAAATTTTTCTGTTTATAAATATAATCTTTTAACCTGCGCTTAAGCAATCTGCCGCCTTGGGTTGTTTTGAGATACCCCTCTCTTCTCACTGCGTCTGATTGTTCAACACATGCTTCAAAATATATAAGTTGCCACGGACGATAGCGTTTTGTAGAAAAATTTAATCCTTCGTTGTGTTCTACAAGTCGTTTACGTAAGTCCTTCGTAAATCCGATATACAAACTACCATTCTTTTTACTCTGCAACACATAATTGTAGAACATAACGATTCAAAATTTCTCTACAGGATTCATCTTAATACGCCTTATTCTTCAACATCATATTGGTAAGCCAGGCAACCAGCCACATAATCAGTGCGCCCCAAAATGCCGGCCAAAAACCCGCCACATAAAACCCCTTTACAATGGTAGAAGCGAGCCAAAACATGGCCGCGTTGATTATCAATGTGAACAGTCCGAGCGTCAAAATATTGACCGGCAATGTTAACAATAACGCCAATGGCCGGATGAGCGCGTTAATTAATCCGAAAATCAAAGCTGCAATAAGTGCGCTGTAAAAACTTGCCATGCCGATACCCGGCACGTACATGGCGATGAGCATCAGCGCCGCGGCGCTGATTAACCAGCGAAGAATGAGTTTCATATTTACCCCGTTAAATAATTAAATACCAATTAATAATTGCATTATCCACTGAATCACCGGCACAATCAGTTCAAACAAAAAGAATACGAAAATCATGAGAAGAAAAAAACTGTAACGCTCTAAAAAATCGCGTACTCCGCGCGCCGAATCCGGCAGAATTGCGTACAAAATTTTAGAGCCGTCGAGCGGAGGAATCGGCACCAGATTGAATACCAAAAGCAAAACATTGGCGTAGGCGATAATATAGAAAAAATCCACTGCCGGCGCGGTTGGAAAAATACGAATCACTGCCGCAAAAGCAACGGCTAATAGCAGGTTTGCCATCGGACCGGCAATAGCCACCATTGCTGGCCCCCATTTATGGTTTTTTAAATTATACGGATTGTAAGGCACCGGTTTGGCATAGGCGAACAAAAAACTGCCGTTGGATAACGCAAACAACATCAGCGGCATTAGTATGGTGCCCCAAATATCAATATGCGCTACGGGGTTCAAAGTAAGCCGGCCGGCATATCGGGCGGTCGGGTCTCCCAGCCGGTCGGCCATCCAACCATGGGCATATTCGTGGATAATGGCCGATGGTACAATTATAAGAAAATAGAAGACAAGTTGAAGTGGATTCATAACCCTTGACAATTAAACAAAAAACGACTACAATGCTTACATTATAACTTACTTTAGCTATCAATTCAATATGAGCCGAACCTGCAATCTCTGCGGAAAAACAGCGGCCAGGGCCAACCATGTATCACATTCCAACATCAAAATCCCGCGACATCAAAAACCAAACCTGCAAATAGTGAAAATGTCCGGATCTAAGGTGAAGGCCTGCACTACATGCCGTAGAACTCTCAACAAGAAACTAGCCGCATAATTAAGACCTCAGCCTCGGGCTGAGGTTTTTTATCCTCTATACAAAACGGGGTATATATGTTAAAATATTCCCGTATTTAGCTTTAAAACATGAAAAAACCTACTACTTCTCAAAATGTATTACTAATCCTTGCCGTAACGCTGGTAGCGCTGATTTTGGTTTGGCTTATCACCAGAGATACCAGGCAAAACACGGGGGATGGTTTTGTTGATACTTCAAGCACCCTGTCGCTTTACTATCGTGAGGAATGCCCGCACTGTAAAAATGTGGAAACATATCTGTTTGAAAACAAGGTTGAGGAAAAAATTAAAATTGAACATAAAGAAGTGACTTCAAATATAAAAAATCAGAATGAACTAATGACCCGTGCCGCCCTTTGCGGGCTTGATCTGGCTAACGTAGGCGTTCCCATGCTTTACGACAAAGGAACGTGCTATAGTGGAGACACGGATATTATTAATTATTTTCAAAGCCGATTATGAAAAGAATAGCCCCTCTACTAATCTCCGCCGGCGCCCTGCTCTGGGCATTGCCGGCCAAAGCCGTCTGTCCTGTCTGCACAGTCGCTGTAGCAGGTGGGCTGGGGCTTTCTCGCTGGCTTGGCATTGACGATACCATCACCGGACTATGGGCGGGTGCATTAGTCGCTTCTGTCACTTTTTGGACCATCAACTGGCTAAACAAGAAAAATATAAAATTTTACGGACGAAAAATACTGGTTGCAATTTTCTGGTATGGCTTAACCTTTGTTCCATTATATTATATGGGAATTACAGGCCATCCGTATAATAAACTTTGGGGTATGGATAAATTTGTTTTGGGAGTGATTATCGGCAGTATCGTATTCGCCATAGCTTCAAAAATCTACGATTATATAAAAGAAAAGAATCACGGCAAGGCGCACTTCCCATATGAAAAAGTTGTGATACCGGTTGTTGCGCTGGCAGTGCTTTCCGCAATATTTTATTTTATCACCCGTTAATATGCCAAACGAATTGAATAACTATCAGGAATTGGTGGACAAGGTTGACCAAATGAAAAAGCAGGACAAAATGGATTTGTCTTCAGACCAGGATCTCTCCATCGCCATTATGAACCTGGTGAGCATTGAGGAACATTTTTTCTTTACGGCTCAAAAAACCGGCAAGAGCGAATATTATGATCTGCTTCAGGAAGTGCGGAAAATGCGCGGTGAATTACTCAAAAAAATAATCAAGGAATACGAAGGCGAGGTCTGGTGCATTTCCAAACACTTGCTCGCCGCTTCAATGCGCCTAATGGAAGTAGGCACCAAACAACACAAAATGGGAAACAAAGAAGAGGCCGAGGATTTATTTAAAAAATCATTTGACCTCTATTCCCTATTCTGGGGCATCAACATGAAACTGATAAAAACCGACGATGTAAAAAAAATTGATGACGGAGCAATGAACCGGCACGATACTGAAAAAAAAGGATTTCTCGGCAAGCTCGGCGCGCTGGTAAAAAAAGCGATTGATTGCTGCATTGAATAACAGCATCTACAATTTATTTGCAATTAAAAAACCCCGCTCACAGCTGGGTTTTTTAGAGTTTCTGATAAGGGCTCAACATGTCCCTGAATGTATGGGCCGCTGCAAAGCAACGAGCCCTAAGTGGTAAGCCTCACGCTAAACCCACGGGCTTAGCAAATGTTGGCGAACCGACACATGTTGTTTTGTAGAACAGTTTTTGCCGCTTGTCAGAAACATCTATATTATACCTCTTTTTCACCTATGTGTATATGGGTAATTTTTGGCTTATTTTAGCCATAATGGAGCACCTATTTATCTAACGCGCCGGTTGATAATGGAACGTAAAAAAATTTGACAATTTTTTTATTCAAGATACATCAATGAAATTTTTTAAATAAAAAACAATCCCACTCTAAAGGATTGTTTCTCCCCCTCCTCCTTCAATGTAAATATTATAGCACAATTATTTAGAAAATTTTTCCTTTCACCTGTGGATAACTAAAACCAAAACGTCCACAGACGATTCGGTTTTATCCTGAGCGAACCGCGTCAAAGCGGTGAGCCGAAGGATCCCTTGAACATTGCCGGAGAGGGATCCCTCGACTCCGCTGCGCTCCACTCGGGATGACAGAATATAATGGTAGATAAAACAAAAACCCCGCCAATGCATTGGCGGGGTTTTTGTTTTCGATTTAGAGTTTCGAGAAACTTTTACCAACGAACTATATTAGTTCACAATCTGTGTGCCATCGATGTTAGAAACACCCGGCATACGAATTGATATCTTGTTGTTCGCACCTGCGGCGCGATCAGTCCAAGTAAAGTTGGTACCACTGGCATCGTTAGTGACTGCAGTGCCATCAAGCTTATCAAGGTTGACCTTGATGAACTTCTCACCGGCGAGAGTCGCGGTGAAGACCGGCGTAATCTTTACTATGAAATACGCGGTTTCGCCCGGAGTAATATCATCGTCAGTGGTGGCAAAGTGAGAGGTATTAAATTCAGTGTAAGCACCGCTCACAGAGCTGGTAACGGCAGGATCCACACCGCCAATTCTCTGCAGAGTGGCCGTATAAGAAGTTACGTTGTTGGCAACGTTCACTTTAATGCGGCTGATGTTGTACTTTAATGTAGTACCATCTGCATTGTTGTTATTGGTGGCTGGAACAGTTATAGCGATAATAGCCGCGTTAGCGGATGAAGTGCTAACGATTGAAGTGGCTAATGAATAACCGCTATAGCTGGACACCAAGCTCACAGTTTGAGCTTTGGATGCCACGATTCCGGCTTGCTTTGAGGCAGAAGTGTAATTTAATACAGTACCGCTCTCATAGCAGATTTCACCGGCAATACATGCATTGTTTGCATCGGCAACCAATGTATGTCCAGAGTTCACGCCTTCGGCTTCAATACCGTTCAATTTAAATGTGGTTGACACGTTTAAATTGCCCGGTTCATTGAGACCAATTTTAGCCAAGCTGGCTTTCAAGGTGTAAACCTTTTCAGTGCTGTCAACAATAAAGTCCTGGTCAAGCGTGGTGGTGACGGCGCCAATCGTGGTCGCATAAGCAACCTTGGAAGTGCCATCATACAACGCAAGCTCAGTAATGTTATTGCTCAAGGTCTCGGTCAAGTTGCCGACCACCTTGAATGAGGTGACTTTTATCGACTCATTGTCAGCGCGGAATTTGAAGGTCGCAACCGGGACCTCATTGGTACCCGCAAGTTGCCAAGTATCATACTTGGTCAGGGTAACAGTGTTATCCACGGCGGCGTTCAACATTCCGTAACCAACGATAGTCAACGTTCTGGCGGATTTCAAACTGGTCATACCAACTTCAGCGCCATTGATAATACCATCCTGTGTCGTATTATCCGCTACGCTGTCATAGACGACTGTGCCCTTGTTGGTCTCTTCTGCAGAGTAACCACTCAAGCGCCAGCGCATCTGTTTGGTTCCGTTGTTGCTGTCATTGACGAGAGATGCTTTCAATGTGTATTTGATGGACTCATTCGGTTCAATGGTCTGCATCAAATCAGTGAAAGCGATCTCATAAGCTGTTGTCAGTTGAGAACCGGAAACGGTCTTCACCAAATCAGTGCCCTTGTAGAGCTTGAATTCGGAGACAACATACTTGGTAGAGGTGCTCAAGGAATCCAAGAATTTCAACTCGGTTACCTTGATCTGGCCGGCCTGACCCGCTTTGATGTTGAAGGTCAACAGCTCGTGGTCAGAAGAACCAACCACCGCGCTATATGCGGCGGACAAGGCATTCAAGGAGAAAGTCGCAGTAGCGCCTTCAACTTGCACCTTGTTCAAAGATACGGAATTCGGAGTGATGTCAGTGATAAGAGTATCATTGCCGGTCTCTTTCAAGACCACATCACCACCGGCGGCATCTAAAATGGACACTGTGTAATCACCGTTGGTCGCAGTGGATTTGATATCGGCGCGGACCACGAGTTCGTGGGTAATACCGCTGTTCAAAATCAAGCCCATGCTGGTGTTCTTGTAAACACCGTCACCGGTTGTTGAGGTCATGTCATATACAGTGTTGTTGTATTTGTCGAAGATCTCAAATGTCTCAAACTGTGCGCCAACCGCATCGTTGACGGAAACAACTTTGAGTTTCAAAGTTGAAAGCTCAACGGTTTTTCCACTGTTGGCGGTAATCTTGAAGGTGCCAAACTCAACATCGGTAGTGCTCTTCAACAATTTCGTGTTGGCGGCATTAATCTTCTCGATACTCACCGCGCCGGCATTGATGGTTAAATCAGCGCCAGTAAAGGTGTTCACAATAATGGCTGAGAAGCCATAGTGCGAACCAATGGCTGAAACATCGGAATTGGCGTCAAGCATCAATTTGATGAATTTGCCAGCTCCGTCAACCGCGTCACCTTTAACAGTGAATCTCTTCATACCATTTTTAAGGATGGTAATCGGAGAAGTGAGGGTGAAGGAAACATATTTTCCGACAATCGCCGAAGCGGATGCCACTTCAGCGCCGTCAACATACAACTTCAGATTTTCCACCGCAGTGTCATTAGCAGTGCTGGCGGAATCGCGCTTCAAGTTAATACTCTTGAAGGAGATATCTTCCACGTTGTCGTTGGTAACTTTGAATTTGGCAATGGTAGCAGCCTTGTCGCCAAGATTAATGGAGGCCAAGGTGGTGCCATCGTTTTCAATTGTAAGCTGACCAACTGCTACTGCAACGCCACTCATGGTATTGCCCTGAATCGGGAAACTGCCTCCGGCAGTCACGCCCAAAACATCGGCTGCAGCGGCCACGCCCAATGCGTAATGACCAGTGCCTGTGACCTGGGCTTTAACAACCAGGGTCTCAGTTGCGCCTTTGGCAATCGTCAGAGATGTGGTGAAGTTAATTTGAGCTTGTTTGTTGGAATCAACGTCTTTGGCATTGCCATAGCGCTGATTATTGCTGTACACGCTCACCTGATCAATTTGAGAGGCATCACCCAAACCATAGGCGGACAATTTGATACCAGTTAAGCTGGCATCGGTTGAACCGGTGTTGGTAAGGGTAAGCTTCAAGAATTCAACAGAAGCGTTTTCCGGAATATCCTGCGCGCCCGGAGTGGATGCGGCTAAAGCCACAGTCACATTGCCGGATGAAATCGGAGAAGGAGTCACGCCGCCGCTCTGTGTTTTATCAGTTAAAGATAAAACTTCTGCATTAATGGTTGTGCCAGTGGCCAAACCAGAAATTGCATCAGCGGTAACAGTGCGAACAAATCTCTCCTGGAAACCATTGGCAGTAAAGCCAGTGGTTGTAACTTCGCGCAGTTTGTTATCCGCATCTACTAAATAGGTAATGCCGCTCACTTTGACCAGCATGCCCGGATGCGCTTTAACAGTGGTAATATCTGCACCGCGATAAACATAATGCGGCCAGAAAGTATCTGCGACGGTCATCACTTTTGCGCCAACACCACCGGTATAGGTGGAGGTGCCGTAAAGAGATGTCGCCACAGCTGTGTCAATCTTCGACAGGCTGTTGCCCGGGAGGACAACATAAAGCTGGTCGGAAGACGGACGCTTCACGAGGTAAGAACCAGGATGATAGTTCACGCCACCTGGATAGGTGCTCGGCACGCTAAGAGAATCAAAGCAGGCCTGAGTGATGGAGGTATAACCACCATAGGTCGGTCTCCATGACTTGAATTCATCACCGGAAGGGAAATACAAAACTTTCAAATCATTGTTGACGGAATAAATAGCCGCCTTGCCGGTGACTTTTATCATGTCACCAGCTGCCAATGTCGGACAAGTTGCACCTTGAGCCACAGACGGGATCAAAGCGGCAACGCCGATCGACCACATCATGGTCGTGGCAACAACGCTGAAAGTGAAAGCTCTCTTGATAACGTTGTACATAATTAATGATATATACCCTACTCTGTTGCGCACCCCGGCATAAGCCAGAGCGTCAAAGAAAATAGGGTGTAGCAGGTTAGCCAAAGCTTTCCTGCCGTACAATGATCTTTACGAGACCGTATGGTCCCTCGACTTTTGGCAAAGACCTAATAAACAATTTCATTGTGTATTAGCTTGCTGGCTCTGAAATGAAAGACAAATTCATTCATTTCTTCACTGCGCTTCGCTAATAAACAAATATTTCCTCTCTCCGCATAAACACAAGCGATTGCGTTCACGCGGAGAGATAAAATCTATATTCCTTACCTCACCCCTTCCCTCTCCTTAAAAAGGAGAGGGCGGCGATTTATTTATTTTTTAATTGTTGTCACGCTGGTGGTGGCCGGCTTTACTGCCGTGGTTGTCACAATCACTGTCACCGGCAATTTACCCGGCTCAATAGCTTGCACAGTAGTGGTGGCAATCATTTTTATCTCGGTTGAGCTGACATTTTGCGACGCTTCAATTACCTGTTCTTTAACCGAGGTAATGACCGGCGTTGGCAAAACCTGCTGCGCCGAGATGATGGCCGTATCCTGAATCTTTTCCGCTGCCTTGGTGGTTTCACTGGCTTCTTTCATCATACTAACCGCGTCAGACAAATTTCCGCTTTGCATTAAACTGTTTGTCTCGCTTACCTTTTTATCCATTTCAACCCCCGCTTCAGTTGTTTTAACCACGGCCGCGGCGGTTTTTTCAGCCACATTATCTATCACCGCTGATGCTTCCGGTGTGGTTGAAGAAATGCTATTTTTCACATCAGTCACCGCTTCAACGGCATTTTTCATTGTTTCAACATTTTGTTTTGTTTCCGCCATATCATTCACCACGCTCTGCATAGTTTTCCCGATTGCTTCTTTTACCTCATCAGCCGTGGTAGCGCCGCCGGAAAGATGATTGGCAACCAAAGCCTCGACCGCTTTCACGGAAGTATCTTTGGCCATATCCTTGGCTTCGCCGATTTCTTTTGCCATCGCTTTTTCTTCGGTAGAGGTGCTAATGCTCAAATCGTCTTTTACTTCTTTAAGCACAGTTTTAATTTGTTCGGAATTTTTTTGAATTTCTTTTGCTGTTTCCGTATCACCGGTTTCATTTGAGGTTTTCATTGCTTCAAGCTTGGTGTCTACGGATTTCATTTCCATTTTTAAATCGCCTACTGTCTCCGTGACCTTGGCCTGTTTGTCCGGATCATCACTCTGCACCACTTTTTTAATTTCAGCGGCGCGGCGCTTGGCAAATTCGGCATGCAATTTTGTCTCGGTGTTTTTCGCACCCATAATAGAGGCGGCGGTAACCTGCGTTTTTTCCATTGCCCGTTTGGCCGGATACAGCCAATCGCCCGGCAGAGCTTCATAGGAAGCATCCACTGTAGCGATCCAGCCGCTGGTGCCGACCATGGCTACGATCAATAGGATAGCCACCGGTCGCACAACATTATATACAAACTTCTGCGGTAAAAATATTGCCATGCCGCGCCAGACGCTGTCCAGCACATTTGGCTTTTCCGCCGGAATCGTATTCCTGATCTGAGACAGCAAACTCGCCCGACTGGCGCTTAGCCACTCGGGTCTCGGACTCACTTCGGAGTGTTTCAGATTTTTGAGTTGTTCTTTCAGATCGCGCGACATAAATTATTTTTCCACCATTATTTTTAATTTCTTCATCGCCCGGTGTAGAGTCACCCGCACTGCAATTTGTCCTTTACCTGTTATTTCCGCAATTTCGTCGACGTTTAATTCGTCCACATATTTTAGCGTCAGCACTTCCTGATATTCTTGTTTCAACTTTTTGATCGCCTTGATCATCTCCTCCGCTTCAGATGAAACGGAAATTTTCTCTACTGCAATTCCCTTATCACTCGGTTCAATACCCTCGGGCAGTTCGGAAAGCAACAATGGATTTGGCTGATATGACTTTGAGCGGTAAAGATCAATGATACAATTTCTGGCAACCCGATACAGAAGGCCGCTAAAACTTTTTATTTCTTTGTTTTCCGCAATGTGATTCCAAACTTTTAAAAATACCTCGGATGTAATGTCTTCCGCCTCTTCGTGCCCGGGTACCTTAAAAAAAACGAAGCGGTAAATTCGTTTTACATATGAGTCGTATAGTTCGGTAAAAGCTTCAGGATCTTGCTTCGTCTGCAACCGGTAAAGCAGTATTTTTTCGCTTAATTTACCTGGCATCTTAGTAGACGAATAAAGTTAATAATTGTTACACTTCGCAAACGGCGTCTTTCTTGTTCTATTAAAAATGACCGTTTCACCGGCCAAAACAAGAATGAGATAGATATAATGATAACAGCCATATGGGCCTGTGTCAAATAATGGATGTGTGCATTATATAAAGAAATATTTCTAAAATATCTCTCTAAATTATGATTTCGATTTGCACCATCGTTCGTTATAAATCAAAAAATACAAGACATATTTTTGTGTACGCTAGCGTACACAAAAATAGATGTAAAGCGACATAACAATAATGGCTAATTTTAGCAAACCTATATAAATTTTGTATACACTAGCGTACACAAACAGATAGCTGTATATGATGAAATACCAAAAAATTTCTATTATCTCTCCCCTACCCTTGACAAAACCAACCTATTTGCTATGATTTGTATACACTAGCGTACACAAATTTTAGCCCAAAAGAGAAATATGGTTGAACAAACTGACAATAAGACCCAAAAAGAGCTAATCCGGCTTTCAGTATCTGAAGCGGCTAAGCTTTTCGGCGTTAGTTCCCTTACGGTTAGGCGCGCCATTGCTAATCAGGAAGTTACTTATGCTGTGGTAGCCGGCCGTTATAAAATCAACTTTGAAAGTCTTGTCAAGTGGTCACAGAGGCATACTACGGTCAGAAATAAGCTGGCAGAACGCGGAATCGGCCAATATGTGGAAAGATGGCGCATACGGAACCCTCTTTACAGCCCAAATCCGAAAACTATCAAAAATAGGCCAATAGAACCGGCTCCGAAGAATGTGAGTAATTAATAATCCCCTTTTTCGGGGATTATTTGTTTTTGGCAATTTTTGATGATATAATTGACTTGTGCCCAGTAATACAGCTTCGGATTTTCATGGAATTTTTGGGCAGAATATGTCATTTTTTACAATCTTAAATCCAAACCTACATTAGCTGATATACCGGGTATGTTTAAAGCAATTTACAAATTTTTTCACGCGCACTATCACAAGCGCTATCACGGAATATACCGCCACGCTAAAAAGCTGTTTGTTTTTGATTTAGCCCTTCTCGGCATGGCATTTGTCATGCTTATCGCAAGCATATTCTTTTTTTTCTGGAAACCTTCAATCGCCGGCCAAATAGATCTTACTTTTTCCTTTGGCTCTGAACGCATAGAAAGCGGAGATGAAATTCATTTAACCATTAACTTCAAAAATAGAAGCAAAAAGAATTTAGATCAAGCGGTTATGGGAGTACACATGCCGCCCGGATTTGTAATTGACAGGATCAAGACGCCTGAAAGTATCTTTTCGGCCAACTCCACTTTTAATCTTGGAAAAATTGAGACAGGGGGAGCGGGTCAGGTGGAAATTTATGGCACCATATATGGCGAACCAAACAAAGAAGAAAAAGTATCCGCTTTTCTAACCTACCTGCCGGATGGAGCAAACGCAAAGGACCAGAAAACCGGATCGGCACTTTTCAGGCCGGCCGGTTCGGTTCTTGAGGCCGAACTTTCCATGGCCAGCACTTCATTCCCAGGACGAGAATTGCCGGTTAACATTATCCTGAAAAATACCGGCTCAAAACCGCTGGAAAATATTTTTATTGAACCGCCTGTGGGCAGTAAGTTCGCTGATGAAAAATTATTAAAAAACATTTATCTTACACCGGGTGAAACCAAGGCTATCGCCGGAGCTCTCACAGCTCCTGATAAATCCGGAGAATACACAGAGAACTTCGAAATATCGGTAATGGTAAATAATACACCGATAAAACAAGTTGCTTTAGAAAAAAAACTGGCTGTTTTCTATCCTGAAATGAAAAGCGGGATTCGGCTTACAGAACAGATGGCATTTGCCGACGGCGGAGACACTTTACCTATTCGAGTATATTGGAATAACTCCAGCGCATACTCACTCAAGAATATTCGTTTACGCATCACACCAACACCTGGCATAGTTGATCTGAAAGCAACAGCCAGAGCGAATAATATGACAGTCGAGGGCAATGATCTGATTGCGGATAAAAAAACCCGAACCGCTTTAACAGACGGATCGCCGGGCAGTTCTGATGAATTTGTAATAAATGTAAAACTTTTGTCGTTTTTCAAGACAGAAGGACAAACTCAATTGGAAATAAAAATAAAAGCCGAGGCTGAGTTAAGTGATGTCCCCGGACAAAAATTTGTTGTTGAAAGCGGTGAAACCGCCCGGCTTCCGCTGTCCACGCAGATAAGCTGGAATATTCGCCCGGTATATTACACCAATGACGGCGATCAGCTTGGCCGGGGGCCGCTACCACCGACGGTCGGCGAAACCACAAAATATTGGATATTGGTTGAGATATCAAACGGAGTAAACGCAATCGCAGAAAATTCACTAAAACTAACCCTTGGCGATGGCGTGGAATTCACCGGGAAACAAAGTGTAAGCATCGGACCGGAATTGAAACACGACCAAACAAACAATATCGTGAGTTGGAACTATAACCTGGCTCCGGCGGGCGGCAGCATCGGCCTTAACTTTGAAGTGGCGGTAACACCGAACTCGTCACAGGTCGGCAAAAAAATTGCGCTGATAAAAAGCGCAGCCTATTCGGCCAAAGATGATGTGGTGGGAAAATCGCTTAATTTGACGCGCGGAATAATTGACAATGCCCTAACTGATGATGATCAAGGTTCTGCCGCCAAACCGGAAGTGGTTGAATAAAAAACAAAAAAATCGGCTCGCTAAGCGGGCCGATTTTTTAATTATACTAAAAAATCTTAGTCACTGAATAAACCGTGGCGACCAAGAAAAATATCAACACCGGCACGGCTGCCAGCCAAAAATTCTTAAAAGCATAGCGAGACCCGTCCAGGTCTCCTTTTTTTCGCGCCACATAACATATCAGCACGATAAGAAGTGATTCCAGACCGATAAACAAACCGCCGACGACATCCAAAACTTCCACAAAGCTTCTGAAACCGAATAAAAATAATAATAACGGCACAACTACTACGGCAAATTCAGCGAGATACGGATTCAGTTTATGATCCCAAACAAATGTTTGTTTTAAAGCCAACCCCATACCCATAAAACATGTTCCCATGGCCAGCACCGCGAACGCGTTGGCCATAATAATAAACCCCGGGCCAAATGCCCGGCCAAATCCGATGGTTGCCACTTCAGTAACTGACAGGCCAAAATATCCGACTACTGCCAAAGCAAACAAAAGATACACGGCGATAGGAATTAGCGTGCCGATAATAATGGCTTTTTTAAATCTTTTTTCCGAACCGGGCAACAGCGCGTGCGCTTCAGCAATAGCCGGAGTGGCGTGCATGGCAAACAATATCACGCCGAACGGCAAAAAGAAGTTTGCCAAATTTGAATAATGCACATATTCAATATTTATTTTCGGCAATAAAAACGTTGATAAGGCCACGATTAGAACGATGACTGTTAAGCTCAAAACACGATCAATGGTTTTTACCGTTTGCAGGCCTTGCCAGATAAAAAAACTGCCCAGCGACCAAAAGAAAACACTCCACCAAAATGGCGTGCCGCCAAATATTTCCGAAAGCGCCTGTCCCTCGCCAATTATATAGGCAAGCAAGGTGCCAAAACCGCTGAATATTATGATCACACTAAGCAGGTGTTTTGCCCATTTTCCCAGGTATTTACCGGCAAAACCAGGAAGCTGAAAATTCTGCCTGGTACGCACGGCAATGTCGCCAAGCATAAGATTGAGCAAAAGCACTACCAAACCCCACAGAGCGATTAATATGAGCCCTAAAGCGAGCCCTGAGCGGGCTATAACATACGGCAAGCCCAAAATACCGGCGCCAATTGTCATACCGGTAATAATGAAGACCGCTTCGCTTACTGTGGCCGTTTTTTTAAACACGCCTCCGTGCAAAACAACGGGCAATTCAGGTTGCCTCATAATTACATTGTTATTATTTATATTTTTATTATACCATAAAACGCCCTTTTTGGGGCGTTAAAAATCCGGCTGTGATCTCCGCTGAAACTATTTAACCGCTCGTGAAGGATAATTTTTCATCCGGCTATTCTATCGGTATCCCTTTGCCTGTAAACGGAACAACCGTTCATAAGTTTTTTTGTTGGCCAAAAGCTCTTCGTGCGTACCATACTCGCCTATTACCCCATTTTCAATCACAATAATTTTATCCGCCCGGCGGACGGTGGAAAACCGATGAGAAATCAAAATTACAGTTTTTCCCGCTGCCACGTTTCCCAATCTTTCAAATATTTTTTCTTCGGCCTCGGCATCTATAGACGAAGTTGGCTCATCAAGAATAAAAACATCCGGATCGCGATAAAAGGTGCGGGCCAATGCCAGCTTCTGCCACTGTCCGACCGAAGGATCAATACCGCCGGAATAATGACTGCCGAGCATTTGTTCATACTCCATGGTCCAATCACGGATAAAATCATCCGACTCGCTTTTTTCCGCGGCGGCCACCACTTTTTGTTTTGATGCCTTAATATCCGATCGTCCCAAACTAATTAAATCCTTGACTTTAAAATAGTAGCGTGAAAAATCCTGAAAAATTGCACCAAGTTTATTATACCAGCTGTCCAGATCAATTTCTTTTAAATCAACTCCGTCAATAAGAATCCGGCCCTTCGTCGGGTCGTAAAATCTGCACAACAGTTTTACCAAGGTGGTTTTACCGGCGCCGTTCACGCCGATTATCGCGAGCTTCTCGCCGGGTTTTATTGTAAATGAAAAATTCCTAATCACCATATTGGCCGGGGCTTGCGGATAACTAAACGAAACGTTTTCAAAAACAATTTCCGGGACTGAATTTTTCTCTAAACGCCGGCCGGCTGCCGCCATTGGCAGCGCTTGTGGTATATCAAGAAATTTGAAAACATCCGTAACAAACAACGAATCCTGATATTGTCGGGAAAGAAACCCAAAGAATCCGGATACCGAGCTCTGAAAAGAAAAAACGGAAGATAGGGCGAATATCAAAGTACCGGGCTGTATATCGCCGATGACTGCACTTCTAACAAAAATCGCGAGCGAAGCGGCAATCGCGACCAATCCGGCCAATGCGGCAAAAAAACGCCAGACAAACCGTTTTCTTTCATTTATCAGACGGTCTTTCTGCCATGAAGTCAGTATATCCTCGATAATGCGCAGAAAAAAACCGGCATTCTGAAAAATCTTCAATTCGGCAACAGCTTCTTTCGTGTCCAATAAATTACGCGCATCCCAATATCGTCTGCGACGCTGGGAATTCTCCGCGTTAATCGTCCAAACATTGTGGCTGTAGCGCAGTTCAACAAACAATAGTGGGATTGCCGTAACAAAAACAATAATAAATACCCAATAATTTAATATAAGCAATACGACAGCGGAAATAACTAATCCGGAAAACGCTTGTATCACATAAAACCAGCGGTCAACAAAACTTTGTACGCGCCATATACCGTTTTCAACCACCCGGGTGATCAAATCTCTCAACGGCGGATCCTCGTGCGCTGCGATTTCCAATACAGACTTTTTTTGATTAATCAGTATATCGAATTTCTTTTCCAGATACATGTACAATGTGCTGTTGTTAAACTCTTCGACTTGAAACAGTAATGCTGGTATAAGAATGGCCAGTACCGCAAGCACCACCAAATATATTAAACGATTTATGTCGCCACCCGCAGTCAGCTCGTTAACCAAAAGAGCCAGGGCGCCTGATTTCAAAAAATCACCTGATGATGTGATGATAACGCAAAAATACCCGACAATAACTTTTATTTTTTTCTCGGGCCAGATAACGGTATAAACGCGACGCGCGTTTTTAACGGTATCGGTAATTAGACGCCAACTAAATGCCGGCTTTTTTTCCTTTGAAGACATGTGGGTGTTAAGGGATTCGGCCTCGCCTCTTGTCGGCTTCCGCCTCCTCGGGCTGGCCACCGCCTCGCGGCCTCGCTCGGCAACGCTCCGGCGTTCGAATCCCGTCGCGACTCTAAAGAGTCGCTCGTGTGGGTGTTAAGGGATTCGAACCCCTGGCCTACTCGGTGTAAACGAGTCGCTCTAACCAACTGAGCTAAACACCCAAAGTCTTCTTTATGAATTTACGACCTGCGGCTGTCTTAAAATATAATTCTCTCTTTCTCGCCTCCTCAAATGTGTTAAATTCTTCAGAATAGACCAATCTTAAATCCTTCATCCGTTTCGTTGTTTTGGTTTTGCCTCGAAGATGTTCATGGAAACGTCTATTTAAATCATTTGTCATGCCTTTGTATTTCTTTCCACTCTCATCTTCTAAAATATAAACGAAATATTCCATAAGTATATAACGAGTCGCTCCCCGCCCGACTGAACGACGTCAGTCGTTCGGGCGGGTAACCAACTGAGCTAAACACCCAAAATTTTGACAATTCTAACACTTAATTCCTATATAGTCAATAATACGAAAACGAATCGGATTTTTGTTTTGGACAATCGCGGAATTCCGGCGTTATAGCCGGAATGAGCATTAGGGTGACGAGCCCACAGGCGAGGAGACCCGTGTCCAAGACAAATATCCGATTCGTTTTCAACTTTTCAGCATCATTCTTTCTTCAGCGTTTTCGCAAAATCAAAAAATCCGGACACGCCCTTTGCCTGTTTTATCCAATACCACCACTCCGCCCCCCATAAATAGGCGCGCGGAAAACCAACGCGCTGTGAATACACTACATTTTTTTCAAACCGCGCCAAGCTCATAGATTTATACTGTTCATCGAGCGCCAACAATTTTACGTCGTGATCCGGAATCCACGGTTCAGCTTGAAGCTCGGAAATAAAAGCATTTTCCTTGCTCTGCCCCGTCAGCCATAATTTTGCACGATAAAAAAGCGGAGAGATCCAATCATAGGAAAAATAACCCCAGCGCTTATGCCAAACTACGCGGTACAAAGTTGTGCCAAACAAATCCCCTGCTTTCGCCGTATCCCGCCAACTGCTTAACTCACCGCTATCGGTAATCATTATTTTATGGTCGGGATCGCTTTGCCTGACAATATCTATTTCAGAGGCGAGCATATCTTTTTCAAAAAAACGGCACTCCCCGAACTTTAACAGCGGTTCATTTTCCACTTGCCAGATTTCCAACGCCGGATGATCTCTATATTGATCAACAGTCGTTATGATAAAACGCTTAATGGCGGCGCGGTATTCATTGTCGGATAAACTCACGGTCCACTTCGGCGCGTGGCATTCCGGCCAACGCGGAATTTTTTGCCCGACAACCAATGTTATTTTTACCCCTCTCTTTGCCGCTTCATCCATCAATTTATTTAAAAATGAAAAATCATATACACCCGGTGTTTTTTCAATTTCTTCCCACTGCGCTGAAATACGCAAAAATTTAAAACCTAAATCATCCATCATTGAAGTGAATACCGTGAGCGGGTCAAGTTCAAGATAGGTAGCATACTCGGCATTAAAACTGGCGCCGTATATTTGATTTTGGTTCCGCTTGCTGGAAAAGAAATGGCAAATAAAAACCACGATAACAAGCGCCAAAACAACGGTTGAGATAATCATAATTATTTTCTTCCTGTGTGGCATATTTTTTATACAAGCAAAGCAAGACCGCCGGCGATAAATATTACCGCCAGCACTTCCTGAATTAACTCACCCTTTTCATAAGTTTCACGATACAATTTGGAATGGAATTTACTTAGCAGGGCAACTGCAATAACCAGTATCGCGTACTGCACCCCGGCTAAGGCGTAAACCAGCGTCGCGCTGCCGAGGGCAACCGCATATTGAACCAGCGTCAGGCCAATCACGCCGAGCACTTTGTCCACAATGACAAGGGTCAATTTTTTCCCGCGTACGCTTTCCGCGGGATTTTTTGATTTTTTTAATGCGCGGCGGACGGCCGGCAAAAAGATTAATAGCATTGCCACCAGCCCGGCGATACCCTGGCTCCAGACAAAACCGCTAAAAAAATCATTATGTACATATAGATACTTCGATGACGCGCCGAATATTGACCACAAAAATCCGCCGAGGATGCCCCAAGCGATGCCGGAGTGAAACCCTTGATGCGCGGAACTTTTTTCTCCGGCGATAAACAGAGACCCGCAAACCAAAAAAATAATCGCCATTATCTGCACCGGCTGATAATACTCTCCAAGAAATAACCGACCCCATAAGAAAATAAATACCGGCACGGTCGCTCCGATGAGCGGTCCGATATGGCTAATCTCACTTTTTTGGATTCCAATATATGAAGCCCATAAGCCAAGCACCATGGCGACGCCGGCCAACAGGGCAACCCAATAATCGGTTTGCATGGCAAGAAAACCGGACCACGGAACAAGAAGAAGTGCTAATGCCGCCGGTATGCAGGTAAGGAATGTAAAGACTGCCGGCTTTCCAACGGCCTTATCTAAAACATACTTATCCAAAATGCTTACAACACTATTTACTGCATAACCGCATAATCCGACGAGAAGCCACATAAAAAATTATTTATTATGATATTTATTTTTGGCGCAAATGGCCGCATTACGCATTAAGCACGCCACGGTCACTGGCCCCACACCGCCGGGTGTCGGAGTCACTTTTATCCCTTTTTTATGCAAACCTGAAACATCTGCGTCGCCGAACGCCTTTCCATTTATAAAAGAAAATCCGGCGTCAATAACAATGGCGCTCTTTTTTGCCATTTTCGCGGTAATTAATTTTTTTTGTCCGGCGCCGGAAATTATTATATCTGCATCGACGCAAATTTTTGCCAAATTTTTTGTTTCTGAATTACAGACTGTGACGGTCGCTTTTGCATTCATTAAAATCATCACCAGCGGTTTCCCCACCAATAATCCCGAGCCGATCACCACGATTTTTTTTCCGCCTAAATTTACCTTCTGATCTTTCAAAATTTCCATTATTGCTCCGGCCGTTGGAGGCACAACTAAATTATTCTGCAAAATCAATCTGCCCAAACTGATATCGGACAAACAGTCGATATCTGTTTCCGGCAACAAACAGGACAACATGGCATAGGTATTGATGTGTTTAGGCAAAGGCAGCTGCAAAATAATGCCAGAAGTGTTCATTTTTGCGTGTTCGCGGAGAATCGCCCTTGATAGATCATTTTGTCTGATTGATTTGGGGAAGCGTTTCAACTCAAAACCAAATCCCAATTTAATTGCCAGCTTTTCTTTTTGCCGGACATATATTTCCGATTCCGGGCGCTGACCTACCAAAAAAACAGCTATTTTCGGATCATAGCCGTCTTTCTTGATTTTTTTGACCATCAACGCGGTGGCCAAATTGATTTTATCGGCAATTTTTTTTCCGTCAATTATCATAAAACGCATATATATTATCATATATGGCTAATTCTGACAAATAATTTATGCCATTTTTTAGCTGAAAATAGCCATTACCATCTCTTGACAAAAGCGCCAAAACGTGCTATATTACTCGGTTCTAAAAAATACGGCTTGAATCTATGAAGATTGCAATGACCCTGGTAGCAGATCGCCTGTGGCGGGCGCTACGGGGCAAAATTCAGACGCATTATGAAAGCACGGCCGATATAGAGCAATTGCCATAATCAAAGTATATGAAGATCGCAATGATCGGACAAAAAGGCGCTCCGGCACTCTACGGCGGCATCGAACGCCACGTGGAGGAGCTGTCCAAAGAACTTGTGAAAAACGGTCACGAGGTTTTATTGTATGCGCGCCGCTGGTTTACTCCGGAAAAAATTACCGAACATTGCGGGATTAAAATTATTCATACCCCGACGGTTCGCACCAAACATTTGGATGCGATCATCCACACTTTTGTTTCCACTATTCACGCCATCCGCCAAAAACCGGATGTGATTCATTATCACGGCGTTGGCCCGTCTTTGCTTTCTTGGATTCCGCGCGTTTTTGCGCCGAGGATTCGTGTGATTTCAACTTTTCACTGCATTGACCGTTATCACCAAAAATGGGGTGTATTCGCGCGCATGATGCTTCTTCTCGGCGAACGCGCCGCCTGCGCTTTTCCGCACCAGACCATTGCAGTTTCCAAGACTATTCAAAGCTACTGCTTAAACGAATATCATCATACTACGGTCTTCAACCCGAACGGTGTTAATGTTGAAGAAAACCCGGGTGATGAACCGATTGGTAAATGGGATCTTAAAACCGGCAATTATCTTCTGATGGTTTCGCGCCTGGTTCGACATAAAGGCGCACACTATTTGATTGAGGCGTGGCAAAAAGCCCGCCGCGACCGTCCGGATTTGCTTGGAAATATAAAACTGGCCATTGTCGGCGGCAGTTCGTTTACCGATGATTATGTCCGCCGCCTGAAACAAATGGCTGACGGCGACACCTCTATTATATTTACCGACTGGCAAAGCGGCGACGCTCTGCACGCGTTATATGCAAATTGCTTAATGCTCGTGCACCCTTCGGAAAATGAAGGCCTGCCGATCACCGTGCTTCAAGCCATGTCATATGGACGCCCGGCTCTTGTCTCCAACATTCCGGAACATCAGGAGGTTATTACCGACGGACGCTTCTGGTCTGCTAACGCTTCTGTGTTTACGCTGGCTAAAAAAATTATTGACTTAGTATCCAATCCGGAGTTGCTTGCTTCGGCTGGCATCCAAAACAAGGAAACCGTGATCCGCGATTATCAATGGGAGGACATCGCCAGACGAACGCTTGATATTTATCGCAAGCACGAACCGTTGCTTTGCGAGGAACCTCAAATTGCTTAAACATAAAAAAACCCGGCAACTGCCGGGCTTTTTTATTTCATTATGGTAAGTATCTGCGCTTCGCCATTTTTTAATTTCTTTCCCGCCCGATTGTAATATTCAATTTTTATTTTTTTGAATCCGGCATCACGCGCAAGTGAGCGCAATTCCCGGTCGGAAAATATGTGAATAAATCTGGGATAATCTTTTTTGCCGGTAGCTTTCCAAGAAACGAAAACATCGCCCTTGTCATACCCCGCCGGCGGATTTGCCAATTGCCTGCTGATATTAAATTTTTTTCTTCCCCAATCTTCAAGCAAATTCCAATTATCCAATTTTGCAACCGCCCCCGATTTTAGAACACGATGTAATTCCTGCAAAAATTTCAAACGTAATTCAGCCGATGGTATGTGGTGCATCACTGCAATAGAAACCGCGAAATCAAAATAATTATTTTTAAACGGCAACTTTACAGCATCGGCTGTCACAAATTCCGCTTCATTTGTTTTAATATATGAGGAGTATTTCTTTTTGCATAAGGATATGAATTTACCGGAGATATCTACTCCAATATATCGACCTCCGCGACCGATAATCGCTCCGGCCATTAGCCCGTTACCGCATCCTAAATCCAAAACCCGCATTCCCTTTTTTACGGGTCTTATTACCTTCATTTTGATACGCGTTGGCGTACCGCGGCTGGCATCCCACTCCTTGGCTACGGTATTGTAAATTTGCCTCATTTGACGTACAATTTCTTGAGCTTTACGCTTATCCATATGGCTGATCTACACGAAAAAATTATATATAAACTGCTAAAAAAAATCCCTAAAACAGCGGACGATTTTTCGGCTGTATTACGCTCGGAAATGCGCGGTTCAAAAATTCATGAGGATTTGTCGCGCAAAACCGATTTGCTCCGAGTATATCACGCCATGCTCGCGAAAGGCAAGATAAAAAAATCTCCGGCTCTGGAATATTTGCTGACCAAGCGCGCCGTGCGAACAATGTCCGGCGTAGCGATTATTACTGTTTTGACCAAACCATACAAATGCCCGGGGCAATGTATTTATTGTCCGGATGAACCCGAGATGCCAAAAAGTTATATCAGCGACGAACCGGCGGCTGCACGTGCTCTGTCACTGCAATTTGATCCGCACCGGCAAGTATGCGAGCGCATAAAAACTTTAACTAGCAACGGCCACCCGACCGACAAAATTGAATTAATTGTCAAAGGGGGAACTTGGAATGCCTATCCCCTCGCCTATCAGTATTGGTTTATCTTGCGATGTTTTGAAGCGGCAAACAATTCAAAAAGTCATCCTGAACTTGTTTCAGGATCTATCACCAACCACGTCAAAATGCTGAAACAAGTTCAGCATGACACACTAAAAAAACTTCAACATCAATTATATTTGGCCCAAAAGAAAAATGAAATTGCAAAACACCGAATTATCGGCGTGACTCTGGAAACGCGTCCCGACCATATCACCGAAAAAAATATTCTTACGATGCGCGAACTTGGCTGTACCAGAATTGAACTGGGTGTGCAAACAACAGATGACAAAATTTTAAAAATTATAAGGCGCGGGCACGATACGGCGGAGACAAAACGCGCCACCGAGCTTTTAAAAAATTACGGCTTTAAGGTTGATTATCATCTAATGCCGCAGCTGCCCGGCGCAACACCGGCCAAAGACGCACAAATGCTTACGAAAATTTTTTCTAATCCGTCATATCGACCGGATATGATAAAAATTTATCCTTGCACAGTGGTAAAAAAATCTCCTCTTTTCAAATGGGTTAAATCCGGAAAATTTAAACCCTATAGCGATAAAAAATTAGTTGAACTCCTGATAAATTTTAAAACTACTGTTCCCCGCTACGTTCGGATATCGCGCCTTATTCGGGATATTCCGGGTCATCACATCATTGCCGGCAATCGCGTAACCAATTTGCGCCAAGTGATCCAAGCAGAAATGAAACGCCGCAATTTGCGCTGCAATTGTCTACGCTGCCGCGAAGTGGGTCACGCTTCTCCATTGTCATTGCGAGGAGGAGTAGAGCGACGACGCGGCAATCTCGGCCGGCCAAAGCTTTTTGTCGATAAATACCAGGCCTCCGGCGGCACGGAATATTTTTTAAGTTATGAAGACGCCAAGCGACAGGTAGCTTACGCTTTTTGCCGTTTGAGGATTTGTCATTGCGAGGAGGTCGAAGGCCGACGAAGCAATCTCTTGTCAGTTCAGAAAACCGCGGGATTGCTTCGCTTCGCTCGCAATGACACTCGTCAGGCCTTTATCCGCGAACTTCATACCTACGGCCAAATGCTCAAAATTGGAGCAAGAAATACCCGCGCTTCACAACACAAAGGTATGGGCGTAAAATTAGTTAAGGAAGCGGAGAAACTGGCCGCCAAATCAAAGGCCTCTAAAATCGCCGTAATTTCCGGTGTTGGCGTTCGCGATTATTACCGAAAACTCGGATACAAATTAAATAATACTTACATGATTAAGGATTTATGCATAAACAAAACTTAGAACAATACGACTCTGAAATTTCCACGGCTATTGCCAAAGAAAAACAGCGGCAAGAAAACGGCCTGGAAATGATCCCTTCGGAAAATTTTGTTTCACCGGCAGTTTTGGATGCGCTCGGTTCGGTCGCTACAAATAAATATTCCGAGGGCTACCCGGGCAAACGCTATTACGGCGGCTGCGAATATATTGACGAGGTGGAAACACTGGCGATTGAACGCGCTAAAAAAATATTTGGCGCTGAACATGTGAATGTCCAGCCGTTATCCGGCGCGCCGGCCAATATCGCCGTATATTTTGCTTTGCTTCAACCGGGTGATACTGTACTCGGAATGGACCTCGCCCACGGCGGGCACCTGACGCACGGCCATCCGGTCACCTACATGGCAAAATTATTTAATTTCGTCCGCTACCAAACCGGCGCTGACGGTCTGATTGATTTGAATAATCTTCGCGCCATGGCGCTCGAACACAAACCGAAGATCATTCTTGTCGGATACAGCGCCTATTCCCGCCTGATCGATTGGAAAAAAATTAAAGAAATCGCCGACGAGGTCGGCGCAGTGACAATGGCTGACATCGCCCACATCGCCGGACTGATTGCCGGCGGTGCCATGGAAAGCCCAGTGCCATTTTTTGATATCGTTACGACCACGACGCATAAGACACTGCGCGGGCCGCGCGGCGGCATGATTATGTGCAAAGAAAAATTCGCCAAGGCGATAGATAAATCCGTGTTCCCCGGTTTCCAGGGCGGCCCGCATGAAAATAATATCGCAGCCAAAGCGGTGGCGTTCAAAGAAGCGCTCGAACCGGAATTCAAAGAATATGCTGTACAAGTTATTAAAAACGCAAAAATACTTGAAGAAGAATTAAAAAAACGCGATTATAAAATTTGTTTCGGCCAAACCGATAATCATTTGCTGCTGATTGATCTAACAAATAAAAATATTTCCGGCAAGGAGGCGCAAATTGCTTTGGACGAAGCCGGAATAACTGTAAATAAAAATATGGTGCCAAATGATCCTCGCTCCCCGATGGATCCTTCCGGTATCCGGCTAGGCACGCCTGCGCTCACCACCCGCGGAATGAAGGAAACTGAAATGCGTCAAATCGCCGAGTGGATCAACGAAGCGGTAATTAATCACACGGATAAAGAAAAACTTGCGGCCATTCGATCACAAGTCGTGGAACTGACAAAAAAATTCCCTCTTTACGTGTAATGTAATTTTATTATCCAGCATGCTTTGAGCAACATATCGCAGACCCGCTCGGAGCTGGTCGAGATCGAAGCGCGTCAGCCCAAGGCTGGCGACGCTGTTTGCGAGAAGCTTGCTGAATAATAAAATGCGTTAGTAATAAATAACCCCGTTGAGCGGGGTTATTTTACTTCCTTCACTTCGAGCATGTTGGTGCTTCCCGATTTGCCTACCGGCTCGCCGGTAATCAAAACAATTTTATCCCCTTTTTTTACCAATTTAGTTTTCTTAACATACGCAAGAAAAGCGGACACCAAATCTTCAACTGTGTGTTTGGCAGTTAAAAGAAATGGGCGCAACCCCCATGAAAGACAAAGCTGACGGCCGGCAACAACTGACTTTACCCCTACATAAACCGGGTACTGCGGCCTGACACGGCTAACCAGCCGGCCGGTGGCGCCGGTCGCCGAAGCCACTAAAATGGCTTTCGCCCCAACTTGCATGGCCACCACGCCGGATAACCCGGCGATCGCCTTGCTGATTGATTTGTGCGGGTGCATCTCTTTGAACGGATCAATATCATCGTATTTTGACTCTTCAGTGGTTAAAATAATTTCCGACATTGTTTTCACCGCTTCCACCGGATATTTGCCGGTAGCTGTTTCATTGGAAAGCATCAAAGCATCAGCGTGATCAATCACCGCATTGGCCACATCGGTGATTTCCGCTCTGGTTGGACGGCGGCTTGTCTGCATTGAATCAAGCATTTGGGTGGCAACAATAACCGGCTTTACCAGATGATTGGCTTTTTCAATTATCATTTTCTGCAATAACGGCATTCCTGACATCGCTGTCTCCATCGCCAAATCCCCTCTCGCCACCATTACGCCATCAGCTTCTTTTAATATCTCATCAATATTTTTTACCGCCTCATTGCGTTCAATTTTTGCCACAATAAAAACAGGGGGCGGCGATTTAATTTTTGATTCTTTCTGATACTTTCTTATCAATACTCTGGCTTTCTTAATATCCTGAGCCGTATGCACAAAAGACAAAGCGATAATATCAACATTCATTTTTATTCCAAAACGCAAATCCTTGCGGTCTTTATCGCTCATTATTGGAATTTTTAAATAGCTATCCGGAAAATTCACGCCTTTATGGCTCTTTAACAGATAACCTTCCACCACTTTGCAGACAATCCTGCAACCGGCCACCTTTTTTATTTTAAATTCAGCATGACCATCATCAATGAGCAGACGGTCTCCGGCTTTAACATATTTTTCCAGACTGGGAAAATACAACGGTATATCATTGCCTGTGTAATTATTCAGGGTCGTATTAATAACGGCCTCCTGGCCGGTTTTCACCGCTACGCCAGCTGCCGGCATATCACCCAGCCGAATCTTCGGGCCCTGAATATCTTGCATAATACCCACCGGTACGCCGAGCTCTTTTTCCGCACGCCGGATATTGCGTATCAGCGACGCATGATTTTCATATGAGCCGTGCGAAAAATTAAGGCGGGCGACATTTACACCCGCTTTTATCATCGCTTTAATTTTTCCATACGACTCTGATGCCGGGCCGAGAGTGGCCACGATTTTTGTACTTTTATGCATACCCCGTAGAAGAATTTTGAATTATTCTATATCAAATAAATATACAATCATTTTTTTATCAATTTTTTAACTCCCCAAAAATCATTAAAAATTTCTCTACGGGGCATAATTACTTATTCATCGCTTTTATCTGCTCTTTTTCCGTGTCAGTGAGCGGGATCATTTTTAAAATTTTATCTAAAGTTGGCTGATCGAGCTTTTGGCCGGAAGACACGCCGCTTGTTAAGGCTTCATACTGGGCCATTAGATTGCGGGCCATCGGCCAAACATACCAAGTGCCCCAAACAAGCGCGCCGATAAATATAATCCATTTAAACCAGGAAAAAATTGATGACCAAAGCAGTCGCCGGCTGATACGGCGATTTTGTTCATAAATAATCTGCGACCATTTAAGATTTTTTTCCAACAAGTCGCGAAGTTTAACTTCTTCCGAGGGAACAGGGTCTTCATTTTTTTTCAAACCGATAAACGGCGAAGCCGCGTTTTCCGGCTCTGTGGACGGCGCTTCAATTTTTTTTTCCTCCTCTGTCATATATATAGTGGTTAACAATTAGGCGCTGCGGCCTTTGCCGATTTTTTTGAGTTCTTTTTCAAATGTTTTTACATCTCTAAAATCACGGTAGACGCTGGCAAAACGAATATAGGCGACTTTATCAAAATTTCGCAGATGCTTCATAACAATTTCACCAATGTCCTTGCTTGATATCTCACGTTTTTTTCTTTTTTGAATATCACGCTCAATTGAATGAAGCAGTCGGTTAAATTTTTCCGCTGTATAAGGCCGCTTTGAAAGCGATTGCTTTATGCCGCGTTCTATTTTTTCACGCATGTAGCTTTCCCGGTGGCCGTCGCTCTTTACCACTACAATATCCAAAAGCTCGATTTCCTCCACAGTAGAAAAACGATATGAACATTTGTCGCACTCGCGCCTCCGACGGATTGTTAGACCGTCTGACGAAGAGCGGGTATCAACAACACTAGTTTCCTGATTATTACAAACAGGACAACGCATAAAATATTTTTATACACCCATTTTTCGGCGGATAAAAGCCGGGATTTCAAGGTCGTCATCGGTAATATTTGCATTCCCGGCAGGAGCCGCATTCTGCTGGTTCTGCGCCAACACATCATTTTTTTGTTCGCGCATTACCGTGGGTTCAGCTTGCGTTGAAGAACGGGCACCGCTTTTTTTGGTGCTGGTTAAATCATTAAAAAACTTTTTATCTTCTGTTTCTTCTCCCCTTTGTTTAAATTTGGAGGCCAAAGAGACCGTGCCGAAAGGCGAATACCTGGTCAGGGTTTCTTCTTCGGAAACAGGGCGACGATCGTCAAAGCCGGTGGCAATAACCGTAATCTTTACACTATCATTCATGGTCTCATCTATAATTGCGCCAAAAATAACTTTGGCGTCTTCAGCAGCTGACGAAGTAATAATCTTGGCCGCATCTTCAACTTCGCTCATTGCCAAATCCTGACCGCCCGTAACAGTAAATAGGATGCCGCGCGCGCCATCAATAGAAAGTTCGAGGAGTGGGCTGGAGATGGCCGACTTTGCCGCGTCAACCGCTCTATTTTCTCCCGAACCTATACCGATACCCATTAGCGCGGAACCGGTGTCTTTCATGATAGTTTTAATATCGGCAAAATCCACGTTGATTACGCCGTGCATGGTTATTAATTCTGAAATGCCCTGCACGCCTTGGCGCAGAACATCGTCGGCAATTCTAAAAGCATCAAGCATTGATGTTTTCTTATCAATTACCTGATTAATCCTATCATTAGGAATGGTGATAATAGTATCAACGTGCTTGACCAAATTCTCCCACGCCTTATCGGCTATCTCGCGTCTCTTCTGACCCTCAAAGGCAAACGGTTTGGTAACCACCGCGACAGTCAATGCGCCGAGTTCGCGAGCCACTTCCGCCACCACCGGCGAAGCGCCTGAACCGGTGCCGCCGCCCAAACCGCAGGTGACAAAAACCATATCCGCGTCTTTCAAAATTTCTCTGATTTCATTTTGAGATTCTTCAGCCGCTCGACGACCAAGCTCCGGATCCATGCCGGCTCCCAAGCCCCGGGTAACCGATTTCCCGATGTGCAGTTTATGCGGCGCCAAATTATGGTGCAGATCCTGAACATCGGTATTCATAACCACAAAATCAACACCGCGAATTCTGGCAGCCATCATTCGATTGACAGCCGACCCGCCCGACCCGCCCACGCCAACGACTTTAATTTTCGCAAATGTTTCAATGTCCGGTTTTACTTGTGGCATATATTTGAGTTGAACAATTTATGTATTCAATGTATTAATGAAAAATAGCGAAGACGATCTTCGCTATGTATTGTACATATTTATCGACTCAAGTGTCAATACGCAGAAAATCGCTCAAATTTATGGTATAAGCGAGCTAATTGTCTTTTTTAGCCGTCCCTTAAAACCCAAAGTTTTTTTCAGCGATCCCCAAAAATCACCCTTGCCGGTCCTTCCGCGCGTAGTTTGAAACAGCATTTCACTCCCCCATTTTACCAGGCCGATCGCGGCTGAATAACCGGGGTCGTTCGCCTGGTCTATTGATCCAACCAGGCCAAGCGGATAGCCCATAATAGCGGGCAAACGCAAATTTCTTTTTGCTTCTTCAACCATACCGCGCAATTTGGCGCCACCGCCGGTTAGAACCACTCCGGCTGGCAACAAACCGCTTCGGTGAATTTTTTTCAATTCCTGATCGACCAGATAGAATATTTCCTCCACTCTGGCTTCAATAATTGAGCTGACATCTTTAAGTTTAAAAAGTTCATGCTCCGGGGAACCAACCTCAAATAAATCCACTTCATCTCCCCGACCATATGACTCGGCTGAACAATCGCCGTATTCAACCTTCAATTTTTCCACTACGTCAACAGACGCGCGCAAACCAACCGCCAAATCATTCGTAATATGAGCTGAACCAATGGGCAAAGATATGGTATGGAGCAAATCCCCTTCTTCATAAACTGAAATGCTCGTTGTCTGACCGCCGATATTGGCCATGACGACGCCAAGGTCTTTCTGCCTTGACGTTAACAATAAATTTGAGACGGCCAGCGGAGAAAGAACCAGATCATTAATTTCCAAACCGGCGCGATAAACAGCCCGGGTTAAATTTTTAATTTGAGAAGATTGGCCGAGAATAATTTTTGTATCCACCTCCAAACGCATACCGGTCATACCAACCGGATCTTTTATACCGCTCTGCCCGTCAACATTGTAGCTGCGCGGAGTAACATGCAGTATCTCATAATTAAGGGGGGTTGAAACTGAACGCGACGATTCAAGCGCTCTTTCAACATCAGCCGGCGTTATTTCATTGTCAGATTTTGCCACTGCCGCAAAACCGCGGCTATTTTGAATCATGGTTTGAGTTCCGGAAATACCCAACCAAACACTTTCAATCGGCACGCCAATGGATCTTTCGGCATTTTCAAGACACGATGAAACAGAAGATACAACATCCTCAATGCTTGTCACCACCCCTTTTGATACGCCTTCAGCCGGCACTTCCACCAAACCTAAAATCTGAAGTGCTTCATCTTCAGAGCCCGGATCAATAATTTTCCCTACTGCCATCCGGACATTTGATGATCCGATATCCAAACCGGCGATTATATTTTCATCTCTTCTTGACATAGCTGCAAAAATTCATTTTTTATCAAAAGCTGTACCTCTATTTAATTAGCGAAAATAAATACGGACCGAAAATAATTATTCCTACAATCAAGGCGGCAAATGATGTTAAAAATACCGCTCCGGCCATAATATCCTTTACCGCTTTCGCATAATGATGCAGACGAGGCTTAAGCAGGTCAATAAACAGCTCAATGGCGGTATTCAGTAATTCTACAATAAGCACCATAAAAACCATGATGACGACGAGTAGGCGCTCGGAGTCGCGAATCGGCAGCCAGACTGCAAAAAACATCACAATCAGCCCGGTTATCATCTGAACGCGAAAATTCTGCTCGTTTTCAAACGCATGGCGTATACCGTTCATGGCATCTTTAAAACTTTGAGCAAATCTTTTGACGGACATAGGTTAAAACAAGTGCTTTAATATTTTTTCCTGTAAAGCGAACATTTTTTTCGCCTGTTTTGCGCTGCCGTGGCCATATCCGGAAATATGCAGCAGCCCGTGTACTATCATTCTCCCAAGCTCTTCTTTAACTGGAATTTCATTCTCGTTCGCCTGTTTAATAATCTTAGGATAAGACACGAATATTTGCCCGAGCATTGGCGCCTTAATTGATTTTTCTTCCGACCAGGCAAAGGACAAAACATCCGTGGCCGAATTCTTTCCCCGCCAAATCCGATTTAACTTACAAATGTCTTTATTATCCACTAATGCTATTTCAACTATTCCACATATTTTTTTCTCATGCCCAGACGCAACCGCAGTAATTTTTTTTACAAACTTTTCCTCGACAGGATATTTATTCTCATTAAAAAATAAAACTTTTATCATAACTCGGCTTCGGACATCAACTCGGAAGGTATTTCTTCTCCGGTTGTGGTCGCCGTTTCAGTGGAAGTCGTGGTGCTTTCACCCTCCGCAGAACCGGCGCTGCCGGTTGACATCGTTTCAGGCGCACCTGCTTCAAATATCATTTCCGGTTCTCCAACCGGCCGCATCTCCGGCGGCATTGGCTCGCCAATTTTGAAACTGCGCGCCATGGTCTGAATAACCACTTTATAATTTACTGTATTTGATTCCGTAGTGTGATATAGCAGGGCAAAGACATGAGTGCTGTCATAAAAGATATAAACCAAACCGTCGCTGCGCATTTTCGCGTTGGCGTTGAACCTGCTTTGCATATCCGTATAATCGCCCAGATTTTCTTGAGGAGCGTTCAAAGCAAACCATTCGGCGAATGTCTGCCCTGGCAATAAATCAAATACCCTCACTTCAATATTTTCTCCGGTTAAAGTGCTGAAAAGCATTTGCCTGCCGGCGACATCAACCGCGCCGATTGCCCAATTATTCGGATAATATAATTCATAGCCAAAACCGGGGCTAATATAATTGCGAACAAAACCCGAGTCAATCAATTTTTTCGGTTCTGCACCGTTTGGGTTATAGAGATAATATAGTTCATGCCCATCCTGATAACCATCTTTATCAGTATCAGCATTTGACGGATCGGTGGCAAACAATTCCTCGGCCACGTCGCTCACTTTATCCGCATCAAAATCCACGCTTTCAGCCAGAAGTTTTGACGGAAATTCCAAACCCGCCTCAGTGATAACCGGCAGTTCCGGCTCAGGCGTTGTTGTGGCCGGTTCAACCGGTGTTGTCGGTACTACCGGCTCTTGATTTACCGGTGGCGTGGTTATAGGCGGCAAAACCGGCGTTTGGGCGATAATTTTTGAACGCCCCTGCCACCAATAATATATTCCGGCTCCGCCGGCGAAAATAAGAAATAAAACAATACTTCCCACCACCCAAACCCACCGCTTTGAAGAAAGAGTGTTCGCCGCGCCCTGCGCCGCTGTGGCCGCGTGCAGAGCTTTTTTTTCATGCTCTTTTATACCGGCCAGCTTATTCAAGTCAATGGTTTGTTCCACTTCCTTAAACTTAACCGTAGGGTTAGCGCCCGCATAAAAATCGTGCGGCATTGTCACCACCTTAATACTCGCCTCTGGCGAGCTCACAATTTTTTCTTCTTTTTTACCGAACATATTTATAGGTCCACATTGCCATTATTTTCATCAGTTGAGGTTGAAGCGGTTGTTGTGGCGGTTGAAGTTGTAACATCTGATCCGCCGTTAGAGCTGGTTACAGAATTCTGTCCGTTAAATAACTTCCCATCGCCCAACGGATTGTATCCGTGCCTGACTTCATCGCCATCCAAGTAGCTATCGCCATCCGTATCCGGATTTAATGGATTGGTTTTCCAGATAATCACTTCATCACCGTCCGTCAAACCATCGGCATCCGTATCAGGGTTATTCATATCTGTTTTTGCTTCCTCCTCTTTTGTATCATCCAACCCGTCTTTATCAGTGTCCACCGGCTCGCCAAATTGAATCTGGTAGTTTGCTGTACCGCTGCTCGTAGTCGCTGATTCGTTGCCTGTATCGGGTGTCATACCTGATTCTGCGTCTAAAGGCACCTCAGACGGCTCTTCGGTTTCTGTAATGGGCTGCTGTTCTTCAGCGGGAATATTGGCATCAACCGACGGTGTGGTAGCGCTTTTTTGGGTGAAATATGCATATAGCCGCCAACCGCCATAACCAACTACTGCGGCCACAACCAGAAAGATGAAAAAACCAATGACTTTGCCTAAGACCGGCTCCTTTACGGAATAAACTACGGGTTCTCCGCCTTGTGCCATTTCAGCCGGCGGCACTTGCACGCCCGCAGATTTTTTTCGCAGTATGCCGGCGTCAAGAGCCGATGGGCCTTCAGTATCTTCTGCTACACCGGCAAACATATCCACCGGTTCGGTTGGTAAATTTTGCGGCGGCGTGGAATTTTTGGTTGGGATGTCGTCAAACATATTATAAATTACGTTATATTATTATTTTCTATAATGGCCCAACGGTCATATATCCACAACTACACATACACCCGGCCGAACACACGCGTACTTGACCAGATGGACAACTGTTCGTACAAGCTTCAACACCATCGTCTCCATCGCATTGTTCATAACCTGAAGAAGCCCCGGTCGGTAAAAGCACCGTATCTTTATTGCCGTCACCACAATAACCATAGGTGGTACCTGCGCATCCGCTTCCCGAGCTATTGGTTACACCCAGGGCAACATCCCACCCGGAACAATCATTTTTACACGGAAAACATTTATCAATATAAGTATAAAGTAAGCGCAGAAAACCTTTTGTCGGCCCTTCAGGATCGCACATTTCTCCTGCTGTGAAGTCCGGTACTCCGTTCCCGCATAAGTTATCCACGGTTATCACATTACGACAATCTGACGAACAATAGGTACAATTTTTCTGCGGATACAGCGGGTCGCAGGCTATTCCATTATAATCTCCGCGATCACAGGCCTCGTCTTCTTCTACCACGTCATTTCCGCATTGGCCGGGTACTGTCACTTCCACAACAGCTTCACAGTCTCCGAGCTTACACATATCGCATTTTTGTTTTCCTGCCTCGCCGCTCGTGAGAGTGCAATTTTTATCCGCCTCGCATTCTTCGCCGCTTTCTGTTTGTACAATACCATCTCCGCAATATTCCCCATATGCCTTACAATCCCAACGGCAGGAATAGGCATTATATTGTGCGTATTGTTCGCAGGGTTTTTTGTATATTTCAACCATTGCATCAGCTAACGCATCAGCGCCCGTAGTAATCTGATGATATTGGCCACCGCCCGCGGCCGCCATGGCTGCGAGATTACATCCCGACGCAGCGCCGACTCCGATGATATGCGTAACTACTTTGTAGGGCTCAGCAGCCAAAGCGGTAATTTTGGCAGTTGGGCATGCAGCGCCGTAAGGCGTGCACGACCCCGAAGCGCCCCCGTCGGTAATATAAACCAGATTAATTGGTTTACCCGCGTCCGCTCCACTATTTAATATCGGATAAATTGTATCCCTAAACCAATCAAAAACACTGTCAGTATTTTGACCGTTCTGGTGATCCATGGTCGAGATGGCTGTCGTCACCTGAGAAGAAGTAAAATACCCCTTTGTGCCTGACAGCCAATTTTTATTATGGAAAGAATTGACAGGGCAATTATACGATCCGACTCCTATTTTGGCTTTGGAATCAGGGTCGCTAAAACGTTCAGCAATAAGGGGTAACGAATACTTTACCATAGCCACTCTATTCCCCGGGGGCGGAGCACCGGGAAATCCGGTATTCATCGTCCCGGTCAAATCTACCAAAAAGTAGAATATGGGCTCACTTTTTGGGTCAATAGTATATTCAGCGCCAGATATAAATTCGCATTGGCCTGTTGCTGTTACCGTATCGCAAAATTCCCCGTAATCAAGGAGTCCATTACCACACGTATTTGCCACACCCTGACACCCAAGCGCGCACCGCCCGCTCTGGCCGTTCAAAGCGCCGTCATCACACTTCTCTCCGGCAAGCGTTTGCACTTTACCATCTCCACAAGAACCGCCGGTGACAGAATAGCAACCTACATCTGTCCATGCACCCCAAGAAGCGCAACCCGCGGAACATATTCTCTTTTTTGCTTGGCCAGTCGGGCAAGGAGATGAATCAATTTCAATTTTTCCAGGCGGGTCGCACACTTCGGATCCGCCGAGCACTCCATCACCGCACACTAAATTGTAAGGCGAAGAAATCTCGTTGGTTCCGATGCAGATGCCAGTCGACAAATTCGCGTAGTCACCATAAAAATCTTTATAAAAAGCACTGCTAATGGCAGGCGGAATATTTTCAAAGCGTTCCATGTTCGCGCGCAGTAAAAATGAGTTGGTTGAACTTACATATTGATACCGATAAGCATAGGAGGTGGTATTACAGGCAAAACTAAACCGGCGGTCTTCAGCGCTCCAGCCGGTTGTCGGGTCATGCAATATGCACAACCCTTTATAGAGGTCAAGAGTCTCGGTCGCGTCAAATGCAGAATCATAATAGGCAATATTATCAATTTTGCCGTTAAAGCTTTGACCAATTTCAATATTGGCAATATTCGTCTCCATCGGGAAACCGGTGCTGAAATCCGCCAATTGTCCATCGGGGCGCCTTGCCTGATTTGTCTGGTGAACCCCGTCAATGTACATATCCATTGTCTTATTGTCTCTATCAACGGTAACTACCACCTGATGCCATTGATTTAGTGCCAGCGGAGTGCCATTGGAATCCAGGGCATAATATTTATTTTCTGAAGTTGAAGTCGTAAAGACTGCAAACCGCACGGTTCCATTATTAAACCTGGAAACAATACTTGGCCCGACCAAACCCGACCAAAAGCCGCTATACTCAAGCACAAAACCGCCCTGGCTAATACCATTTGCATCAGTACCGCCGTGTTTAATAATAGTGGCGGTATTCTTTTTGGTCGGATATATCCAGGCGGATAATGTGAACTGGGTGCTATTATATTCTGCTTTATGCGCCGCCATCACTTCAGCGGAGGCATCACCGGCAAACAGAAAGGCCATACCATGCCCTTTGCCCGTGTCATAGTCAACAGAACCCTCAATGGCGGCATTATTTTTCAAAATACCTTCATCTGCTGTTTCATAATCAGCCGACCAATAACTTTGTCTACTGCCAAGTTGCGGCGGCGTGGCACAGTCAGAATCTTTATAGCAAGGCAAATAGGCAAGGCCCGTTTTCTGAAAACAAGTTCCGCTTTGAACCAATTTATTTATCGGGTCGACCGGCAGTGTAGCACCCGCTTCTGTCCCAAGTTGAGTCCATGAATTGCCCCAAACACTTAGGGCCTGGCCGTTTAGATAAGAATTTTCTTTTACTATCGGATAATTGCCTTTATATTGGTGAATGCCTCCCTGCGCTAAATCGTAAAGTTCCGCATCGGGCAAAATCCGGCTATATATACGAACATCGTCAAACTCTCCGATGAAAACACTGTCACAGCCGGGAATAAGCGGGCCGGATGGCAAGCCATTCGTCGTGCATTTCATACATCTATCTGAAATACACTGCGGTGTTCCAATGCGCGTCTTGTGGGTAGTATCCTCTTTCATCCCTAGGAATTTCCTGCCTGATAAACTTACCGTTCCGTCTAGCACTCCATCAACATAACATTTTATGGAATTGCCCCGATCAAAAACCGCGGCAATGTGATGCCATTTTCCATCGTTAACCGTGCTAGAAGAACAATTAAAAGCCAATTTATAATCTGTCGCATTGCCAATCAAAGCAACCATTTTACCCTGTGAAATTCCCATACGATATCCGTCACCGAGATTACAATTGGAAACAGTATATGCCTGGTACTGCGAAGAGGTTGTTTTTATCCAATGCGCGATAGTGAATGATCGGTCGCCAATGTCGGTCGGTTTTCCAATTTCAACATATGCCGGCGATTTTATTTGAATCGCCCCGCTTTCCGAGCCGTATGTTGTCTGGATGCTGCCGCCAACGCCATTCATGGCTGCTCCGACAAACCCTCTGCCGGTCGTATCCGGAGTGGAACTGTTTGAGATACTATCCAACGGCCAATACGCAATCATGCCTCTGCCATAATTTAATATGCCAATCGTCTGGCGTAAGTCCTTAAGACGCTGGTAGTTTCTTTGCAGTTTGTCTTTTTGATTTAAACAGCTATAAGTGTCCGCTGCCCCCGGTTCAACTTTTTTAAGCGCTTCCATTTTCGCCAGACAATCCAAATCATTTTCACAGGTCAAATTGAAATTGACCGTATCCAGCAAGCCGTACCCGGCGGCGCAATATTTGTCATTCTTCAACCCCATGTTAAACTTCAAATTTTCCATCATCTGCTTGAATATTTCTTTGCCGTCCGCCGTAGCATCATTATTTATGCTAAATTGATAAATGTTGGAATAAAGACCTTCCTCTGGTTGAGAATAATCCAAAGCATCAATATAATAATTATTGTTATCACTAATCGCGTCATAACCGTCAATCTTCAGCGAATTCATATTACCGCTGAAGCCCTGTGCCAAATACCAATCATTAACTGACAGGTGTCTTGTGTTGTAAAACACTTGCATGCCAATGGCATCCTTATTATCAGAATTGGTAAACAAATATCGTTTTTTGAACGGGTTCGCTTCTTGGATCCAAACACGCGAAGAAGTTACGAATGGCATATCATCGGCAAAACCCGGACTGCCTTTATCCATGCAATAATAAGAAGAAAAATCGTATTGAATATCTTTAAATGGAAACTGAACCGTGGAAGAAGACGGCCACGGGTTTTCGCAGATGAAAACCGTAATGCGCGATTTGCCGCTTAGAGACGGCGAGTCGGGGAAAAATAAATTTTCGGTAAATTTGGTGGTAGCCAATAAATCGAGTTCGCCATTTCTGTTTTTTGCGGTCACCAAATTGATCGTGTCGGTGGTGTTGGTTAAAGAAACGTACTCGCTTTGCATCGGGCTCCATTCATATTCCCACCTGTAGCCGTCTACCGGCTGAATTACTTGTCCATTTACCGCGGTTGAACTGGCAATAAAATTATTTGAAGTACCGGCCCTATTATACATGTAATTATCAGGAGTAATCGCCACTTTATTCAACTCACAAATTTTATCGCCGGTGATAAATTTCCACTGCAAGGTTGAAGTGGCTATGCTAACCCCCTGTATATCTCTGACACCATGGCCGAGAATAACCACATAATCACTGCTGGTCGCTAATGGCCTCTGCAAACGGATCATAACGGTGGAAGTGGTGCCCACGCCGATCATTTGACCTTCCACAAACACTTTTGCCGGAGCAAGCAAACCATCTTCCGAACAATATACTGTGGAATTTATCACAAACGGCGCGGCTTTGGTTTCGTCGCCAAAAATTCGGGCAAACCAATTGACGATGCCATGCCACAAGCGCTTATACCACGGCCCGCTATCGAGCCCCAACGTCTTAACGTCTAATACTAACGGCGACACGTTGGTAGAACCGGCCGGACAAGAAGTGGTGGTATCATATCCACGGGCCACATATATATGATTGGCCAAAGACGCTTCATCTATCAGGTGATTAAATTTGGCTTCAATATATGTATTCGGACAAATGTCAGACGGCGGATGGGCGTCATTTTTGATAGGGTAAGTGCTGATAAGCCACGGACGCGGCATGCAACAGGAATTGCTGGCTAAACCATAGTCATCCCCGAGCAAATCTTTACATTCAACATCCTGGCTAAATCCGCAGATAATTTCAAATTTCCCGATATCTGATTTTCTGTATGTTTTATTATTAACCGTTGAGGAACCGGTGCCTTGAATGTCGGCTATTTGTGACGGGATACCGCTTGAATTTGTGGCAACTGCGCCGAGCCCGACACCGGTCGCCAAAGTCCACGGATCAAAGAAAGGATGGGTAAATAGAAAGCCCGCCTCGCAGTCTGCTTCCTCCCCTATTCCAACAATAGTATCACCGCAAAGAGACGGCTCTGAATACATAAGCGACGATCCCAGATACTGATTATTTTCACCGCAGCCTTCTCTCGCCGTGACAATATCTATTCCTCCTATAGTGGTTGTGGTACGCGGGTCGCATTCAGACAACAAGCGCGAATTGCCGAGACAATTTGAGGAACAGGCCGGATTCACTCTAGGACAGTGATTCAGCGCGTCAGCGGAAATTTCATGGAGATAATCACCGCAATAACACATGTGGTCAAACGGTGCAGTCCCATGAGGAGTTTGGGTGGCAAATCCACAATCACAACCGGCATCTTCCGACGGACTTCTGATTCCATCTCCGCACTGGCTTTTTGATTTAGCGCAGGCGGCCTTGTATTCAACCGCATTAAACAGCGTGGAAGTATTTCCCGCGCACCACCCGGCCGATAAGCTCGTGCCCAAATGCAAACAGGTCGGTGAGCATTTCAAAGATGAGCTTGTTTTTGTATAATCCACCTCCACGCCCAAATCGCACTCTTCACCTATACCAATCTTTCCGTTGCCGCAAATTGAGGCGGCTACGTCTTCCGCACCGGTAGTCGGAATTGAACCAATATGCAGACAATTTTTTGAACACCCGGCTTTTGTCGCCGTATTATTCGGATCGCACTCTTCACTGCGCGTTAAAGTGTTAACAAATCCATCACCGCATAAACCAATATCGGAGGTCTGAATTGTATTGGTAGTATTAGTATTTCCCAATCGTAAACAATTTAAGGTACACACAGTAGTGGTCACAGCTCCGGTAACACTGATAAACGGCGGGTCGCAGTCTTCACCCGCTTCAATAATATTATTTCCACAGAGCGGTTCAAACATCAAGGCATCGGAAGTTACATCGCTTCCTTTCCTGGTGCAATTGTCATTACAGAGCGGACTGCGTCCTTTTGTTTTAAATTCTTGTACCACGGCAGTGCTGGTTGAGCTTGATTGCCAGCGCCAATCAATTGACCACGTATCCAGCCGCTGACCTTTTGGATCGCAGGCATCGGGCGCCGACCGCGCTTCCGCGGAATAAACATGGCGGTCGTGGATGAACACCGATTGGAAAAGAGTCGGGATAATATTTACCGTATCAAGAACGCATTTTTCTTTTTTTGTTCTAAAACGCCAAGTAAAAGCCTCCTGCATTGGCTTTGCCTTTACATATTCGTTGGTTGAGCTGGCACCGGACCAGAGTTGAATATCTGACATCGCCGTACTGCTGCCTGTCGTCGACAAAGTGACTTGATACACCGTATCTGTTGCAAGCTCACCCCCCGCTATGCCAAAACTCATCTTTAAATAGCGGCGGTCAGACGGATCAAGTTCTCTGCTCAAATCTGATGTAATATACTCAAGACTTGTACAGTTTTCGTCCAGGCACCTTGCTAACTTAACCACTCCTTCATTAATATGTGCATTTGCCATTATCACATTAAACTTGGCGCCAATTTCCGCGTTGGTGCACGCTTCCAGACATTTCGGCCAATAATCAACCACTTTCGGATGCGATAAATCAATAGTGAGAGGGCTTTGGCCGGTTTTGTCTTCAGGTGTGATAGTTCCGCCACCTTCCGGTTCCGAACCACCGCTCCCGCCGGAATTACCAAACTGATACACCCTCGATACTTCTTCAGCAGATAAAGCGCGATTATAAATTCTAATATCATCTACTGCACCCTTCCAAAATTCGATGCCTGATGCTTGTGCGCCTATAAATGATGCGACCGGTTGCAGATTCCAAGCTACAGTCATCTCCTTTCTATTTGACCCGTCTCCATATAGTATCGCTTTTGCACCATCATACACCAAACAAACGTGGTGCCAAACACCAGCTGTCCAAAAATTATTTACAGTAAGATCATAGTCGGCTCCATAAGCGCCACCGTCTAATATGGCGCCATCCATTCCAATAAACATGGCTTCCCCTTGTGCGCCGTTACCATATGCCATTATCCAGCGCCAGCCATAACCATCGATTATACTTTCCGGTCTCCCCCAACCACACATAGTGCGTGGGCTGGTTCCGCTGGGGTAACCTTCCGGAGAGCCCAAGTTAATTTTTCCGCTAATTCCATCCAATTTCAATGCTCTCCCAATTTTTCCATCTTCAATGTCCTCCACACCGCTCGCAGACGCATTTCCATTATGGCCACCAATGCTGTCAATTATTGTTTCCCTTTTTCCATCCGCATTGCTATCAACATCCCCATCAAAATTCCACCAAGCAACCAGGCCTTCCGTTACGTCAACAACTCCACTCTCTTCTGCCGGGGGTGGCGTCGGCGCACTGCTCCCATCTCTATACGCGCGTGCTTGAATCGCCACTGCGTTGTCCGGAGTGGTCAGCCCAACCGCTACTGTATTGGCTAAAGCGGTTACTTGCGCTTTCTGCAAAGTGGTTGTGCCGTAGATTGTGGAATAAGGATGCAGTTCCGTATCCCAACTCCAATTGAAACTGCGCATATCCATCATGATACAATGCTGATCGCTCAAACCGTTTCCTTTGTAATATAAATCCGACCCCAAGTCATCGGCATTGCTTTTTATGGTTCTATATTTAACCGGCGACTCCAAAATGGAAGTCCAGTATGAATACGGCGTAACAACCACCTTGTTTAATTTACAGTCGCGGGCATTAGTTTTAAAAAGAAAACAATAAGCCGTATCAGTACCGCACGGATTATTGGTGACAAGATTTTGCGATGGCAGTGTTTTTATTTCACCTTTGTATTCATATTGGCTCGCCAATGATTTGATTCCTTTTTTCAAAACAACCTGATACCAAGTATTGTCCGCCCATTTCAAAGCGGAAGGAAAAAGCTGCATGAAACTGGTGTCACTGAACTCACCACCGGACGCCGACTCAAGGTCATAACTGCCATCGGCTAAAAGAAGAGAGTCGCCTTCGTGCGTGCAAATATTATTGTCATTGGCAAAGGTGGTGGTAACACTCGAGCTGACGCATTTATATATTTGAATATTACTTGCATTGACCGTGAGCGGATCCATCTTCATGGTAAACTCAATATTCACGAGGGCGGTCCGACAGGCGTTAAAATGGTCAAAGTTGCCGAGCCCGGTCCAACGAATATCCGGCGAAGGAGACGGCAAATTGGCTCCGGCATCGGTCCCCGCATCGCAGCGCTCTAAAACCTTCGGTACCGGAGGAAATGGCCCGGTACTAAAGCGCCACATATAACCGGTGGCTCTGGTTTCTCCGGCGCATAATTCTTTGCACGCTCCGGCATCGGTGGCGCCACTCGGGCAACAATGTGTGCCCGCCGTATAGCAGGTTTTGTTATTCTCCAAACAATTATAAACAGTGAATGGCAAACTATTTCCCATTTTGTCGCGGTACATCACCACTGGGCCGGTTTGCGAACCATTTGGCGGTCTAAATTCGGCCTGTTGATCGGTCTCCTGAACAATGTCGGTAGTTTGAGCGCGATTTTCTATTGTGGTGGTTGAGGCTTCCAGTTGCCAGAAATACGGGGTTGAAGACGCACCGCCGCGCTGATAATACTCACCATAAATTTTCATTGAACTGCTCGGATTAAATGGAACCGGACCGGAGCTGGGATCTAATTTACAAATGCCCGGAGCCGGATCGCCGGTTTGCAGGGCAAACTCCGCGCCGATCGGACCAATTTTCGCATCACTGGAACGTTGAATCTGAACGGTATATTTATGATTAACCGCGATCGCATCATCTTCGGGAAATTTTACGATTATCTGATTATTTGACCAGGTTGAGCCCTCGCAATCAGCCGGAAAACTGAAACTGCCATATTTTGCTTCTCCACCGCCATCAAGTTTAAATAAAACTTTTCCTAAATTATTTCCAAAATTTTTGCCGATGATGGTAATGTATTCGCCCTTGGCGCCTTTTTCCGGGTTAATGCTTTCAATCACCGGCGCGTCCTTATCCAGCGATTCGCGCACATCAAAACGAACGGCGTTACTGCCTTCTCCTTCATTATATATTTTTACTGCCACCGGCCCAGTGCCAAGCGCCGGTACGCGTGCCCCAACAGAACGGCTTGCCCAACTGCGAATTAGCGCGGTGGAAGAACTGAACATTACTTTGTCCTGCGCCGAATTGTTGGTGGCGCCAAAATTTTCACCGATCAATGTGGTAGTGACATACGGAGCGCCATAATTTGGTATAAGCGCGCAAAGACCGGGTTTTAAAACATTGGTGACAGTGTAGTCTTCGTCAATACCCCAGCCGTCAGTATCGGTGACATCAGTATATTTTCTGATGGTATCATCTGAACCATCGGTCGGCGCGTCCGCGCGCACGACTTTAATCGGGCCAAAGCCGGCAGCTGGCGGAACCTTTACCACCAACTGATATTGCGTCCAATTGTCAATGCCTGCGCCACAACTTACAATAAATGCCTCGGTCCAGCCTCCGCCTTGTTTTGTAAAATAGACATGGCCGCCATCATCACCGAAAAATTGACCGGAAATTGTCACATAAGTTGAACTGGCCGCGCCATCAAGCGGATCAAACAGGTTTATTCTTATTCTATTAAAACAAACTCCATCCTCGCACCAACCGCTGGCGCAATCGCTGTTTTGTGCGCACGACTGCCCGGCGCAATATCCGCAACCATCTCCGCAGTCGGGCGGCCCAACCTGCTCCTCGCCCTCATTTAACACACCGTCAAAACAATGGGCCGGTAATAATTGAACGTTGCGCACTGCAGTGGAAAAATTGGCGGCCACATCGGTTACCAAAGCTTTAAGAGCGTAAGTGCCGGTTGGTGAAGTTCCAGACGGCCAGGCAAGAGTTGATGTTCCGGATTTCTTGCACCCACTTATTGACGCTGTATCAACAGGCACATCACCATCATTAACGAATAACGCCAAATCCTGCACCCCGAAATTGTCGGTGTAAGTCATTTGCACCGGTATGACCGCGCCTTGGCTGTATTGATTTCCTTCAAACGGATTAGTAATGGTAATTGTCGGATTTTCCACATCAACCCCGTCGCCGGTGGCAAATTCTACCGAAGGAGTATTTTTGCATTGATTTTTAAACTTGCCTGAAGCATTGCAGTTTAAACTTAAAACATTCGGAAGTTGGCTTTTGATATTTCCAGAATTGGCAAAAAATATCTGGTAAGTTGTACTGGCATCAAGACAATCATTATGCCCCGGAACTCCGCAATCTCCCACCGGATTAAACACCACCGCACTTGATATCGTTTTTCCATCAACCACTTGAAATGCCCATGTGCCTGTAGCCGGGGCGGAATTTAATTTATTTCTTAATACTAAATTATTCTCGATTGTAGTAAGATCAACCGTTTTGTTAAACCTTATTACCGGATGCAAATTTCGCGCCCCGCAGCCAAAATCATTCCCGGGCATGGAAGTAATTATAAAAACATTGGAGAAACCGCCGCCGCCTCCAGTACCCCCTTCTCCGCCCCCTCCTCCGGTAGTGGCACCTAACAGTGCCTGCAAAACAAAGCTGACTATGGCATAGGCGGACAAAATAATAATCAACCCAATCACCGCGTTCATTAAAATCTTTTTCGCTTTTTGTATTTTTTCCTCGCTTCCTCCGGCAGTCATCCAAGTGAAACCCCCGTACAAAATTAGCACCAGCGCCACAATTCCTAAAAACCCGAGCGCCACCCGAATAATGCGCGCCGCAATCACCCGGATATCGGTATCAGGCAAACCCAATTCCTGCCGTATCGGCTCTAAACCCAAATCAGGCCCCGTGGTTTGCGCAAGCGAAACAGCGGCAAGCAAAAACACACCGACGCCGGCTAACAGCAGTGTAACCAGTAATAATTTTTTCCAGTTCAATTTAAACATTCTGTATTAATATATTAATCTGGAAATTTCAAATTATTTTTGCACTCGCTTCTCGTCACATCATTGTTGTTGTCATTATTTGTCATATCATCCCCGTTACAGCAAAAAGTCTTATCACTGCTATTGATACAGCAAGTAAGCGGATTGGCCGGATCGCAGAAAGATGAGGCTTTGTCCGTAACGTATGGGACTTTCACAGGACCCTGGCCCGGGAACAAACAATTGAAATGCGCGTCTTCAACAGCAGAAGAAACCAACGGCAAATAATATTGCAGACGCCCATCAAGAAACGGCCCATGGCGCATGTTTGTTTTGGTAAACGGCGGTGTATCTGTGGCAAAGGTGACAAACGGCGCTTTCCAAAGTAAATCCGAAATACATTGATTGTCCGGTAACGCCATGCACACTCCGCTTGAAGTTTGAGTGAAGCAAGCGCACCGCTCATCCGGAGTCGGCGATTCGCCGATGTCAATCGTGTACATCGGGTCAATGCGCATACGCTTATCAAACCACATGCTCCATTCATAATCTCCAACAACCTCCGGTGCCTCCGGGCCGGGCACGGTTTGAGAAATAACCGGCGGTATCAAATCCATTTCATCAACCAAGCCAAATTCCCACCAATAGTTGTCGGCATGTTTTTGATTATCAAACACCGGCTCGGTTAATGGCGCGGTGTCTATTTTGCCGTCTTTATTTCCATCTAAGGCATTACCACAAATATCAGCCACGCCGGTAAACGGCTGAGATTCAAACGAACTGGTGGAAAGAGTGGCCGCGGCGCGCAATAACAATTCATAATCATCTCTCTTGCATGTCGCTCCCGCCTTGTCGCACACCGGCATACAATATATCGGCCCGCCACAGGCATTCACGCCGCACCATGTACGCGGAGTAAATTCCAATGTCTGATAATTATTTACCAAATTAAACGAACCGACCGGCCGGGTACTGTTGTTATTTTTCAAATAAATAAATCCATTTTGCAAAAAGTATTGGCCTTCCGCTGTTGAAGTAGCAAAATCACCCTGAATACCTATCGGATCCATGGCTTCATTAAAGCTAATTTGTATTACCGTATTTTTATATTCGTCTTTATTCGGCTTCGGCGCAGGATAAACGTCAATTACATATGGCGGAGATAAGTCCAATTCAGTACTGCAGGTAAAAGTCCACTCATAATATTTTGAGCCGGCATTTGCTTCAAAAACTCCTTTTTTTGCCAGGTCAGGGTCATCGCGCTGGATGCCATTGCCCAAATGAATGAGATATTTTACATCTTCTGTTTCAGTGCCGAGATAATCGTACGGTCGTATCACAAAAGTATATATGCCTGAAATTCCGGTGGTGGCGTCGGTGGATGACGCGGCCATAAAAGCGGCGCCGCGTATCTGCCTGTATGTCGGCGTTCCGGTGGTGGTTGTTGCCGGAATTATTTCCTGAATATTTATCAGGTCATTGCTAAGTATTAATTTATCACAGCTGGTTTCCCAGTTGAACGTGCCGCCGGTAAGACAATCGCCAATTACGCCGGAGTTATTCGTGTCCGACGCCATATTGCTTACATTGATAGGTTTGAAAAATGTGACCACGATTTTTGTATTACGCGGGACGCCGGTTTGGTTGCGATTCGGATAATGATCTTTTATCACCCGGCCCAAAGCTCCGCTACCGCGGAAATTTTGCGTATTAGGCGCAGCCAGCACTCCGGTACCGCCTCCGCCCATGCCAATGCCGAGCATGCGCATGATAAATAATACAATGGCGTATGCGGAAAGAATAATTATTAAACCAATTATCGCATTAACTAAAATCTTCTTGGCTTTTCCAATTTGCTCTTCATTACCGCCGGCAGTCATCCATAAAAAACCACCATACATTATTAGCACGATAAGTACGATGCCGACAAAACCCAAAGCAATACGGATAATATTGGCGGCAATCTGTCGGATATCGGTTGAGGGCAGCCCGAGCGGCTCCTGAATACTGGCCACTCCCTGTAATAATTCAGCGTTCGGATCCGCCTGGCTTAACGCTCCGGCTTGTACTTCGTGAACTCGGCCAAAAGCAAAATACAAACAAAAAACCGCCACTAAAACAAGCCCCCCGATAGTGGCGGATTTTTTTAAATTTTTACCCGGTTTATTAATCCATTGAAGCATGGGAAGCAATGAATAAATAAATCCTATTTGCGTCTGTATTTCGGCTCTTCCGGCAACCGGCCGATCTTCTTCAAGTATTCCATCTTTGTAGCCACTCCCAATTTATGCAAAGCGCTTTTTCGGCGCATGGTGCGGCTCTTGTCGCGTTCGTGAAATTGGATTTTCTTTACCTGAAGTATTTTGCCTGATTGCTGCCAGCGCTTTTTAACGCGACGCATAAAGGCTTCAAACGATTCGTTTTTCTTCCGTTTAATTTCCGACACAAAATTCACCTCCGTTTCTAAGAATTAATAATTTAGACATAATTATTATACTGCTATTTATCCCCATCGTCAAATTTCTTAAGCTTCTTTTTAACAATATTTTCCGCCTTTTTCTGATCTACTATCTCCTGGATGCCCGATTCCATATCGCGGATAATAATAGTGCCTTCCTGAACCTCTTTTTGACCGATGATGAGCGCGTATGGCACTTTCAAATCATTGGCTAATTCCAGCTGTGTTTTAAGTGAATTCTTATATAAATTAAAGCCGATTTTCATTCCGCTCTTCCGCAAATCATTGATCATTTTTAACGCCCTGCCCTTGGCCCGGTCGCCAAGTTGAGCGAAAAAAATGTCATAAACGGGCTTGGGCAGGTTTAGCGGATTTTTCTCCGCGTAGTGCTTAAGCACGGCCACTGACCGGTCTATCCCCAAAGCCACGCCGGCTGCCGGAGTCGAACGACCACCCATTTCTTCAACCAATAAATCATAACGGCCTCCGCCGCCAAGCGCACTTTGCGCTTTTTCCTCTCCCGGATTTTCAGACGGCACGGCCGGATATACTTCAAATACTGTGTGAGTGTAATAATCCAAGCCGCGCACCAGAGTGGGCTGTAAATTGTACGGTACTCCCAGTTCGTCCAAATATTCCAATACCTTCATGAAATAACTTTTTGAGGCATCAGAGAGCCAGTCAACTATCTGTGGCGCCTCGTCTTTGATCGGCTGACACTGATCTGCTTTGCAATCCAAAAGGCGCAAAGGATTTTTTAATAGCCGCTTCCGGCAGTCCTCGCAAATATAACTTTTTTTCGCGCGATAATAATTGGCCAGCTCGGCTTTGTAGCGCTCGCGCTCTTCCGGCAAACCAATGCTGTTAATTCTTATTTCCACCGGAAAGCCGAGATCTTTATAAAAATTATAGGCAATTAACACCAGCTCAGCATCCACAGCCGGGTCTTCGGCGCCCAAAATTTCATAACCAACTTGAAAAAATTGGCGATAACGACCGGCTTGCGGGCGGTCATGACGAAACATCGGCCCCCAATACCAAAGCTTCACCGGTTGAGGGTAGTTCCACATGCCGCCGTTGATAAAGGCACGGGCAACCGATGCAGTGGCTTCCGGACGCAAACATACCCGTCCGATTTCATCATTTTCAAAAACATACATTTCTTTTTCAACCACATCCGTACCCTTGCCGAGCGATCTGACGAACAAACCAACCTCTTCCATAATAGGAGTTTCGATCCGGCCGTACTGAAAATGATCGGCCAAATTCATCGCATTATTAAACATCGGTTTCCAATATTTTTCTTCGCGCGGCAAAATATCATGCATTCCCCGCAAGACGTTGTATGCCCTTTTGCCTTTTTCACCCTGGCCATGATCCTTGCCTTCCGCTTCTTTCTTTTTGGCTTTCGGCTTGTGTTCTTTATATTTTTTCGGAATTTGCTTCTTCTTATCCCTTAATTTTTTTATTGGCATAACGTGCTATATGTTAAACTCCGGCGCTTTAAAAGTTTGCGCTCGTGATACCGGCCACCCTCTAAGCCAGGCGCGGCCGATAATAAAACTGCGGTCAACCGGCCCAAAACGACGAGAATCGTAGCTGTTCGGACGGTTGTCGCCCATTAAAAAATATTGAGTGTCGGATATTTTTATCACCCTATCCCCTTCTGTTTTCAGATCCATCGGCAGATACGACTCATCAATTGATGTTCCTTCCGGGTGGTCGCTGTTATAAATCACCACTTGTCCGCCGGAAATTTTTATTGTCTCTCCGGGCAAGCCGATGATACGTTTCAAAAAATATTCTTTCGGATCTTCCGGATAGCGGAAAACAATTACTTCACCTCTTTGCGGTTCGCGAAAACGATATGATAATTCATCGATAATCAAATATTCTTTTTCGAAAAAATTCGGCTCCATGGAAGCGCCCTTAACATAGAATGGTTTAAAAAGATAATAGCGGATGAGCCCGATAGTGATGCCGGCCAAAACGGCAATTTTTACCATTTCAAACAAAAACAGCCCGGCCGACGCCAAATATTTCAATATCTTTTTTCTTATTTCAACCCATTTGTCGTTTGAATTTTCCATAGTATATTCTTACGCTAAAAATTGGGCTAATCCCATCTTTTGCTCATCTTAATATACACTACTTTTTTGGGCTTGGCAAGGTGGCTAAAACAACAAAAAAACCCGCCTTGGGCGGGTTGTGGGCAACGGAGGAATCTCGCTTCGTCGCCTTCGGCTCCTCCCACAAAAACCTTCAGGTTTTCGTGAACTTTCCTCGGCAAAGCGGGGAAATGCTTTCCCCACCACCCCTTTGTTCGATTCCTATGCACAAAAAAATACACCCGTTTCGGGTGAATTTTTTGTGGGCAATGGAGGAATCGAACCTCCGACCTCGTCATTATCAGTGACGCGCTCTAACCATCTGAGCTAATTGCCCGTTAATATAAATTGTAATATCCGACCTCGTCATTAACCGCCCTGCGGGCGGAGAAACGGCGGCGTTCGGACAAAATATAAATTTATTTATATTTTATCCTCACTTGCCGTTTGCAGTGACGCGCTCTAACCATCTGAGCTAATTGCCCGTTAATATAAATTGTAATATCCGACCTCGAAAAATTAAAAAAATTATACCAAATCCAACAAAAAAATCAAGTTCTGGTGGGTCTGAGCCGACTTGAACGGCTGACCTCTTCGATGTCAACGAAGCGCTCTAACCAAACTGAGCTACAGACCCATAAAAATAAAAATTGACGCTCCCCGCCCGACTGAACGACATCAGTCGTTCGGGCGGGTAACCAACTGAGCTAGCCGCCCTTTTGTGAAAAAATAGTACTACATTTTTTAAAATAAATCAAGAGTATCAAAGAAGAAAAATAAAATCGACCGTATTAAAACGGCCGATTTTTTTAACAGCACAAATGTGACAAAAACCCTGATCGTTTACTCTGCTCCGATAAGAAATTAATCTTAATTCAGAACTCGACTGAGATTCACTTCGCTTTCGCGAAGAGTTCTCCAGAAAGGAGGTGATCCATCCACAGCTTCCGCTACGGATGCCTTGTTACGACTTCACCCTAGTCATTGACCCTGCATTCATCCGCCAAAGGCGGATTTCGTGCATTGCCAACTCCCGTGGTGTGACGGGCGGTGAGTACAAGACCCGAGAACGTATTCAACGCGCCGTGGCTGATACGCGTTTACTAGCGATTCCAACTTCATGCAGGCGAGTTGCAGCCTGCAATCTGAACTGAGACCGGTTTTGATGGGATTAGCTCCGTCTCGCGACTTGGCAACCCATTGTACCGGCCATTGTAGCATGTGTGTAGCCCTGGACGTAAGAGCCATGCTGATTTGACGTCGTCCACCCCTTCCTCCCAGCTCTCTATTTACCTGTCATGCTGAACTAGTTTCAGCATCTAGATCCTGAAATAAATTCAGGATGACAGATATGCAAAGAGCTGGGCGGTCTCGTGTGTACATTTAACACACGACGTGGGTTGCGCTCGTTTCCCAACTTAATGGTACACCTCACGGCACGAGCTGACGGCAACCATGCAGCACCTATCTAGCACCCTCGAAGGCTTGGGACGTTTCTGCCCCAATGCAGCTAGTAGTTGAGCCCAGGTAAGGTTCCTCGTGTATCATCGAATTAAACCACATGCTCCACCGCTTGTGCGGGTCCCCGTCTATTCCTTTGAGTTTTAGCCTTGCGGCCGTACTCCCCAGGTGGCACACTTAACGCGTTAGCTTTGTTCAACGGCACTGACAGGGTCGATACTGCCAATACCTAGTACGCATAGTTTAGGGCGTGGACTACCAGGGTATCTAATCCTGTTTGCTCCCCACGCTTTAGTCCCTTAGTGTCAGAAATGTACCAGTAAGCTGCCTTCGCATTTGGTGTTCTTGCAGATATCAACGCTTATTACGACTACACCTGCAATTCCGCTTACCTCTTCTGTCCTCTAGTTTGGTAGTTTCAAAGGCAATCCCAATGTTAAGCACTGGGTTTTAACCCCTGACACGCCAAACCATCTGCGGACGCTTT